>JBFHQA010000028.1:0-25324 GCA_041592455.1 Thiobacillus sp. | reverse complement strand
TCCCGCTTGACCAGCGCGGCATGGACAGGCCAGCGGCACCCGGTCAGCAGCGCTTCGGCCTTGCCGTCATGTTCATAATCCGGCGGGATGAATGGCTGGCCGCGCTCGTCTGCAAGCCCGAGGTTCTGCCATCCGCAATACGCCAGGACCGCGTCCTCATGACGCTGCAGGGCCGCCAGCATCGTTACCAGGAAGGCGGGCGACCAGGAGTCGTCCGCGTCCAGGAATGCCACGTAGCGCCCGCAAGCCGCCGCCAGGCCCGTGTTGCGCGCGACGCTGACGCCCTGGTTGGCCTGCGAAAGGATGCGGATGCGTTCGTCCTGTGTCTCCTTGAGTTGCTGCAGGGTGCTGTCCGTGGAACCGTCGTCCACGGCGACCAGTTCCCAGTCGGAAAACGTCTGTGCAACGACGCTGCCGATGCTGAGCGGTAGGTGGGCCGCTGCGTTGTGGCAAGGCATGATGACGGAGACGGCAGGCGTCCTGGGTCCGCTGCCTGGACGGATTTCTGGCGGCACGTGGGGTTCAGCGGCTGTCCGGATGGGGCTGTTCATGGATGGCGGCAGGCTGGCGTGTCAGTATCCCCATTGCTTCATTTCGTCGCTCAGCCAGTAGCGCATTCGTGCCCGTTCCCACAGGCTGAGCGGAGCGTGATGGTGCGCTTTCCAGTCTACCTGGCTTTTCTGGATGAAGTCGGTCGGGGGGCGCGCTTCGATTTCGAGGTAATCCAGTACGCGCTCGGGTACTGCCGGGTCGGAGATGAAATCTTCGTATCGGACGGTCATCCCGAAACCGGCTTGCCTGAATTGCGCGGACAGATTTTTCCAGTGCATGGCATGCATGCGCAGCGTGTCGTGGCCCGGTTGCCGCCCCATCCAGTCGCGGCGCTTGATGGAGAGCATCACGTCATAAGGATTGCGAACCAGAAAGAGGAACTTGGCGTCAGGGAATACAGCCTGAAGGCATGTCGCGGTGGCCAGGTCACACCGGGTTTCCTTGATGCCAAAGCGATCGTAGCCACGCTCATGGGCATGGCGACCATACAGGTCGGTCATCATGGCTCGCATGCCCTGCACGATTTCCTCATAGGGAGGCGTCAGGTTGGCGATCCACTGCCGGGGATGTTCGGACTTGGGGGTGTCGATGAATTTCAGGTAGGCCTCGCCGCCGCCGCCGCCCCGTTTATTGGGAAAAACGCGGGAGGGATCGGCCGTGATCTGCTCCCAGCCCGCGAGCGCGGCACAGATGGCATTCAGTGCGCCGCCGGTTTCACCCCAAACCAGGATTTTTCCCGTGCGGGTGACATAGCGCTGCAACAGGGTGCTGCCGGACCGCCATGAAGAAGCAAAAATAAAAACGGGTTTCGGATAAACGGCCAATAGTCTTTCCTTCCTGAAAGTGCGCTGACTGCGGCCCCCATTGAGGCACCGAATGGAAAAGGGACGCGTTATTCAAGGCTGAATACTAAGCCTTGGGTTGCCGGGGAGGCTAGTCGGGGTGTTAACGGATGGGGCTGTGGAACGTGGAAGGGGTTCAAGATGAGGTCTTTGACTTGCATGCCAGACCCTGCCCTCATGCAAGGGGTTGGACTCAAAGTCCCGCTCGCTGTCGCATGCGAAGAAGACCATAGCGAGTCAGCGCTTTCCACGAGACATCGTTTCCGCCGAAATACAGCTTGCGCGCAAAGGTGCTCAGGCTGTCGGTGTTGAAAACCGTGAGCCGCCTCAGCAGATAGGGCGTGTTGTCCCGAAGCGCCCAGCCCGGCCGGGTCGTGCACGCGGCCGCGTATCCGGCGGCTTCCACCGCCTCGGCGCATTTTGCGTTCCACAGGCCGTAAGGGTAGGCAAAGCTGCCGACGGCCTGGCCGAGGATGTCTTCCAGCGCGGCCCTGGAATCGCGTATCTCATGCAGCCGCTTCGTGCGGTCCACTTCGGTCAGTCGGGCATGGCTCACCGTATGCGATCCGATTTCCATACCATCCTGCTGCATCGAGGCCAGTTCCGAGGCATTCAGCAGGCGGCCCGGCGGGCGGCCGTCTTCCGGCCATTGAGGGGATTTTCCCACCGAGCCTGACACAATGAACCAGGTCGCCCGCATGTTTCGTTGCTTCAGGGCTTCGCAGGCGGCCAGGTTGTCGACGTAGCCGTCGTCGAAGGTGATGACGGCGGTGCGGCCCTTCCAGGTACCGGGGGGGGCGGATGCCAGTTCGCCCATCGTGGGCGTGGCATAGCCTTCGGCGGCCAGGAAGTCGAGCTGGGCACAGAAATTCCGCATGGAGACGGCCCATGGCCAGGCCGGATCGCTGGAGCCGGACGCTACGGCGTGATACATGAGGATCAGCGGACCGTGCTGTCCGGCCTGGTGGTGTAGCGCTCGGGAGAGAGGGTCGATGAAGGTCATGCGTGTTCGGTCAGGATGCCAGTCCGAGTTTCGTCTTCCAGCGGTGCCGCTCGGTTTTCAGCGAGTCGATGGGCAGGTAGAGGAAGCTGAGCACGTAGACCAGCCCGCCAATGGAGCCCATCAGGGAAAGATAGGCCAGATCGTTGGAACGTATCGGCCCGGAAGCCAGATGGTCGACGATAAACAGCGTGGCGGCAAGCAGGCTGTTGAGGATGGCCGCCGGGGCGAGCGCCCGGAAGAACAACATGAGTCCGGCGTTCAGGCTGCGCGTCGCAAGCCAGTACAAGTGGGCAGCTGAATAAATGGATGCCCCAGCAATGGCCCATGCCACGCCGGTAATGCCATGGGGGAGGGCAATCAGGATCGCCAGGGCAATCAGGATGACGGTTGCGATCTGTACGGGGAGCTCGCGCCCCAGCCAGTTCTGGGCGGCTAGCACCGCGCCGGACAGGTTTTCCATCAGCCAGAACGGCCATGCCAGCGCAAGGATCATCAACGGGCCGGCCGACTCTACCCATTTCTCCCCATAGACGCCCCGGATGAAGGGCTCAGCCAGCCACAGAAAGCCGACATAGAAGGGCGTGGCGTAGACGGCGACCAGGGCGATGCTGCGGGTGTAGAGGTACCGGCATTTGTCGAGGTTGTCCTGCTCGGCCGACATCGAGCGGAACAGCACATGATAGACCGAGCCTGTGATGAAGCCATGCGGCATCCGGCAGAGGCTTTCGCCCTTGTTGTACAGGCCTACGCTCGCAGGCCCCAGTGTGCGCGACAGCATGAAGATGCTGACCTGGTTGCGCAGATAGCCCACGATGTCGTTGGCGGACACCAGGAAGCCGTATCGCGCGATGTCGCGGCCTCGACCAAAGGCCGAGGAGAAGGCGGGACGCCATCCCGCGAGCGGAATCAGGATCATGGCAAGAAAGGCCGACCCGATGAGTCCGCCCCAGATCAGGCTCCAGACGCCATGGCCGGCCAAGGCCAGACCGATGCTGGTCAGGCTGGATACCAGCAGGGCGACCAGGCCCGATAGTGTCTGCGCCTTGTAGCGCATCTGCCGGTACAGGATGTTGCTTGGCAGATTGACGAACGGACGCAGCAGGAACGATAGCGCCGAGACACGCAGCAGGTCGGCGTACAGCGGGGTGTCGTACCAGTCCGCAAGCCAGGGGGCCACGAAAAAGAACAGTGCATAGATCGCGCCGCCGATCAGGATCTGCAGCGTGAAGACGATGTTGTAGTCTTCCACGCCGGCCACCTTGGCGCGCACCAGGGCCTGTCCCATGCCGCCTCCCGCGACGAATCCGGCCAGGCCGGTGAACACCTGGAGGGTGAGCAGAAGGCCGAAATCCTCGGGCGCCAGCAACCGGGCCAGGATGACGCCGAATATGAACGTCAGCACCTGGTTTCCGGTGCTGCCGACGAACAGCCAGGCGATACCCCGCCGGATGCTTTGCCCCGGGGTCACTTGAGGCACCTCGCTGCCGCACTATGGTGCCGCGAGCCCGTCATCCACGATGAAAAGCCATCATCTGCCTGGGACGCCGCTTTCCCCGTGCGGGAGCAAGCGGCGCAGTCGCCTGCCTTGCAGGGGCAAGGTGAGCGAGACACTCTGGTGCGTGAAAGAGCGAGCATGTGATTTGTCGGAGGGGAAATAGCGGCCAGGCTGCAAGCAATGTGCCATGCACGGGGGATGAAGCAATCTACTCGCATTGGTTACAATGAGCCGTTTGTTTTTATCGTGGTTCGATTTGCATGCAAACCCTGAACGTCGATCTGGGCGACCGGTCCTATCCCATCCATATCGGGACCGGCCTGCTGTGCCAGCCACAATTGATCCTGCCACACCTTGCCCAGAAGCGGGTAATGGTCGTCACCAATACTACCGTGGCACCGCTGTATCTGGCCCAGCTGACCGCCGCCCTCGAATCGGCGGGCGTGGCGGTCGCCCAGGTCGTGTTGCCGGACGGCGAAGCCTACAAGAACTGGGAAACGCTGAACCTGATCTTCGATGCACTGCTGACCGATCGGGCCGAGCGCAAGACGACGCTGATCGCGCTGGGCGGCGGCGTGATCGGCGACATGACCGGGTTTGCAGCGGCCAGCTACCAGCGCGGCGCGCCGTTCATCCAGATCCCCACCACCCTGCTGTCCCAGGTCGACTCCTCGGTGGGCGGCAAGACCGGGATCAACCACCCGCTCGGCAAGAACATGATCGGCGCGTTCTATCAGCCCAGGCTGGTACTGGCCGATACCGATACGCTGAAGACGCTGCCGGCCCGCGAGCTGTCGGCCGGGCTGGCCGAGGTGATCAAGTACGGCCTGATCTGGGATGCCGGCTTCCTCGCCTGGCTGGAGGCCAACATGGACAAGCTGCGTGCGCTCGACCAGGCAGCGATCACCCACGCGATTCATCGCTCGTGCGAAATCAAGGCGCAGGTGGTGGCGCAGGACGAACGCGAAGGCGGCATCCGCGCGATTCTCAATCTCGGCCACACCTTCGGCCATGCCATTGAATCCGGCATGGGCTACGGCAACTGGCTGCACGGCGAAGCGGTGGCTGCCGGAATGGTGATGGCGGCGCAGGCCTCGCAGCGCATGGGCTGGCTGACCGAGGCCGATGTGGCGCGCACCCGGGCGCTGATCGTCGCAGCCGGCCTGCCCGACGTGGCGCCGGACCTGGGCGTCGACACCTATCTGGACTACATGGGACACGACAAGAAGGTCGAGGGCGGCAAGATGCGTTTCGTGCTGCTGAAAAAACTGGGCGAGGCCGTCATCACCGCCGACGTGCCGAACGATGTGCTGACCGGCGTGCTGACCCGGCCGAGCTGAGGAAAAAACCGATGGATACGCTTGCCCCTTTCGCCGCGCATTCCAGCCAGTCCCGGGGGCGCCAGCACGCGGAGCCCGCCGCCGCGCCCCGCTCCGAATTCCAGCGCGACCGCGATCGCATCATCCACTCCACCGCCTTTCGCCGGCTCGAATACAAGACCCAGGTTTTCGTGAACCACGAGGGCGACCTGTTCCGCACCCGGCTGACCCACAGCATCGAGGTGGCGCAGATCGGCCGCACCATCGCCCGCATGCTGAACCTCAACGAGGACCTGGTCGAGGCGGTTTCGCTGGCGCACGACCTGGGCCATACGCCGTTCGGCCACGCCGGGCAGGATGCGCTGAATGCCTGCATGAAGGAGCACGGCGGCTTCGAGCACAATCTGCAGTCGCTTCGGGTCGTCGACCTGCTGGAAGAACGCTATGCCGATTTCGATGGCCTCAACCTCACCTTCGAGGCGCGCGAAGGCATCCTCAAGCACTGTTCGCTGGCCAATGCCGCCAGGCTGGGCGCCATCGGCGAGCGCTTCCTCCACAAGCAGCAACCCTCGCTGGAAGCGCAGATCGCCAACCTCGCCGACGAGATCGCCTACAACAACCACGACGTCGACGACGGCCTGCGCTCCGGCCTGATCACGCTCGAGCAATTGAGCGAGGTCCAGATTTTCGCCCGCCACCTCGCCGAGGTCCGTTCGAAACACCCTGCGCTGCAGGGGCGTCGCGTCGTGACCGAGACCGTGCGGCGCATCATCAACACCCTGATCCTCGACCTGGTCAACACCACGCGGAACAACGTCGAGAACAGCGGCGTCAAGTCGATCGACGACGTTCGTGCGGCGCCTCCGCTGGCAGCCTTCAGCCCGGCCCTGCTCGACGAGCACCGCGAACTCAAGCGCTTCCTGCTGCACCACCTGTACCGCCACTACAAGGTGTCGCGCATGAGCGCGAAGGCCGGGCGCATCATCAGCGACCTGTATGCCGCGTTTACCAGCGATGCGCGCCTGCTACCGCCCGAGCATCAGGAACACGAGTCTCTGATGGGCGCGCGTGCCGTGTCGGACTACATTGCGGGCATGACGGACCGCTATGCGATGCGCGAGCACCGCCGGATTTTTGCGGTGGAAGAAATCTACGACTGAGGCGTCTCGCCCGGCGGCAACGTGCGCGCCGCCACCCAGCAGGTCACCTGGCGCGCGCCCGCGCGCTTCAGCGTCGCGGCCAGTTCGTCGAGGCTGGTTCCGGTCGTCATCACGTCGTCGATGAGCGCAACGTGCTGCCCCCTGATGTCCCCCGTACACCTGAAAGCGCCCCGCACATTGCGGCGGCGGGCGTCGTGCTTCAGCTTCATCTGGGGCGGCGTGTCGCGAATGCGCTGGCAGCTGCGGGTGTCGAGCGGAATTCCCAGTTGCCGCGACACTTCGCGGGCAATCTCGGTCGCGTGGTTGAATCCCCGCTCACGGATGCGGCGCGCATGCAGCGGCATGGCGACCAGCACGTCGGGCCGGTCATCCAGGGCCACCGACTGTGCCAGGCATTCGCCCAGGGCTGGCGCAATCGCGAGGCGGCCGTGATACTTCAGGCGCGGGATCAGGCGGTCGAGCGGATAGGCATAGGCCAGCGCGGCCCGGGTGCGGTCGAAAGAGGGTGGGTGCCGCAGGCAGGCTCCGCACACCTGGTTTCCCGGAGAGGGAATGGCGCAGCGGGGGCACTGCGGTTCGCCATGCCAGGGCAGGTCATCCAGGCAGCCCGCGCACAGGTGCTGGACCGTTGTTTCTCCGCCACACATCAGGCAGGCCCGTGGCCAGGATTGATTAAAAAGTGACCAGATGTTCAATTGATTACCTGCCTGAATTTGACAGGCTGGGCGCCTCCCCCGAGAATTCGCGCCATGAAAGCCAAACGTCTCATATCAGCTTCGTCCTCCCGTTTTGCGGCGCAGCTGTTCAACATCATTACCGTGGCAGTGCTGATGGTCTCGCTATCCGCCTTGCTGCTGGGCAAGCTGCTGGCCAGCCACAAGATCGGCTTCCTGCCCTTCGTGTTGTCCCTGCCACCGGTGATGATCTGGCTCGGTGCGTCGATTTTCGTCTACGCGAGCATTGCCCACCACCCCAATGCGCGAGCCGTCCATTACAACAAATGGGCAGGCTACCGGTTTTATGGCGTGATGGGCAGCCTGGTGGTCTTCGGCCAGCCGATCTATGGCCTGCTCGGCGGCTGGCAGGGCTTGATGCTGGTGCTGGGGCTGGCGGTGACGATCATCGTGCCGTGGGCGCTGGTCGATATTTACAAGGCTGCGCGCGAACCGTGGCAGGACATGACGATTGAGGTGGCAATTAATGAATGACATGATCCAACCCGCGGCGCGATTGACCGTCGCCGACATCGAGGCGCTGTTTGCGCTGCCGTTTGCCGACCTGATGTTCCGGGCCCAGACCGTGCACCGCGCGCACTTCGATCCCAACCGCGTGCAGCTCTCGACGCTGCTGTCGATCAAGACCGGCGGCTGCTCCGAGGATTGCGGCTACTGCCCGCAATCGGCGCGCTACGATGCCGGCGTCGAAAACCAGGGCCTGCTGAATCTGGATGACGTGCTGACAGCAGCCAAGGCAGCCAAGGCAGCCGGCGCGTCGCGCTTCTGCATGGGAGCCGCGTGGCGAGGGCCGAAGCAGCGCGATCTGGAGCCGGTTCTCGACATGGTGCGCGAGGTCAAGGCACTTGGCCTCGAAACCTGCGCCACGCTCGGTATGCTGAAAGACGGCCAGGCCGAGCAGTTGAAGGAGGCGGGCCTCGACTACTACAACCACAATCTCGATACCGCGCCCGAGTTCTACGGCGACATCATCACCACGCGCGAATACCAGGACCGTCTCGACACGTTGGAGCGCGTACGCCAGGCCGACCTGCACGTATGCTGCGGCGGCATCGTCGGCATGGGCGAATCGCGGACCCAGCGCGCCGGCCTGATCGGCCAGTTGGCGTCCCTCGACCCGCAGCCCGAGTCGGTGCCGATCAACCTGCTGGTGCAGGTTGAGGGCACGCCGCTTGCTGGCACCGAGGCGCTCGATCCGCTCGAGTTCGTACGCACCATTGCCGTGGCGCGTATCTGCATGCCGAAAAGCTTTGTGCGCCTGTCGGCGGGCCGCCAGCAGATGAGCGATGCGGTGCAGGCGCTGTGTTTCCTTGCCGGAGCCAATTCGATTTTCTATGGCGAAAAGCTGCTGACCACGGGCAATCCGGAATGGGAGCGCGACCAGCGCCTGTTCGACAGCCTGGGGCTGAGCGCGTTGTGATCGCCGGCGATACATGAGTTTCTCCGCGCTGACCCGCCTGCAGCAGGGGTTGGCCGCACTGAAAGTGGATCATCTCGAGCGCCGCCGCCTGCTACTCGATGGCGCGCAGGGGGCGCATGTCACGATCAACGGCCAGAGCGTCATCTCGTTCTGCAGCAACGATTATCTCGGCCTCGCCGCCGATCCGGTGCTGGTTCGCACCGCGCACGACGCGCTCGACCAGGCCGGCGTCGGCGCCGCTGCCGCGCACCTGATCACCGGGCATCAGCGCTTCCATCACGAGTTCGAAGAGGCCTTCGCGCGCTTCGTCGGCAAACCGTCCGCCCTGCTTTTTTCGACCGGGTACATGGCGAACCTGGGCGTGCTCGGCGCGTTGCTCACGCGGCACGGCGAAGTGTTCGGCGACAAGCTCAACCACGCCTCGCTCGTCGATGCCGCGCAGCTCACGGGTGCGACTTTCACGCGCTACCGCCATGTCGATCTGGCGCAACTCGAAAGCCAGCTGGCCAGGAGCACGGCCGAAACCAGACTCATCGCGTCCGACCTCGTGTTCAGCATGGACGGCGATATCGCGCCGGTCGATGCATTGCTCGACCTGGCCGAGCGCTACGACGCCTGGCTCTACCTCGATGACGCGCACGGCTTCGGCGTGCTGAATGACGGCCGCGGCGGTCTCACGCCCCGCGCGCGGGCCAGTGACCGCGTCATCTACCTGGCCACGCTCGGCAAGGCGGCAGGCGTGGCAGGCGCAGCAGTGGCCGCGCATGCCAGTGTGATCGACTGGCTGATCCAGAAGGCGCGTCCATACATCTATACGACGGCGTCGCCGCCGCACCTGGCGGCGTGCCTGACAACAAGCCTGCAGCTGATCGAAGCGGGCGCGGCACGGCGCGAATGCCTGCGCAGCCACGTCGTCCAGTTGAGGGAGGGGCTCGCCGGCCTCAAGCGAGGGCGTCTGATGGCATCCGGCACGCCGATCCAGCCGCTGTTGATCGGCGAAAACGCCGAGGCGGTGAGCCTGTCGCAGGGGCTGCTGCAGCGCGGCCTGCTGGTGCCCGCGATCCGCACGCCCACTGTGCCCGTTGGTACCGCGCGCCTGCGCATCACGCTGTCGGCGGCGCACACCGAAAGCGACATCGCACACCTGGTCGAGGCCCTGCATGCTATCGACTAAATCCCACCTGGCGATGGTGCATGGCTGGGGCATGAACGGCCGTGTGTTCGACGCGCTGGCAGAACGGTTGTCCGACCACTTTGAAGCGAAAATCATCGATCTCCCCGGGCACGGCGGACGCGCATCGCTGCCGCTCAATTCGCTGGATGCCTGGGCGAACGACCTGGCGCAGCAACTGCCGGACGGCAGCCTGCTGCTCGGCTGGTCGCTGGGCGGACAGGTCGCGATGCGCGCGGCGTTGCTGCATCCGGCCAAGGTGTCTCGCCTGATTCTGGTGGCGACCACCCCCCGGTTCGTCACGAGCCAGGACTGGGCGCATGGCATGGTGCACGCCGACCTGGATGCCTTTGGCACGGCACTGATCGCCGACCCGCGCGCGACGCTGCTGCGTTTCCTCAGCCTGCAGACGCGCGGCATGCCCGGGCAGAAGGCACTGCTCCAGCAACTGCGGGAAACCCTGCTGGCGGCTCCCGATCCGGAAGCCGATGCGTTGTCGGCGGGGCTGGACATTCTGCAAACAGCCGACTTGCGCGCCGACGTGCGACAGCTTGCGCAACCGTCCCTTGTGATCCATGGCGCACTCGACACCCTGACCCCGCCTGCAGCTGGCGAATGGCTCGCGACGGTCTTACCCGCAGCTAGGCATCTCGAAATCGATCGCGCTGCCCACGCCCCGCATCTGTCGCATGCCGATGACGTCGCCGCCGAAATCCGGAGTTTCGTTCATGGCTGATCCCGGTCTCGACTTCGACGAGGTGCGACGTGCGTTCGACCATGCGGCGGCCAGCTACGACGCCCACGCGGTGCTGCAGCGCGAGGTCTGCGACCGCCTCCTGTCGCGGCTCGATTTCATGACGCTTCAACCCGGACGCGTGCTTGATGTCGGCACCGGAACCGGCTACGGCCTGGCGCATCTTCGCGAGCGCTATCAGCATGCCGATCTCGTGGCGCTCGACATTTCACCGGCCATGCTCAAAGCGGCGCGCGCCCGCTTGCCGGAGCACACGTGGGCGCAGCGCGCGCTCGCGCGCATGGCAACCCGGCGTCTGCCTTCTCATCATGCCGTCTGCGCCGACATGGATCGCCTGCCGCTGGCGACCGGCAGCATCGACCTCGTCTGGTCCAGCCTGGCTGTGCAATGGGCGCACGACCTCGAGGCTACGCTGAAGGGATTCCACGACGTACTGGCGCCGGGCGGCCTGCTGATGTTCGCCACCTTCGGCCCCGATACGCTGAAGGAATTGCGGCAAGCGTTTGCTGCCGTCGATGATGCGCCGCACGTCAACACCTTCATCGACCTGCACGACATCGGCGACATGCTTATCCATGCCGGCTTTGCCAGCCCGGTGATGGAGATGGAAATGCTTACGCTCACCTATGCCGACCTCAAGTCGCTGATGCGCGACCTCAAGGGCATCGGCGCCCACAATGCCGCGGCGGCGCGCAAGCGCGGGCTGCTGGGTAAAACGGCCTGGTCGCAACTCGAACAAGCGTACGAGGTCCATCGACGCGATGGGCGCCTGCCGGCCACCTTCGAGGTGATATACGGCCATGCTTGGGCGGGCGACAAGACGCGGCGCGAGGACGGCCGCCAGGTAATCCAGTTCAACATCGGCGAACGCCGACGGAAATTGGGGTTGGCATGAGTGGATTCTTCGTGACTGGCACCGACACCGGCGTCGGCAAGACGCGCGTGTCGGTCGCGCTGATCCATGCGCTGCGTGCGCAGGGCCTGCGGGTGGCGGCGATGAAGCCGGTGTCGGCCGGCAGCGAGGCCGGTGCACTGAACGAGGATGTGGTCGCGCTGATGCAGGCATCCAACGTCGAGGCGGATGTCGGTGACATCAACCCTTATGCCTTCCCCGAGCCCATTGCACCGCATATTGCGGCCGAGATGGCGGGCGTGGACATCCGGCTGGACCGCATCGCCGAATGCTACGCCAGGCTCGCGGCCAGATCCGATGTGGTCGTGGTCGAAGGTGCCGGCGGCTGGCGCGTTCCGCTGAACGCGCGCGAAGACATGTCGGACCTGGCAAAGCGGCTGGGGCTGCCGGTCGTGCTGGTGGTGGGCCTGCGCCTGGGCTGTCTCAGCCACGCCCTGCTGACGGCTGAATCGATCGCCATGCGTGAGTTGCCGTGGGCCGGCTGGATCGGCAATCACATCGACCCCGAAATGGCGCAGCAGGCGGCCAATGTGGCGGCATTGCGCATGCGATTGCCTGCGCCCTGTCTCGGTGTGCAGGGCTTCGATCCGGATCCCTCGCCTACCCCCAACACGCCGCAATGGCTTGTGCTGCCTTAAAAATAAGTATCTTAGAATAATCAACAATAACGATATTTAATAATCAAATCAAATAGTTAGTACATTCGTTTATCTTGTCTATGTGATTTTCATCGTGTAGTGTCTGCGACTAATTGCCGCACTTGAAAACCTCTTTCCGCCATGGAACAGGGTGATACGGATGGCATCGCAGCACAACCCGCCAGCGCGTTTGTGTTTGTTTCGCGCCCGGCCTGTTCGCTGACGAAAACGCAGGAACGCCTCACGTTCTGGGGCTTGGCAGTGCTGTGTTTCGGAATCGCGATCGCGTTTGCTGCACTGGGTTTCTGGATGATCCTGCCGTTTGCAGGTCTGGAAGTGGGTTTGCTGGCGTGGGCGCTCGAGACGATGCGCAACAGCCAGTCTGATTATGAAACCCTGACCATCGACGGCGACAAGGTAGTGCTTGACTGGCGTATTGGCCGGCATGTTGGCCACCGTGAAATGAATCGCCAGTGGGTTCGCGTGGGATGCGAATGCTTGGCCCCCGGCAAAGACTGCCGGCTCCGCCTGAGTTCACATGGCACCGAATCCGAATTGGGAAGTTACCTGAATGATGAGGCGCGCCAGCAATTGGCCGCCATACTGAAAAGCAAGCTGCAGGGCTGAAAACAGTACGTTGCAGGCCAAACCGCAACACACGCCGCAACGAAGACCAATAACAGGGACGAGAGAACGGGGGGAGTGCGATGAAGAGCATGTGGCAACAGGCAGGGATGTTTGGGGCGGTACAGTTGTTCAGTCTGCCCGCGCTGGCGGATTACGCGTACAACTTGCAGGAACCGGCGAGTCAGGTGGCGCAGGATGTGTTCGACCTGCACAACCTCATCATGCTGGTATGTCTGGGAATCTTCATCGTGGTGTTCGGCGCGATGTTCTATTCGCTGATCAAGCATCGCAAATCGGCCGGCCACCAGGCCGCGCATTTCCACGAAAACACTACGGTCGAGGTGATCTGGACGGTCATACCCTTCGTCATCCTGATGGGCATGGCCTATCCGGCAGCCAAGGTGGTGATCGACATGAAGGACACCTCCAATCCGGACCTGACCATCAAGGTCACGGGCTACCAGTGGAAGTGGGGCTACGACTATCTCAATGATGGCGTCAGCTTCTACAGCAATCTGTCGACGCCGCGTGAGCAGATCAACAACACCGCAACGAAGGGCGAGCACTACCTGCTGGAGGTGGATGAGCCGATGGTCGTGCCGGTCGGCAAGCGCGTCAGGCTCCTGATCACCGCCAACGATGTGCTGCACGCCTGGTGGGTGCCGGCCCTGGGCGCCAAGCAGGATGCCATTCCGGGCTTCATCCGCGACAGCTGGTTCAAGGCCGACAAGATCGGCACCTACCGCGGCCAGTGCGTCGAGCTGTGCGGCAAGGATCACGGCTACATGCCGATCGTGGTCGAGGTCGTCTCCGAAGAGGATTACAAGGCCTGGGTCGCCAAGAAGAAAGGCGCTGCCGAGACGGCAGCGGCAGACAACACCCGGACATTCGAAATGGCCGAACTGGTCGAGCGCGGCGAAAAGGTCTATCAGACCAGCTGCGCCGCTTGCCACCAGGCCAACGGCATGGGTCTCCCTGGGGCTTTCCCTGCCATCAGCGGTTCCAAAATCGCAACCGGTCCGATTGAAAATCACATCGATATTGTATTGAACGGAAAGGCGGGAACGGCCATGTCGGCGTTCGGCGGCCAACTGTCCGACGCCGACATCGCCGCCGTCGTGACGTACCAGCGTAATGCGTGGGATAACAAGATGGGTGACGCTGCGCAGCCCGCAGCGATTGCGACCGCGCGTGGAGGTGCAGCGGAAGCCGCTGCCCCCGCCGTGCAGTGAATAACAGAGAGGAGAGCACAGTCATGTCTGATGCAGCACACGCCCACGACGACCACGGACACCACGCGCATCCCACCGGATTCATGCGCTGGCTGACCACGACAAACCACAAGGACATCGGATCGCTGTACCTCTGGTTTGCGCTGATCATGCTGTTCGCGGCCGGGGCCATGGCACTGATGATCCGCGCCGAACTGTTCCAGCCGGGTCTGCAGCTCACCAACCCGGACTTCTTCAACCAGCTCACCACGATGCACGGGCTGATCATGATCTTCGGTGTGATCATGCCGGCCTTCTCGGGCTTCGCCAACTGGCAGGTGCCCCTGATGCTGGGCGCGCCAGACATGGCGTTCCCGCGCATGAACAACTGGGCGTTCTGGGTGCTGCCGGTTGCCGGCATCCTGCTGATGGTGTCGTTCCTGCTGCCGGGAGGCGCCGTTGCCGGCGGCTGGACGATGTATCCGCCGCTTTTCATCCAGGGCGGCATCTCCTACGACCTGACGATCCTGGCCGTGCACATCATGGGCCTGTCGTCGATCATGGGCTCGATCAACATCATCACCACCATCCTCAACATGCGCGCCCCCGGCCTCACGCTGATGAAGATGCCGCTGTTCGTCTGGACCTGGCTGATCACCGCCTACCTGCTGATCGCCACCATGCCGGTGCTGGCGGGCGCGGTGACGATGCTGCTGACCGACCGCAACTTCGGCACCCACTTCTTCAACGCAGCGGGCGGCGGCGACCCGGTGATGTTCCAGCACATCTTCTGGTTCTTCGCCCACCCCGAGGTGTACATCCTGATCCTGCCGGCCTTCGGCATCGTCTCGCAGGTGATCCCGACCTTCGCGCGCAAGCCGCTGTTCGGTTATGCGTCGATGGTGTACGCCACCGCCTCCATCGCGATCCTGTCGTTCATCGTGTGGGCGCACCACATGTTTACCGTCGGCATGCCGGTCACGGCGCAGCTGTTCTTCATGTTCTCGACGATGCTGATCGCCGTCCCCACCGGGGTGAAGGTGTTCAACTGGGTCGCCACGATGTGGAAGGGCTCGATGACGTTCGAGACCCCCATGCTGTTCGCCATCGCCTTCGTCTGCCTGTTCACCATCGGCGGTTTCTCGGGCCTGGTGCTGGCGATCGCGCCGGTCGACATCCAGCTGCACGACACCTACTACGTGGTAGCGCACTTCCACTACGTGCTGGTCTCGGGCGCCCTGTTCGCGATCTTCTCCGGCATCTACTACTGGCTGCCGAAGTGGACCGGCAACATGTACGACGAAACGCTGGGCAAATGGCACTTCTGGCTCTCGGTCATCGGCATGAACATCGTGTTCTTCCCGATGCACTTCCTGGGCCTGGCCGGCATGCCGCGCCGCATCCCCGACTACGCACTGCAGTTCACCGAGTTCAACCAGATCGCCACCGTCGGTGCGTTCATCTTCGGCTTCAGCCAGCTGATCCTGCTGTGGGTTGTGCTGAAGACGATCAAGGGTGGCGAAAAAGCAAGCTCGAAAGTGTGGGAGGGTGCCGAAGGCCTCGAGTGGACGGTTCCCTCGCCTGCGCCGTATCACACCTTTGAAACCGCACCGGTGGTGAAGTGAGCAAAGGAGTGGAAGCTTCGATGGACAAGCGTCATGCCAAGTACCGCACCGCTGCCATTCTGGCGGTGCTGGCCTTGGGCCTGTTCCTGTTCACCCTGTATACGGGATTGAAATAAGCGATGTCGGTCGGCAACGCCAGGACGCTGTCCAAGCTCGTCATCGTGACGCTGGGCATGTTCGGATTCGGTTTTGCCCTGGTGCCGTTCTACTACAAGATCTGCGAAGTGACCGGCATCAATTCCGGGGCCGAGCAGAGTCTGGTGAAGAACACCCAGGTCGACACCAGCCGCTGGGTGACCCTGGAGTTCGACGCCAATACCAATGAAACGCTGCCGTGGCAGTTCAAGCCGGCGCAGCGCATGGTCAAGGTGCATCCAGGGCAACTGGTGCAGGTGGAATACGAAGTGACCAATACCAGCGACCAGGCCATCGTCGGTCAAGCCGTTCCCAGCTACGGACCGGCCCGAGCGGCAGCATTCTTCAAGAAGATCGAGTGCTTCTGCTTTACGCCTCAGACCCTGGCGGCAGGCGAGAAACGCCGCATGCCGGTGCTCTTCGTCCTGGATCCGGGAATGGATTCCGACGTGCACACCGTCACCCTGTCCTACACGTTCTTCGAAACCGGGAACGGGTCGAAGAATACCGCACTGCCACAGGATGGAAAGCATGGGTGAGCGGGGGAACATCAAGGCTGCGCTGGCCGTGTTCTGGAGTTTTTTCGGGGTGCGCAAGCGGCGCGACTATGACAGCGATGCGCAAAGCCTGACCCCTGCGCAGGTCATCATTGCAGGCTTGATTGGTGGCGTGACGTTCGTGTTGATGATGTTGGTGTTGGTGTACCTGGTGCTGCAGTTCGTGAAGTAAACGATCAATAGACTAAGGAAGAGGGGAAGACATGAGCCTGGCACAAACCGATAAATATTATCTGCCTCAACCGTCGATCTGGCCGTTTGTCGGATCGATCGCCCTGTTGCTGATGGCGGTGGGCGGCGTCATGACCATGCGTGAAATCGACAATGGCGGCTGGATCCTGATCATCGGACTGGCGGTCCTGCTGTTCATGATGATGGGCTGGTTTCGCGAAGTGATCCGCGACAGCGAGGCCGGTCGATACAACAAGCAGGTCGACACTTCGTTCCGCTGGTCGATGAGCTGGTTCATCTTCTCGGAGGTGATGTTCTTTGCCGCCTTCTTCGGCGCGCTGTTCTATACGCGTGTGCTGTCGGTGCCCTGGCTGGCCGATGCCGAGACGGGGAGCATGCTGTGGGAAGGCTTCAAGGCCACCTGGCCGACCGCAGGCCCGGGGCTGACTGCGGATGGCGTCACCTTTACGCCGATGGGGGCGTGGGGCCTGCCGGCGATCAACACGTTGCTGCTGCTGACTTCGGGCGTGACGGTCACCTGGGCGCACTGGGGGCTCAAGCAGAACAAGCGCGGCCAGCTCATCGTCGGCCTCGCCATGACCGTCGCATTGGGCGTGCTGTTCCTGGGCCTGCAGGCCTACGAATACAAGCATGCCTATACCGAAATGGGGCTGACGCTCGGCGCGGGCGTGTACGGCGCGACCTTCTTCATGCTGACCGGATTCCACGGGTTCCACGTCATGGTGGGAACGATCATGCTGATCGTCATGCTGCTGCGCTCGATGGCGGGCCACTTCACGGCCGATCATCATTTCGCGTTCGAGGCCGTGTCGTGGTACTGGCACTTTGTCGACGTGGTCTGGGTACTGCTGTTCATCCTGGTCTACTGGCTGATTTGAGTCGGTCGAACAGGCGGGTCATTGCGGCACCCGATGGGTGCCGCCCAACAAAAAGCCGCGCGTCACGCGGCTTTTTGTTGGGCGGGATCAGTCAGCGCAATCCGGATTGCGGAATGATGCCAAGGTAGTATCCCCCCATCAGCATGATGAACAGGGTGAGGGACAGTGCCACGCGCACCGTGAGCATTTTCACGGTGCGATCGGTTTGTCCCTTGTCCTTGATGAGGTAGTACAGGGCGCTGGCCAGGCTGCCCAGGATGAAGATGATGAAGAGCAAGGCAAGGATGCGCATGAATGATTCCGCTCGACAAAAGACCAGTCTAACCGGATTGCTGCTGGCGTGCACTTGCTGAAGCTGCGTCTGGGGCAGTGGCAGTTTGCGCCCACGTTGTGGCCGACGCTGGCTGCGCTGGTATTCCTTGTTCTGACCCTGTGGCTCGGCAACTGGCAGAGCGAGCGTGCCGATTACAAGCGCACGCTGCAGGCGCGCTACGACCAGGCCGAGCGGGAGCCTGCCATCCATGTCGGCAACACCCTGCTCGACCGCGATAGCATCTTGCATCGCAGGCTCGAAGCGCAGGGCGTGTTCGACGATGCGCATACCATCCTGCTCGACAACAAGGTGCTCGATGGCGTGGCCGGATACCACGTGCTGACCCCGATCAGGATCGAGGGCGGCGATCGCTACCTGCTGGTCAACCGGGGATGGATGGCGGTCGGCCGGAGTCGCGACCGGGTCAACTTGCCGCCCGCTCCGGCGGAGGGGGTCAGGGTCGAAGGCATGGCCGTCGATCCCCGCAGTCGCTACATCGAACTGGCCCCGACCGAACCGCGAGGACGCGTCTGGCAGAACCTCGATTTTGAGCGGTATGCGGCCTCGACCGGCTTGAACCTGCAGCCGGTTCTGCTGCTGCAGACCAGTGAAGAACAGGACGGCTTGATGCGGTCGTGGCCGCGTCCGGATAGCGGCGTCGACACGCATGTCAGCTATGCCTTCCAGTGGTACAGTCTGGCAACGACGCTGGTGGTGTTGTGGCTGGTATTGAACGTGAAGCGCCATCGTGACGATGGCACCGAATGATGTGACGGATGTGGGGTTGATATCGAGTATGCAGCTGAGCCCGCGAAGCAAGTTTCTGTTGTTGATTGGCGTGTTTGTCGTGCCTGTGGTGGCAGCCTATCTGGCGTATTTCGGGTGGCGCCCTGCGGGCCATACGAACTATGGCGACCTGCTCGCCACGGCGCCGCTGCACCAGACCACGGGTCGCCTGGTCGACGGCAGGCCTTACGACCTGAGTGCGCTGCAGGGCAAGTGGGTCATGGTGCATGTCGGTCCGGGCCAGTGCGCGGCCGAGTGTGCACAGCAACTGTATCTGATGCGCCAGACCCGGATCGCGATGGGCAAGGAGCAATCGCGCATCGAGCGGCTTTGGGTGCTAACCGATGCGTCCATGCCTGGTGCAGCGTTGTTGCAGGAGCATTCCGGCTTGCACGTCTGGCGGCCGGATGCCCCGGCGTTCGCCGAGCAGTTTCCGGCAAACGCTTCGCGTACCGGGCATATCTATCTGGTCGACCCCCTGGGCAACCTGATGCTGAGATTCCCCGAACAGCCCACCGGAAAAGGCATCATGAAAGACCTCAAGCTCCTGCTCAAAGCTTCCCAGATCGGCTGACCATGACGTTCTATCGAAATCTCATTCTGGCCGCCCTGGTCCTGACGCTCGGCGTGGTCAGCCTCGGTGCCTATGTGCGTCTTTCGGATGCCGGGCTAGGGTGCCCCGACTGGCCGGGCTGCTATGGCCGGGTGACGCCGCATCATGCGGCGGAGGCCATCAACGCCGAACTCGCCATCCGGCCCGACGGACCGGTCTCGCATGCCAAGGCCTGGAAGGAAATGATCCATCGCTACTTTGCCGGTGCGCTCGGCTTGATGGTCCTGGGCATCGCCGTGCTGGGCTGGCGCTACCGATACGAGGCCAAGGGCGGGGCGGGGTTGCCGCTGCTATTGCTGGGCCTGATCGTGTTCCAGGCCCTGCTCGGCATGTGGACGGTGACCAAGCTGCTGAAACCGCTGGTCGTCAGCGCCCATTTGCTGGGCGGCATGGCGACGTTTTCGCTGATGCTCTGGCTGTGGTTGCGTGAGCGCGGCCAGAGCAGTCTCGCCTACTACGCACGGGTCGATCATCTGCGCGGCAGCGCGCTGCTGGGGTTGGCGCTGGTGATCGTGCAAATCGGACTGGGCGGCTGGGTCAGCACCAACTATGCAGCGCTGGCCTGTCCGGATTTTCCGATGTGCCAGGGCACATGGATGCCTGCCATGGATTTCGAGCATGGCTTCACCCTGCATCGCGAACTGGGCGAGACGGCATCGGGCGACCTGCTGCCCATGGCGGCGTTGACGGCCATACACTGGGTCCATCGGGTGATGGCCCTGATCGTGACCATGTATCTGGGCTGGCTCGTGTTGCGCCTGCTGCGCGCGCCTGGCTATGTCTGCATCGGCATGGTCGTGGGGGGGCTGCTTGCGCTGCAGGTCACCCTGGGCATCAGCAATGTCGTGTTCAGCCTGCCGCTCGCGCTGGCGGTGGCCCATAACACCGGTGCAGCCTTGCTGCTGGCCAGCCTGGTGGTGCTGAACTATCAGGTATACAGGAGGTGAGTATGGAGTCCTTGATGATTCAGGGGGCAGCCTGTCGTTGCCAGCAATTCCTGGCGCTGTGCAAGCTGCGCGTGGTAAGCCTGATCGTGTTCACGGCGGTCATCGGCATGTTCCTGGCCGTGCCGGGATGGCCAGGCTGGAATGCGTTATGGGCGGGCACGCTGGGCATTGCGCTGGTGGCCGGCGCGGCCGCGGCTTTCAACTGCCTCATCGAGCAGAAAATCGATGCCCTCATGGCACGCACCCGCGCGCGACCGCTGCCGCGCGGCGAGTTGAGCAATGCCCAGACGCTGGTGTTCTCAGGTGTCGTGGGCGGCGTGGGGCTGTTTCTGCTGAATGTCTTCGTGAACCCGCTCACGATGTGGCTCACCCTGGCGACCTTTGTCGGGTATGCCGTCATCTACACGGTCATTCTCAAACCGGCCACGCCGCAGAACATCGTGATTGGAGGGGCATCCGGCGCGATGCCGCCCGTGCTGGGATGGGCGGCCGCCACCGGAGAGGTGCACCACGACGCCCTGCTGCTGTTCCTCATCATCTTTGCGTGGACGCCCCCGCATTTCTGGGCATTGGCACTCTACCGCCGCGAGGAATACGCCAAGGCCGGCTTGCCGATGCTGCCCGTGACGCACGGCGAGGCCTACACCCGCCTGCACGTGCTGCTCTACACGCTGCTGCTGTTTGCCGTCACGATGCTACCGGTGGGAACCGGCATGGGAGGATGGATTTATCTGGTGGGCGCGGCCCTGCTGGGTGCGCGTTTCATCCAGTACGGCTGGCGGCTGTATCGCCAGTACAGCGAGCCCCTCGCCAGGGAAACCTTCCGTTACTCGATCTGGTACCTGAGCCTGCTGTTTGCGGTCATGCTGGTCGATCATTACTACCCAATACCCATATGATTTATATGGGAAAAGCGAGTGGCTTTCTGGATATTCAGACAAGATTGTTTTATATTGTGCCCAGTTCATCCCTATTAGGCGGCATGCCATGATCCTCTCGCGAACCAGTCAGTACGCAGTACAGGCGCTGATCTACATGGCGACCCAGCCAAGCGCTACGCCCGTCCTGAACAAGGACATCGCTGCCAAGCTTGGCGTACCGGCACCCTATCTGGCCAAGATCCTGCAAAACCTGGCAAAGGGCAACCTGCTGTTTTCGTTCCGCGGTCGACTGGGCGGCTTTTGCCTGCGCGAGGGCGGCGACAAGATCACGCTGATGCATATCCTGTTGTTGACCGAAGGACCGGCGTTTACCCAGAGCTGTTTGCTGGGCCTGAAGGAGTGCAGCGACGAGACGGCTTGTCCGCTGCACTTCCGCTGGGTGCCGGTGAAGAAGAAGATCATCGACCTGCTCCAGGAAACCACGCTGGAAAAACTGGCCAAGGCGGTCGAGTCCGGTAAATATCGTCTGGCGGATGTGCCCGGGCAGCTTTTCGAGCAATTCAAGGTATGAATTCCAGGCTGCTCGCCGCGTGCGCGGTGTTCGCGCTCGCGCTTGCAGGATGCAAGCCCGCGCCTGAGCCTCCCGTATTTCAGGCAACCGATATCACCGGTGCTGCGTTTGCCCGGGATTTCAGGTTGACGGACCACCATGGCCAGATCAGGACGCTGGCCGACTTCAAGGGCAAGGCTGTCGCGATCTTCTTTGGCTACACGCATTGCCCGGACGTCTGCCCCACGACCCTGTCCGATTTTGCGCTGGCATTGCAGCAACTGGGCCCCCTGTCCGACAAGGTCCAGGTGCTGTTCGTCACGGTGGACCCGGAGCGCGATACCCCCGACCTGCTCAAGCAGTATGTGCCTGCATTTCATCCCAGCTTTCTGGGCTTGAGCGCGGGCCCCGGCCTCGCGTCATTGGCGAATGAATTCAAAGTGGTCTATCAAAAGACTTCTATCAAGGCCCGTGATGACTACCTGATCGATCACAGTGCCGGTACGTATGTCTATGATGCACAAGGACGTTTGCGTCTGTTGATGCCATACGGCAGTCCCCCGGAGGCGATCGCCCGGGATCTGAAAACACTTTTGGCAACACCCTGATCAGGGTTATTTTGCTTGCGGCAAACAGTCGCACTGGCTTATAATCCCGCAGTTTTTAATATAAGCATATGCTGTTTAAGGCGCGGTAAAAAGCGCTGATTCGGTACAACAGGAGCGGTCGATGGCGGTAACTTCATATTCCGGTGCGGAGCAGTACAACTTTGATATTGTTAAGAAATTTTCCGTCATGGCCCTCGTCTGGGCGGTGGTCGGGATGTTCGTCGGCGTGTATATCGCCTCCGAACTGGCATGGCCGTTTCTGAACTTTGACAGCCCGTATTTCTCGTTTGGACGCTTTCGTCCGGTTCATACCAGTGCCGTGATCTTCGGCTTCGGTGGTTCGGCCCTGTTTGCCACGTCCTACTATGTCGTGCAACGTACCTGCCAGACCCGCCTGATCTCCGACGGCATGGCGAGCTTCACCTTCTGGGGTTGGCAGACCGTCATCGTGCTGGCAGCGCTGTCCTACCTGGCCGGCTACTCGCAGGGTCGCGAATACGCCGAGATGGAATGGCCAATCGACATCCTGATCGAGATCGTCTGGGTGACCTACCTGATCCTCTTCGTCGGCACAATCATGCGCCGCAAGCAGCCGCACATCTACGTGGCCAACTGGTTCTACCTCGCCTTCATCCTTGCGACCGCGCTGCTGCACACCTTCAACAACCTGGCGATGCCGGTTGACCTGTTCAGCATGAAGTCCTACAGCCTGTTTGCCGGCACCCAGGACGCGATGACGCAGTGGTGGTACGGCCACAACGCCGTGGGCTTCTTCCTGACCGCCGCCTTCCTCGGCATGATGTACTACTTCGTGCCCAAGCAGGCCGGTCGTCCGATCTACTCCTATCGCCTGTCGATCGTCCACTTCTGGGCACTGGGCTTCATGTACATGTGGGTGGGGGCTCACCACCTGCACTGGACCGCGCTGCCCGACTGGACCTCATCGCTGGCCGCCGCGTTCTCGATCCTGCTGCTGATGCCCTCCTGGGGTGGCATGATCAACGGCATCATGACCCTGTCGGGTGCCTGGGACAAGCTGCGCACCGACCCCATCATGCGCTTCATGATCGTCGCGCTGTCGTTCTACGGCATGTCGACCTTCGAAGGCCCGATGATGTCGCTGAAGGAAGTCAACGCGCTGTCGCACTACACCGACTGGACCGTGGGTCACGTGCACTCCGGCGCGCTGGGCTGGGTGGCGATGATCTCGTTCGGCTCGCTGTATCACATGATGCCCAAGCTGTGGGACACCAAGATCTATAGCCAGAAACTGGTCGAGTGGCACTTCTGGCTCGCCACCATCGGCATCGTGCTCTACATCGTCGCGATGTGGATCTCCGGTATCACCCAGGGCCTGATGTGGCGTGCGTTCGACGAATTCGGCAACCTGCAGTACTCGTTCGCAGAATCCGTCGCCGCGATGATGCCTTTCTACGCGATGCGTGCGATCGGCGGCATGTTCTTCCTCACCGGCGCGGCACTGATGGCGTACAACATGTTCATGACCATCCGTCAGGGCAAGCGCGAGAGCGCCGCACTGGAGGCCAAACTGGCAGCCAAGCTCGCCAACGCTTGATTCAGGGATTTAAAGAATGAATTTCAACTTCAAACACGAATGGATTGAAACCAACATCGGCCTGATGGCCGTGTTGACCATGCTCGCGATCAGCGTGGGCGGCCTGGTGGAGATCGCTCCGCTGTTCTTCATCGACAAGACCATCGAGAAGGTCGAGGGCGTGCGGCCCTACACCCCGCTCGAATCGCGCGGTCGCGACATCTACATCCGCGAAGGCTGCTACACCTGTCACTCGCAGATGATCCGCCCGTTCCGCGACGAGAAGCTGCGCTACGG
Source organism: Thiobacillus sp. (assembly GCA_041592455.1). Classification (GTDB taxonomy): domain Bacteria; phylum Pseudomonadota; class Gammaproteobacteria; order Burkholderiales; family Thiobacillaceae; genus Thiobacillus. Next base: position 1,548 of record JBFHQA010000028.1, on the reverse strand, counting down.
CCATTACTCGCTCGCCGCCGAGTCGCAGTACGACCACCCCTTCCAGTGGGGCTCCAAGCGTACCGGTCCCGACCTGGCCCGCGTTGGCGGAAAATACTCGAACGAATGGCACGTGCAGCACCTGGTCGCACCGCGTTCGATGGTGCCCGAGTCAGTGATGCCGAACTACCCCTGGCTGCTGTCGACCCCGCTGGATATTTCCGATGTCGCTGCGCGCCTGAAGGCCCTGCGCAAGGTGGGCGTGCCGTATTCGCTGTCGCAGGCCGAATACGAAGCCAACGTGACCAAGTTCGGCGAAACCGTGGCCAAGCAGCTGCACATTCCCGACGCCCAGAAGAACCTGGTCGAACAGGCCAACTTCGGCAACTACGACGGCGATCGTTCCGGTATTTCCGAAATGGACGCACTGGTGGCCTACCTGCAGGTTCTGGGCACCATGGTCGATTTCAGCAAGTACAAAGACGACGCGTTCGTCGACAACCGCTAAGCGTTAGGCAAGAGGCCAGCATATGGAATGGTTGATGTGGTTTTCCAAGCCCGAGAACACCAAGCCGCTGGCCTTGATCATATTTTTCGTCACTTTCATCGGTATCGTGGTCTACGTCTACGGTAGCAAGAAGCGGAGCAAGCAACTGGAGTCCTACCGCGACATACCGTTTCTGGACGAACAGGAAGACTCGAAGGACAAGCAATGAGCGAGCAAAAACTACAATCCCAAACGGTTCAAACGACAGGTCATGCATGGGACGGCGACCTGCAGGAATACAATAACCCGCTGCCTGTGTGGTGGGTCTACACCTTCTACGTCACGGTGGTCTTCGCCATCGTCTACTGGACCATCTACCCGTCCTGGCCCATGGGTAAGGGCTGGATCGGCGGTGCGCAGGAAATCACCTACGTCAACAGCGCCGGTGAAACCAAGACCCACAGCTGGAACACCCGCGCCCTGCTGCTGGAAGACCTGAACGAAGCTGCGGCCGCCCAGAAGCCCTACTTCGACAAGGTGGCCTCGATGTCGTACGAGCAGATTGCCAAGGACCCCGAGATGAACGGCTTCATCCTTTCCGCAGGCAAGGCGCTGTTCGCCGACAACTGCGCACCCTGTCACCAGGCGGGTGGCCAGGGCGTGATCGGGTTCTTCCCCAACCTGACCGATGACGACTGGCTCTACGGCGGCTCGTTCGAGAAGATCCACGAGACCCTGATGGAAGGCCGCCGCGGCCACATGCCGGCCTTCAACGAAGTGCTCACCGGCGCGCAGATCGACCAGCTGGCGAACTACGTCGCCAAGCAGTCCGGTATCGGACACGACGCTGCCAAGGCAACTGCTGGCGACGCCTTGTTCCGCAGCGAAACGGCAGCGTGCTTCTACTGCCACGGCAGCGACGCCAAGGGCCGCAAGGAAATCGGCGCCCCCAACCTCACCGACAACATCTGGCTGTGGGCCAACGTGCCGGCCGCCCAGAACGACGAAGCCAAGGTGGCCGCCATTCGCGGCGTCATCGCCAATGGCCTGAACAAGGGCGTCATGCCGGCCTGGGCGGGTCG
>JBFHQA010000027.1:0-25479 GCA_041592455.1 Thiobacillus sp. | reverse complement strand
TTTCCAGTCGAACAAACTCGTGTAGAAATCCTTCGCCTTGTCGATGTCCTTGGTCTGCAATTCGATATGTACGAATGGGTTGCCCATGATGTACCTCCACGGTTGGGGACTTTTGTTTATAGGCCATGGTCGTCGAGGGCCCAAAACCGTTCGTATCTGTTGACTGTTGGAAGAAGAAGGCCGAACGTTATGCCTCCAGGCCACGTGCCACGGCCGTGTCCTGGTCGACAGTTCCATTCAAGCCAGGAAAAAAATGACGGTCTCTCAAGCCTTCCTTGTCGGCATCCTGCTGGCCACCATGGTCATGTTCCTGTGGGGACGCTGGCGTCACGACATGGTTGCGCTGGGCGCACTGCTGCTCTGCGTGTTTGCCGGACTGGTTCCCGGCGAGATGGCGTTCTCCGGATTGGGTCATCCCGCGGTCATCACCGTCGCGTGCGTGCTGGTGCTGGGTTACGGCCTGCAGACCTCCGGAGCGGTCGATGTGCTGGCGCAGCGCGTGCTGCCGGCCAAGGCCGGCCCGTCATTGAGCATCACGGCGCTGATTGCGCTGGCCGCGGTGCTGTCGGCCTTCATGAACAACGTGGGGGCTTTGGCGCTGCTGATGCCCATCGCCATCCAGATGGCCGCGCGCAACAACCTGCCTGCCGGCAAGGTGCTGATGCCGCTTGCGTTCGGCTCGATCCTGGGCGGCATGACGACCATGATCGGTACCCCGCCCAACCTGATCGTGTCGGGCTTCAGGGAGACGGATGGCGGGGCGGCGTTCTCCATGTTCGACTTTTCTCCGGTCGGCGTGTCGGTCGCGGTCCTGGGCGTGATCTTTGTCGGCTTGCTGGGATGGCGTATGGTGCCGACCCGCAAGCCTCCGGATACGGGCAGCTTCGAGTCCGGCGCCTATATCAGCGAAGTCAGGATCGTCGAGGGCAGCAAGGCGGTTGGAAAAAGCCTGCGCGAAGCCGAGCAGATGCTGAGCGAGACCGATGCGCAGATCGTGGGCCTGGTGCGCCACGAAGTGCGCCTGTCCGCGCCGAACCCGGCTCGCATCCTGCAGGACGGCGACATCCTGGTGATCGAGGTCGAGCCGGAGTCGCTGGCTTCGGTGTTGTCTTCGCTGGGTCTCAAGCTTGAAGAGGATGTGCCGGTCGAACCGGATAGCGAGGAACAGGAAGACGCTGTGCCGCCGCCGGCACAGCCGGCCAGGCCTGCCAGCGAGGAGACGGCGGAAGCCAGCGATGCAGAAGCCGACGAAGCGGCCAGGGACAGCGCCCCGCCAGCCGAAGTGGTGATCCAGGAGTTCGTCGTGATGCCGACCGCTCCGCTGGTCCAGCGTTCGGCGACCGACATCCAGTTGCGCACCCGCTATGGCATCAATCTCCTCGCGATCTCGCACCAGGGGCAGCGCAGCATCCGTCGGCTGCGTACGGCCCGCATGCAGGGAGGCGATGTGCTGCTGATGCAGGGGCCGGCCGAAGCCTTGTCCAATTTTGCCGCCGAGTTTGGCTGCCTGCCGCTCGCCAAGCGCGATATCCGGGTGCCCAGAAAGGGACAGGCGCTGACCTCGGCCCTGATTATGGCCGTCGCGGTGGGGGCCTCGGCCATGGGCCTGCTGCCGGTTGCCGTGGCGTTTGCCGCGGCGGCGCTCGCCTTCGTGGCGTTCAACATAGTGCCGCTGCGCACGATCTATACTGTGGTCGATTGGCCGGTCATCCTGTTGCTGGGCGCCATGCTGCCGATTGCCGATGCGATGGCGTCGACTGGTGCCGCCGACCTGATCGCGCGCGTCATGCTGGATAACGTGGCTCAGGGGCATGCCGTCGCGGGGCTGGTGGTGATCCTCGTGGTGACGATGTTCCTGTCGGACCTGATGAACAATGCTGCCACGGCAGCAGTCATGTGCCCGATCGCGATCAGCACCGCCGGCCAGCTCGGGGTCAACTCCGACGCGTTCCTGATGGCGGTTGCCGTGGGCGCCTCCTGCGCCTTCCTGACGCCGATCGGCCATCAGAACAACACGCTGATCCTGGGGCCGGGCGGCTTCCGGTTTGGCGATTACTGGCGTCTGGGTTTGACCCTGGAGGTGATCGTGCTGGCGGTCAGCGTGCCTGTCCTGCTGTGGGTGTGGCCGCTGTGAGTCTCCCGGTATGACCGGTGGCGCTCGTTAGATGGAGGCGTTTCATGAAGTTCGGAGTCCTCATGCTTGTCACCGCGTTGTGGGGCGGTGTCGTCACGCCGCTCTGGGCCGGTCCGCGCCCGGACCCGGGGGCGTATCCTCAGGCCCGGGACCCGCGCGCCGCACCCGAACCCTTCCAGCAGGCGAAACCGCCATACGCCGCCCAACCCGTGGTCGTGCCGCGTGGCCAGCTGCTCTACGAGAATCACTGCACGGCGTGCCACGAAAGCGCTGCGCACGTCCGGGATGCGCGCCGGGCCGATTCCTTGCCGGTGCTGCGGGGCTGGGTCGTCCAGTGGGCGCGCTATCTGGAACTGCGCTGGCGCGAGGACGAGATCGGCGAGGTGGTCCGGTACCTGAATGACCGGTATTACCGGTTCGAGGCCCGACCCTGATCGGGACGCCTGGGTAAACGATGATTTCTTGACGCCCATGCCAGGGCGTCGTCGGAACGGGCGGGATCCTGATTCCTGGCGTGATGCGGAACGTTCCATGGCAGGTTGAATGTACCGGGCAAGCAGTATTTACACACGATTCACGATCACGGTAGTGTGTCTAAATTTCCGGGAAATGGCGTCTAAATAGCCGTTATCTGCTTCTAGCCATGGCCAAGTGGCCGTCCCTGTGCCAGGTTGGCCCCTTCAGTAATTCTTTCGCGATGCCGATAACTCTGCCAAGGGGGGGGTCCGTGATGGCACATGGGTCGACCTGTTCACTCTGGCAAGAAAAATGCTATTGCTCGTGTGAACTGACGGCCGCGAACATCCCCGTTCTTCCCGCAGCAGTCCGCCGCGCGTTCCGGCGGAATGGTTGGGCAGGGACCATCACGGCACAAACCCGAGAATAACCATTTGCTGCACTGCATGCCGACAACCATCCATCACCGCCCGTCCACGATAGGCCCTGCGCAACCGCTTCCGGCGGACGAAGGGGGCTGCATGGCGCTGAGCGCCGACCAGGTCCTGCTGGTACAGGCCGAACTGCTGGGTCGCAGGCATTTTGCCGAGGCGGCGGCGGCGCTGGCCCAACAACTGGCGAACAGGCTGAATGGCGACCGTGCCAGCCTGGGCTGGGCCGGAAAGGACGGCATGCAGGTGGTGGCCGCTTCGTATGTGGCCGAAGTCCACGCCCGGCAGGAAACCGCCCGGCTGGTGGCCGCTGCGATGGACGAAGCGGCAGAGCAGGGCGGCACGCTACGCCACCCGGCCCCCGACGTGACCAGGCCCTGCATCGTGCTGGCGCACGAGGAGCTCGGGCGCCAGCAGGGCTACGCCCTGTGTACGGTGCCGCTGGCCCACGAGGGCCGCGTCGTCGGCGCGCTGATGATGGAGCGCCGCGGTTCAGCCTTCAGCGAGGCCGAGGCGACGCAGATCGAGCGGGTCGCCGCCTTCATGGCCCCGTTGCTGGTGCTCAAGTATGAAAACGACTTGTCGTTCGCGCGCCGCCTCATGCGGGATGTGCGAGCGACCCTGGGGCGGATGGGACGTGACGGCGTGCTGTCAGGCAGGCATGCCCGGACCGGGCTGGCGGCGCTCGGGGTGGCGCTGGCCGGCCTGCTGCTGTTCCCGTTCGATCACCAGGTCGGGGCGCCAGCGACGCTTGAAGGCTCGATCCAGCGCACCCTCACTGCCCCCGCCGATGGCTTCCTGCAACGCGTGCACGTGCGGCCGGGCGACCGCGTCGCGGCCGGCCAGCTGCTGGCCGAACTGGCCGACCAGGACATGCAGGTCGAACTGCGCGGCCTGGAGGCCGAACTGGCCCAGCACGAGAACGCCCTGGTATCCGCCCAGGCGCGCAATGACCGCTCCGAATTCATCGTCAGCCAGGGGCGCGCCGAAGCCACGCGCGCACAACTCGAGGTGTTGCAGCAGGCGCTTGCACGCAGCCAGCTGCGTGCGCCTTTCGAGGGCGTCGTCATCAAGGGTGACCTCAGCCAGTCGGTCGGCGCACCGGTCGAGCGCGGGGACGAGCTCATCACGCTGGCGCCCAGCAGCGGTTACCGCGTGATGATCGAGGCCGAGGAGTCCGAGGTCGCCGACCTCAAGCCGGGCCAGGACGGGCGGCTGATCCTGGCGGCGCTGCCGGCGCAAACCATGCCGCTGCGGGTGGACCGCATCACGCCGCTGGCCACCACGGAGGAAGGGCGTCACTACTTTGCCGTCTACGCCACCCTGCAGGGCAACCTGCCCGCCTTGCGGCCGGGCATGCAGGGCTTTGCCCGGATCGAGGTTGGCCAGCGCCCGGTGCTGGTCGACTGGAGTCGCCGCGCGTTCAACTGGGCGCGCATCCAGTTGTGGTCATGGGGCGCGTAGCGTGAGCGTCGACACGCTGTTCAGCTCGAACTGGTTCAGGGTCGCCGACCTGCGCCCGCAGCTGGGCGGCCATGTCCAGGTGCGGCGCCAGTCCGGGCGCGACGCGCTCTGGTATGTGCTGTCCGACACCGCAACCGGCCGCCAGCACCGGCTCAACGACGTGGCGTACCAGTTCGCGGGCCGTTGCACCGGACGGCACACGACCCAGCAGATCTGGGAGGCCCTGCTGGAGCAGTTGGGCGAAGAGGCGCCCACGCAGGACGAAATCATCCACCTGATCGGCCAGCTGGCCGAAGCGGGCATGCTGCAGGCGGACAAGCTGGCCGACGTCGAAGCCCTGTTCGAGCAGCACCGGCAGCGCGCCGGGCAACAACGCCGCAGCGGGCTGAACCCGCTGGCGTTCCGCATCAACCTGTTCAACCCCGATCCGCTGCTGAGGCGTCTCGACGGCGTGAGCAACCGGGTCTTCCGAACCTGGATGCTCGCGCTGTGGGGGCTGGCCGTGGGGACGGCGCTGTTCGCTGCGGCCGCGCACTGGAGCGAACTGCGCGCCCATGCGGCCACCTATCTGCTGACGCCGCGCTACTTGGTCCTGATGTGGCTGTGCTACCCGCTCATCAAGGCGGTGCATGAACTGGCGCACGGCATGGCAGTGCGGCGATGGGGCGGACAGGTCACGCAAATGGGCGTCACGCTGCTGGTGCTGGTGCCGGCGCCTTTCGTCGATGCCTCGGCGGCGTCCGCCTTCCGGCCGGCCTACCAGCGCGTCATGGTCAGCGCGGCCGGCATCATGGCCGAGCTGCTGGTCGCCGCGCTGGCCTTGTTGGTCTGGCTGAACGTCGCGCCAGGCCTGCTGCGCGACATCGCTTTCGTCCTGGCCCTGATCGGCAGCGTGTCCACCGTGCTGTTCAACGGCAATCCGTTGCTGCGCTTCGACGGCTACTACGTGCTGAGCGATGCGCTCAAGCTGCCCAACCTGGCTTCGCGCAGCAGCCGCTACTGGGCGTATCTCGCCCAGCGCTACGTGCTCAGGCTGCCGGGTGCCCGCTCTCCCGAGCCCTCGCGCAGCGAGCGCGCCTGGCTGGCGGGATATGCGCCGCTGTCGTGGTCTTACAAGCTGTTCATCGGCGTGCTCATCACCTTCTGGCTGGCGTCCAAATCCGTTTTCATCGGCCTCGCCGCCGGCCTGTTCCTGCTGTATGCCACGCTCGCCAGGCCGCTTTACCGCATTCTGCATTTCGCGTGGGCCTCGCCGCTGCTGGGCATGCAGCGCTGGCGCGCTCGCGCGATCGCCGCGGGCGGCGTGGCCGTCGCCGCGATTGTCGTCGGCGCCGTGCCCATGCCCTCCACCACCGTGGCGGAAGGCGTGGTGTGGGTGCCGGAACGGGCGCAGCTGCGCGCCGAAACCAGCGGGTTTGTCGTCAGGCTGGCCGTGCAGGATGGCGAGCGCGTGCAGCCGGGGCAGCTGATCGCCGTGCTGGAAGACGCGACCCTCGAGGCCGACCGGCGCGCCCTGCAGGGCAAGCTCGATGGCTTGCGGGCCGAGCAGTACCGAACCCTGCTGAGCGACCCGCTGAAGGCCCGCAACGCGGAGGAGGCCATGCAGCAGGCGCAAGCCGAACTGGCCCGAATCGAGCAGCGACTGGCCCAGCTCGAAGTGCGGGCCGGAACGGCTGGCCGCCTGGTCATGCCGCGCCAGCAGGACCTGCCTGGAACCTATCTGAAACAGGGGGCCATGCTGGGCTATGTGTTCAGCCCCGACGCGGTGCGCGTGCGTGCGGTGGTGGACGAGCATGACATTGCCCAGGTGCGCGAGCGTACGCGGTCCGTGTCGGTGCTGCTGGCCGAGCGGCCCGATGCGGCGATGGCGGCGGGGCTCACCCGCGAGACGCCCGCAGCGACGCAAACCTTGCCCAGCCCGGCGCTGGGCGACCGCGCCGGCGGGAGCCGCATCACCGATCCGGCCGACAAGAACGGTGTGACCACGCTGGAGCCGGTTTTCGTGGTCGACCTGGCGCTGCCCGCCGAGGCCACGCATCGCGTGGGCGGTCGCGCCTGGGTGCATTTCGACCACGGCGCCGAAACCCTGTCCACGCAGTGGGGGCGTCGCGTGCAGCAGGTGTTCCTCAAGCATTTCAGCCCTTCTGCCTGAGGACGCGACCTTGATGCATGCCCATGCCCTCCCGCAACCCGGCCTGATCTGGGGGATGTATCCGGAAAAGCGGAACGCCGGACACGACCGCGCCTGGGCGCAACGCGCCCGGCAACTGGGGGCCCGTCTGGCCCGGCCTTCCCTGGGGCGGTATGCGCGGATCGCCGGACGTTCGCTGGACATCGAGCGGGACATGGCCGCGCTGTCGGGAGATGAGTTCGATGAGGCCGTCCGCACGCTCAGGCAAAGACTGCTGCGCGAGGGGTTCATCCCCGACACCCAGGCGCAGGCCCTGGCCGTCGTCGCGGCAGCCTGCCGCCGCCAGCTCGGCCTGTCGCCGTTTGTCACCCAGCGCATCGCCGCCGCGATCATGCTCGACAACCGGCTGGCCGAAATGGCCACCGGAGAAGGCAAGACGCTCGTCGCCGCGCTCACGGCCGCCATCGGCGCGCTCGCCGGCATCCCGGTGCACGTCGTCACCGCCAACGATTACCTGGTCAGCCGCGACGCCGAGCGGATGCGCCCCGTGTATGAGTCGCTCGGCCTCAGCGTGGGGGCGGTTCAGCAAGCCATGGACAGCCGCCGGCGGCGGGACGAATACGCGCGCGACATCACCTACTGCACCGCCCGGGAACTGGTGTTCGACTATCTTCGCGACCAGCCGCTGCGCAGCCGGCACCGCACCGACCTGTCATGGCGCGCCGCGCAGTGGTCCGACCCCGCCTCGGGGCAGACGACCCTGCTGCGCGGCCTGTGCATGGCGGTCATCGACGAGGCTGACAGCATTCTCATCGACGAGGCCCGGGTGCCGCTGATCATTTCGGAACTGCGCGCGCATGCCGGCAAGCGGGAGGCCGCGGCCGAGATCCTGGCGCTCGCAGCGACGCTCGATCCGGACAGGGATTTCACGCTGGATCGCCACGCCATGACGGCTGCGCTGACCGATTCGGGCCGCAGCGGCCTGGACCTTGCCCCGGGCGGACAGCATCCGGTCTGGCACAACCGACGTCATCGCGACGAGTCCCTGTGCCTGGCCCTGGCCGCCCTGCATCTTTTCCAGCGCGACCGCCACTACCTGGTGCGCGGCGACGGCGTGCACATCATCGACGAAACCACCGGCCGCGTGGCGCCCGGCCGCACCTGGTCGCGCGGGCTGCACCAGTTCATCGAACTGAAGGAGCAATGCAAGGTCAGCGGCGAGACGGTCACGCGTGCCCAGATCACCTACCAGCGCTTTTTCCCGCGTTATCTGCGGCTGTGCGGCATGAGCGGCACGCTGGCGGAATCGGGCGCCGAACTGGCCCGGGTCTATGGGCTGGGCATCACCCGCGTCCCCCTGCGCCAGCCAAGCCGGCGGATCAACGACGGCACGCGCGTCTACCGGCAACGCGAACAGCAATGGCAGGCCGTGGCGACGGCGGTCGAAGTCCATGTCCGGGTGGGCCGGCCGGTGCTGATCGGCACCGATTCGGTGGCGGATTCCGAGAGCCTGTCGGCGCATCTCGCCAGCCGCGGCATCGAGCACACCGTGCTCAACGCCCGCAACGACCAGCACGAAGCCAATGTGGTGGCGCAGGCCGGGCAGGCTGGACGCGTCACGGTCGCCACCAACATGGCCGGCCGCGGAACGGACATTCCGCTGGGGCCAGAGGTAGCCGGGCGGGGCGGATTGCACGTGATCTGCTGCCAGATGAACAGCGCCCGCCGCATCGACCGGCAGCTCGTGGGACGCTGCGCCCGGCAGGGTGACCCGGGCAGCGTGGCAGCGCTGCTGTGCCTGGAGTCCCCGCTGGTGCAGCGCACGCTGCCGGCATGGCTCACACGGCTCGCGGCACGGATGGCCGATCCCGTCTCCGGTGCCATGCCAACCTGGCTGGGCAGGCTGCTCACCGGCTTGACCCGGCGCATGGAAGAGTCGCGCCAGCTGTCACAGCGCGAGCTGCTGCTGCACCACGATACCCAACTGGATCGCCAGGCGATGTTCAGGGACTAGACCATGCTGAAATCGCTTTTCCGCCGCCGCCCGCTGATCGAGGAACTGGAACCGCGCATCCTGTTTTCGGCCGACCTTGCGCCGCTGGCGCTCGACAGCCTGTCGCCGGAGCCCGAGCAGCGGGTCGTCGATGCCCAGGGCGAGTTTTCCAGTGCAGTGGCAACGACCCGCAGCGAACTGGTCATCGTCGATACCCGCGTGGCAGACCATGAAACCCTGCTCGCCGACATCCTGAGCCAGGCAGGCAGCGACCGGCAAATCAGCGTCGTTTTACTGGATGCCGACCGCGACGGCATCGATCAAGTGTCCGAGGTACTCAAGCATTATGAGAACCTTGATGCGGTGCACCTGATCACGCACGGCAGCGCGGGCATGCTACAACTGGGCAACAGCCAGCTGGACGCATCCAGCCTGGCCAGCCGGTCTGACGTCATCGCGGCATGGGGATCGGCTTTCGCGGCGGATGGCGACCTGCTGCTGTATGGCTGCAATGTCGCAGTCGATGCAGAAGGCCAGGCCTTCCTGGATGCCTTGTCGCGCCTGACCGGGGCCGACGTGGCCGCGAGTACCGACCTGACCGGTTCCGCGCTGCTGGGCGGCAACTGGCAACTCGAATTCGGCATCGGCCGGATCGAGAGCGCGCTGCTTCTCGATGGCAGTGCTATTGCCTGGGCAGGCACGCTGGCCGTCGCATCAACCTCCGAAAGCTCGGGTGACTCGACGACCGCGGTCACCGCCTACAGTTTTTCCCATGCGGTGCAGAGCGGCACCGATCGGCTGCTGCTGGTCGAACTCGTGATTGCCGACGGCGTGAACGCGACCGCCGTCGATTTCAATGGCAGTTCCCTGATCTTTCATTCGGCCCAGGATTCGCCCACCAGCCACGTTCGGGTGGAGCTGTGGTACCAGGTTGCGCCAGCCAGTGTCAGCGGCACGGTCAATGTCACGCTGGCGTCAGCCGCCAAGCTGATTGCGGGCGCCACGTCCTATTCCGGCGTCAATCAGGCAACACCGCTGGGCAATGTCAGCTCAACCTCGGGAAATAGCACCACCCCGAATGCAACCGTCGCAGCCGACAATGGCGACATGGTGGTCGATATCGTCGGGGCGGCCAGCGTGTCCAGCAATACCGTAGGCGTCAGCCAGACCGAGAATTTCGTGCGCAACCAGGGCTCGGGCGCGACCGATCTGTTCGGCGCATCGAGCCGAGAAATCGGTGCAACATCGGTGTCGATGGACCATGTCTTGACCAGTGCCGATACCAACTGGGCCATGATCGCGGTCGAGATCAACCGCAGCAGCGCGGTCAACACCGCTCCCGTGCTCGACAGCAGCAAGACGCCCACGCTGCCGGCCATTCCGGAAGACTCGCCTGCACCGGTTGGCGCGGTCGGCGTGCTGGTATCGACCCTGGTCGACTACGCCACGCCGGCCGGGCAAGTCGACAACGTCACCGACCCGGATGGCAATCCACTGGGCATCGCCGTCACCGGCGTCACCGGGGGGGGCAACGGCAGTTGGTTCTACTCGACCAATGATGGCGGCACCTGGAATGCCATGGGGCCGGTCAGCAGCAGTTCGGCTCGGCTGCTGTTTGCCGATGGCGTGACGCGAATCTACTTTCAGCCAGCAGCCAACCTGACCGGGTCCATCAACAACGTCATCACGTTCCGCGCCTGGGATCGCACCAGCGGCTTCAACGGGCAGAATCTGGTGGACACCTCGGGCGCCAATAGTGGCGGAAGTACGGCGTTTTCCGCTGCAACCGATAACGTCGACCTGACGGTGACTGCGGTCAACGATGCGCCGACGGCCACCATCGTTCCGGTGAGCTATTCGGCCACCGAGCAGGTAGCGCTGACGCTGCATGGAACGGGTCTTTCCATCGCCGACGTCGATGCCGGAAGCGCTACCGTGCAGGCCACGGTGACGGTGACCGACGGCCAGCTGAATGCCGGTGCCGGTACGACCGGGGCGATCATAAGCGGCACGGGCACGGCCAGCGTGACGCTGACGGGGACGCTGACCCAGATCAACGACCTGCTGGCGGGCAACCTGGGCGGCACGCTGACCTATACGGCCAATAGCGATGCTCCGCCGCCCAGCGTCACCTTGACGCTGACGGCGAACGATCTTGGCAACACAGGAAGCGGTGGCGCGCTCACCGGATCGGACACGGCCACCATCAACATCACTGCGGTCAACGGTGCGCCGGTCAATTCCGTTCCGGGTGCACAATACACTGCCAAGAACACCGCCTTGGTGTTCTCGGCAAGCAATGGCAATGCGTTCTCGATTTCCGACGTCGATGCCGGCAGTGCCATCGTGAAAACCACGCTGACGGTCTCCAGCGGCGTCCTGAACGCCGGGGCTGGCACCACAGGCGTCGGGGTGGTCGGGTCGGGAACCGGATCCGTCGAGCTGACCGGTACGATCGCCCAGATCAACGACCTGCTGGCGGGCAACCTGGGCGGCACGCTGAGTTTTGCGCCGGCAAACAATTTTACCGGTAGCATTTCCCTGACCTTCACCACCAATGACCAGAACACAGGGGCCTCCGGCACAGGCGGCGCATTGAGCGATACCGACGTGGTCACGATTTCGGTCACCGATGCCTCGCTGTGGCTGTCCACCGAAGGCAATGCCACCTCGTCCGCGAACAGCGGCAATCTTTCGTGGCAGGACAGCCAGGTGATCAATTTCGGCAACCCGACCCTGTCGCTGGGCAGCGGCACCACCAGAGGCACATTCAGCATTGCGATCAACATGAATGCGCTGTCCGGCGACGGCAATGTCGACATCAAGGGCCTGCATGTGGTGAGCCGTGCCGTCACCGTGGGTTCCATCGACCCGGTCAACCTGCAAGTGGGGGATGTGTTGTTTTCGGTTGATGCCAACGAGACATTCGGCGGCGTATCCGTAACCAAACGAGACATCGTGCTGTTCCGCCCGGCCACCTATGGCGATTATTCGAGCGGCACCTTCTCGGTGCTGCTGCGCAACCCGGGCGGCACCGACGCGGATGTCCGCGACTTTGCCCTCGTTGAATCGCCGGTCACAGTGGGTGGCACCGCCCTCCAGGCAGGCGATTTCCTGCTGCTGCTGAGCGGCGGGTCGCGAGACAAGGATGTCTGGCATTTCCGCCCGAATGCGACGGGTGTTGCCACCACCGGGGCGGCGCCGACCGAGCTGGTCAATGGCGATACGAACGGCCTGAACATTGGCGGCGCACACATGGCCGGCATCGAACTGATTACCCAACCTGTCACCATCGGCGGCCAGGCATTGAGCGCGGGCCAGTTGCTGTTGTCGCTCGACGGCAATGCCTTGATAGGCGGGCTTCCGGTTCAGGCAGGCGACGTGGTGGCACTGAACCTGCTGACCTCCGGCGATTTCTCGACCGGAACCGCCACGATGCTGATGCGCGCCAGCGATGTGGGGCTCACGGGAGGGGGAGAAACCCTGGACGCCCTGGCGCTGGTCCAGCGCGCTTCCAGCCCGCCGTCCATTAGCGTCGATGCGGCGGCGCTTGCCTACACGGAAAACGATCCCGCCACGCCGGTCGCGCCGTCGGCGACCGTGAGCGATGTCGATTCGAGCAACTTTGGCAGCGGCAGCCTGAGTGTCTACCTGTCAGGCAACGGAACGGCCAACGACCGGCTGGGGATCCGAAACCAGGGCAATGCGGCAGGCCAGATCGGGGTCTCGGGCAGCGAGGTGCGGTTCGGAGGCGTGCTCATCGGCAGTTTCAGCGGTGGCGAAGATGGCAGCACGCCGCTGGTGGTGTCGCTGAACGCGAACGCTTCCCTGGGTGCGACGCAGGCCTTGATGCGCAACATCACGTATGCCAACGTCTCGGATGACCCTGCGGTTGCACCACGCACGGTCAGCGTCGTGCTGACCGACGGCAACGGTGGCGTTAGCAATACCGCCACGCGCACGATCACTGTCACGGCGGTCAACGACAAGCCCGTTCCGTCGACCGCCAGCGCATCCGCTACCGAGGATACGCCGTTCTCCATCACTCTGAGCGGCAGCGATGTCGACGGCAGCATTGCCAGCTTTACCGTGACGGCCTTGCCTGCATGGGTGACGCTCTACACCGACGCTGCCCGGACTCAGGCCGTCGTCGCCAACACCGCTTATGCCGCCAGCGGCAACGCCCTGACCCTCTATCTGGATCCTGATCCCGACTGGAATGGCACCACCAGCTTCAACTACGTGGCAACCGACAACCTCGGCCTGCAAAGCGATCCGGCAACAGCCAACCTGACGGTGGCTGCCGTCAACGATGCACCTGTAGCCGTGGCCGATACGGCCACGGCGACGGAAGCGGGAGGCATCGCGAATGGAACGGCCGGAACCGACCCGGTTGGCAACGTGCTCGCCAACGACACCGATGTCGACAGCGGCGACAGCAAGAGCGTGACCGCGTTCAGCTTTGGGGCATCCGCCGGCACGCTCGGCGTTGCACTGAACGGCAGCTACGGCGCGCTGACCCTGAACGCGGACGGCAGCTACAGCTATGTCGTCGACAACAGCAACGTTGCCGTGCAGGCCTTGCGCGCCAGCAGCACGCCGCTGGTCGAGACCTTCAACTACACGATGCAGGACGGCGCGGGTGCACCCAGCAGCAGCACGCTGACGATCACGATCAACGGCGCGAACGATGCGCCAATCGCCGTGGCCGACACGGCTGTGGCGACGGAAGCGGGGGGAGTCGCGAACGGAACGGCCGGAACCGACCCGGTTGGCAACGTGCTCGCCAACGACACCGATGTCGACAGCGGCGACAGCAAGAGCGTGACCGCGTTCAGTTTCGGTGCGTCCGCCGGCACGCTCGGCGTCGCGCTGAACGGCAGCTACGGCGCGCTGACCCTGAATGCGGACGGCAGCTACACCTATGTCGTCGACAACGGCAACGCCGCCGTACAGGCCTTGCGCACCAGTAGCACGCCGCTGGTCGAGACCTTCAATTACACGCAGCAGGACAGCGCGGGGGCATCCAGCAGCAGCACGCTGACGATCACGATCAACGGCGCGAACGATGCGCCAACGACTTCGCCCGTCACCCTTGCACCGATCAGCGAGGATAGTGGCGGCCGGCTGATTACCCAGGCTGAACTGCTGGCCAACGCGAGCGATGTCGAAAGCGACGCGCTGATCGCGAGCGGACTGGCGATCAGCAGCGGCAGCGGCGTTCTGCAGGACAATCTGGACGGCACCTGGACCTATACCCCGGCACTCAACGACGACACGTCGGTGAGCTTCAGCTACAACCTCTCCGATGGCACGATCGCGATAGCCGGCCAGGCCACACTCGATATCACGCCGGTCAACGACGCACCGGTGATCACATCAGGCCCAGCTTTCCAGGTCCAGGAAGGCAGTCCGGCCAGCGTGGCGATGACCGCGACCGACGTCGAGAACGAGCAACTGGTTTATGCCATCACCGGCGGGGCGGATGCGGCGCTCTTTACGATCGACCCGGATACCGGCGTGCTGGGCCTGAGGTTCGTGCCTGATTATGAAACGCCGCAGGATGCCAACCGCGACAATCTCTACGAGGTGATCGTTACCGTCAGCGACCCGAGCGGCGGCTCCAGCAGCCTGGCCATACAGCTGGCCGTGACCGACAAGGTCGAAGCCACGGCGGCCTTGCCCGTAGCACCGTCCACGCCTGCTGAAAACAGCCAGGCAAGCGAAAAAGAGGATGCGCTGGACGCACCCAGGCCGGCATTGATTGCATCGACCGCCCAGCCGTCAAGCAACGTCCAGGCTGCAGGCGAAGCAGATGTCGTCGTCAGCATCGCCTATCAGAATGCAGATACGGGTAGGCCGGCCCAGATGTTTATACAAGACATTCAGTTAACCAGGCATGCAGCAGCTTCTGCTTCACCGCTTGCCTCGCTCGGACAGGCCCTGAGTGCGCTAGCCAGCGATGCGCGCGCCCTGCAGATGCTGCAGTCCAGCTTCTCGAGCGGAGGCTTCCAGCAGCAGCTGGACCAGCTTCAGGACATCATTCGCCAGCAGCTCAACCTGGACAAGAATGCCGTCGCCTCGACGCTGGCCGTGACCACTGGCCTGTCGGTCGGCTACGTGATCTGGCTGATTCGCGGGGGCGTCCTGCTGTCGAGCCTGTTGACCTCGCTGCCTGCCTGGCGCCTGATCGACCCGCTGCCGATTCTGGGTCATCTGGGCACGCGCCGGGTCGACGAGGAGGACGACGAATCGCTGGAGGGCATGTTGAAGAAAGCCAAAGTCGAGGCGCCTCCCGCGCCGCAGGAACCCGAGAAGGTGAGCCCATGAGAAAACTGCTGCGCAAGATCAGCGCGCGAACCTACATCAGCATGGGGCTGGTCTCGCTCAGCGTCAGCCTGCTGTTCCTGGCCTTCTTCTTCGGCATGATCCCGGACGAGGACAAGGCGGTGCGCGAGGGCAGGGCAGCGCTGGCCGAATCGATCGCCGCATTCAGCACCGCGCTGATCAGCCAGGACAAAGTCGATCAGCTGCAAGCCACGCTCGGGTTTGTGGTCGACCGCAATCCCGGCCTGCAATCGGCAGCCATCCGTACGGTCAGCGGCGAGGTCCTGGCCTCATGGGGCAACCATGCCGCCTTGTGGGAAACCACCGATGGCAAGTTTTCAAACGATTCCCATATCCTGGTGCCGATCTATTCCGGCGAGCACGCCTGGGGCAATGTCGAGCTGGCTTTCGAGCCGCTGCGGCAGGACGGAGTGATGGCGCTCGTGCATGACCCCCGTGTCCAGCTGGCCCTGTTCATGACCGTGACGGGATTTCTCGTGTTCTACTTTTACCTCGGCCGCATGCTGAAGCACCTCGACCCGTCGCGTGCGGTGCCCGAGCGCGTACGCTCGGCCCTCGATACGCTGACCGAAGGCCTGCTGGTGATCGATACCCAGAACCAGATCGTGTTGGCAAACCAGTCTTTCGCCAGTTTTCTCGGGCGCGATCAGGACAAACTGACGGGCGTCAACGCAGGTGAGCTGGGATGGCTCGATGAAAAGGGGGCAACGCCTGAGACGGGCGACTATCCCTGGCAGATCGCGCTGAAAACCGGCTCGCCGTCGCGCAACAGCCTGCTGTGGCTGGTAGGCCCCGACGGCAAGCGCCGCACCTTCATGACCAACTGCTCCCCCATCCTCGTCGGCAAGGGCGAATACGGCGGCGTCATGGTCTCGCTCGACGACGTGACCTTGCTCGAGGAAAAGGAAATCGAGCTGATGAAGTCGAAAAAGGAAGCGGAAACAGCGAACCAGGCCAAGAGCGAATTCCTCGCCAACATGAGCCACGAAATCCGCTCGCCGATGAACGCGATCCTTGGCTTTACCGAATTGCTGCGGCGCGGCCAGGCCAAGAGCGAGGATGAGCATCGCAAGCACCTGGACATCGTGCACGCCAGCGGGACCCATCTGCTTGGCCTGATCAACGACATCCTGGACTTGTCCAAGGTCGAGGCCGGTCGGCTGGAAGTGGAAAGCATACCCTGCACGCCTTACCAGATCGCGCATGAGGTCGTGCAGGCGCAGGGCGTGAAGGCTGCCGAAAAAGGCATCGATATCGGACTGGCGTGCGCGAGTTCGATTCCCGAAAGCATGAACACCGATCCCGCCCGATTGCGCCAGATCCTGGCCAACCTGGTCGGCAACGCCATCAAGTTCACCGAATCCGGGAGCGTTGAGGTCAGCCTGCGCTTCCTGTCCTCGCGTCCCGTCGCGCAACTGCAATTCGAAGTCAGGGACTCCGGCATCGGCATCGCCAGCGACAAGCTGGCCAGCGTGTTCGAGCCGTTTACCCAGGCCGAAGGCTCGATCACGCGGCGTTTCGGCGGAA
The DNA here is from genome assembly GCA_041592455.1 of Thiobacillus sp. Lineage (GTDB taxonomy): Bacteria > Pseudomonadota > Gammaproteobacteria > Burkholderiales > Thiobacillaceae > Thiobacillus. The sequence continues at coordinate 8,995 of JBFHQA010000027.1, read as the reverse complement.
CCGGGCTGGGCCTCACGATCAGCCGCAGCTTTGCGCACGCCATGGGCGGCGATATCGCGGTCAGCAGTCAACCGGGCGTCGGCAGCACCTTTACCCTGACCTTGCCCGTCGGGCCGATCGAGCACGTCAGGCTGCTGCCGCCGGATGAGGCTGCGCGCCAGGTTTCCGTGGCCGCGGCGCCCATCGGCACGCGCTGGAAACTGCCCAAGGTGCGCGTGCTGATCGTTGACGATGGCGAGGAAAACCGGGAGCTGGTCCGGCTGGTGCTGGAAGAGGCGGGGGCGCTGACCGAGCAGGCCGAGAACGGACGCGTGGCTGTGGACAAGGCCACGGCCCGCCCCTACGACCTGATACTCATGGACCTGCAGATGCCGGTGATGGATGGCGAGACGGCGACCCGGCTATTGCGCGGGCAAGGGGTCGAAACGCCCATCGTGGCGCTGACCGCCCACGCCATGAAAGGATTTGAACAGGGGATACTGGCAATGGGGTTCACAGCATACCTGACCAAGCCCATCGACCTCGACGCGCTGATGGCCACGGTGGCTGGCCTCACAGGCGGCGAGCAGCAGGGGCCCGTATTGAAGAAAGCCGGCCCGCTGCCGATACCCACTTACAAGGCCGGCAGCGTACCGAGGACGCCCGTGGTATCCCGGCTTGCCGGCAATCCGCGCCTGCGCCCGGCGGTCGAAAAGTTCGTCGCGCGGCTGGCGGGGCAGCTTGAATCGATGGAACACGCCTGGAAGGCCCAGGATTACAAGATGCTGTCCGAACTGGCGCACTGGTTGAAGGGCGCAGGCGGAACAGTCGGTTTCGACGAATTTACCGAGCCAGCCCGAAACCTGGAACAACTGGCCAAGGCGGGAACCGAAGCTGGAATGAACGAGGTGATTGGAGAACTGCGCGACCTGGCTTCGCGCATTGCTTGGCCCGAAGAGAAAGCAACTGGTCATGCCCGCTCGCCGGGTATGGCTCCTGATAACCTGGCATCGTGAACATGCTGGTCAATAGGTTCGAACAAATGCCTACGTCCGAGAACCCCGACGAGAGACGGGAAATCCCAGAACGCCGCCCCTCGCTGCTGTCCCTGGCCGATGCCCGCGTCATGATCGTGGATGACGAGCCGATCATGATCGACGTGGTCCAGGCGTTCCTGGAGGATGCAGGCTATGCCCATTTCCTGACGACGGAAGAGGCTACACAGGCGCTCGACATCATGCTCAAGCAGCGGCCCGACATCCTGCTGCTGGACCTGATCATGCCAGGCAAGTCGGGCTTTGAAATATTGCGTGAAATACGCAGCGAACCCGTGTTGCGCTACATGCCGGTGATCGTCCTGACGGCTGCCAGCGATTCCGCCACCAAGCTCCAGGCGCTGGAACTCGGCGCCACGGACTTCCTGGCCAAACCGGTCGATCCCAGCGAACTGATCCTGCGGCTCCGCAATGCCTTGGCATTCAAGGCCTATCAGGACCAGCTGGCCTATCACGATGCGCTAACCGGCCTCCCCAACCGGCAGCTGTTTCTGGAGCGGCTGGACTGGACCCTGAAGCTGGCGCAGCGTCACACCACCTCATGCGCGCTCATGCAGATCGGTCTCGACCGATTCAAGCAGATCAACGATACGCTTGGCCACGAGATGGGCGACGAGGTGTTGAAGGCGGTATCGCGCCGGATCTCGGCGACGCTGCGCGAAACCGACACCGTCACCATGCGCGAAGACGAGGCCGATGCCATCTGCCTGTCCAGGCTGGCGGGTGATGAATTCATGGTGCTCGTTCCCGAGATCGACCATGTGGAAGAAGCGGCTTCCATCGCCCGACGCCTGCTCGATACCATGAAGGCACCGCTGATGCTGCTGGGGCAGGAACTCTTCATGACCATCAGCGTGGGGATTGCCCTGTACCCTCACGACGGACAGGATGGCACCGAACTGCTGACCAATGTCGACCTGGCGATGGCGCAGGCCAAGCAGGACGGCCGCAATACCTATGCGTTCTATTCGCCCGAAACCAACGCCCGCTCGTTCGAGCGCCTGTTGCTTGAAACAGCGTTGCGCAAGGCCATCGACAACGATGAGCTCGAACTGTATTACCAGCCCAAGATCCAGGCAGAAACCGGGCGCGTCGTCGGCGCCGAAGCCCTGCTGCGGTGGAACCACGCCGAACTCGGCAGTGTTTCGCCGGCGCATTTCATTCCGCTGGCCGAGGAAACCGGCCTGATCCTGCCGCTTGGCGTACTGGTGCTGAACCATGCCTGCAGGGAGGCTGTGAAGTGGCAGCAGGCCGGCTGCGCCCTGCCGGTCTCGGTCAATGTCTCCAGCCTGCAGTTCCGTCGCGGCGACATGCCTGCGCTCATCCGGACTGCGCTGCAAACCAGCGGCCTGGACCCCTGCAACCTTATCATCGAGCTGACGGAAAGCCTGTTGATGGAGAACGCGCAGTCCAATATCGACATGCTGAACGCGATCAAGGCGCTCGGGGTGCGCCTGTCGATGGACGACTTCGGGACAGGATATTCGTCGTTGTCGTATCTCAAGCGGTTTCCCCTGTACGAAATCAAGGTCGACCAGAGTTTTGTACGCGACCTGCCCGGCGATTCCGGCAACAAGGCCATCGTCGGTGCGGTCATTGCCATGGCGAGGGGCCTGGGCTTGACGGTCACGGCCGAGGGCGTCGAGACGTCCGGCCAACTGCAGTTCCTGAAAGACCAGGGATGCGACCAGATCCAGGGGTTTCTCTTCAGCCGGGCCCTGCCTGTCGATGAATTCACCGCCATGATGAGACAGACCATGAAGTGTTCAACGCATTCGGATACACCACGCATCGCCCATGAAAGTCCTTGAAATGTCCCTGGCCGGATGGGCCATCCTGGCCGTCGCCGGCCTGGCTTCCCCTGTTCATGCCGCTTCGCCGCTGGTGTGCCTGATCCAGCCTTCGCGGGTAGCCGAGATCGGCACGTCCGTCACAGGTGTGATCGAGTCGATGCGCGTGGAACGGGGAGACGCCGTCAGGAAGGGCCAGGTCGTCGCCGTGCTGCGCAATGATGTCGAACGGGCCGCCCTGAACGTGGCAAAAAGCCGGGCCCAGGCCGAGGCGGATGTCCAGGCTGCGCAGGTGGCGCTGGAGTTCGCCCAGCAGAACACGGCCCGGGCAGAAGGACTGGTCAGGAGCAAGTTCATCTCCGAGCAGGCGCTGGACAAGACCCGGACCGAGGAACGGGTGGCCGTTCAAAAGCTTGCCCAGGCCCGCGAACAGCGCCGCATCTGGGAGCGTGAAATGAACCTGGCGCAAAGCCAGCTTTCCCAGCGCACCATCGTCAGCCCCATCAGCGGCATCGTGGCAGAACGCTATGTATCTCATGGCGAGCGCGTCGAGGATCGCTCGATCGCCCGGGTCGTCAGCATCCATCCCCTGCACGTCGAGGCCATGGTACCGGCGGCCAGCTTCGGCAAGGTGAAAGCCGGCATGACGGCCGTCGTGACGCCGGAACTGCCGGATGTCTCTCCGCTCGAGGCGCGGGTGATCCTGGTAGACAAGCTGATCGACGGCGCGAGCAATACGTTCCGTGTGCGGCTTGAGCTGCCCAACCCGGACCATGCCCTGCCGGCCGGGCCGCGCTGCAAGGTCGCTTTCGGAGCGGACGGGGTTGCAGCCGCGGGCAAGGCCAGGGAGCTCAGCCTGAAGCCCGCCGCAGCCCCCGCCACCAGCAGTGCCTCTTCCAGCCGGACCGTTGCCCCGCCTGCCGTGCCTGCTTTCGAGGCAGGCGTGCTGGGCGCGCTCGAAAACTGGCGGCAGGCATGGGCCGGCAAGGATGCCGCTCGCTACTTCGACGCGTATGCGGCCGCTTACACCGGTGATCACGCGAGCCGAGAGGAATGGGTCAGGCTGCGCAAGGCACGCGTTCAGCAGCCAGGCCAGCGGGAAATCCGGATCAGCGATGTCAGCGTCAGCCGCCTGGCAAACAACCAGGCACGCATCCAGTTCCGCCAGCAATACCGCTCGGACCACTATCGTGACTCGGTCCGGAAAACACTGCGGATGGCCCTGGAAAACGGAAAATGGCTGATCGTAGAAGAGCGTGCCATGCCTTGAATGCGGCCATCGAACGGCCATCGGGCGGGCTCGGGCTTGCATGAGCCCGCCCAGACTCGGATGATGAAGGCCTGTCTAGTCATCACGCTTCCGGAGTTGCTTCATGAACATTCCCGCCACCCTGTCGATGGGTCTTCTGCTGGTTCTGCTGGGTTGCAGCAAGGTCACGCTGGAAAACTACAACAAGATCACGGTGGGCATGAGTTATGACGAAGTCACCGACCTGATTGGCTCGCCCGACGAATGCGACGACCTGATGGGTGTTCGCAGTTGCGTATGGGGGGACGACACGCGTTCGATCAACGTGAATTTCGTGCAGGGAAAGGTGCTGCTGTTCGGGTCGAGCAACCTGAAATAAGCGCCCGGCACCGGGGAAACCGGGCAGCCGGACGCTCGCAGGTTCGGCGTATTCATTCGCAAGACGGCGATTCGAGTGCTAGATTGTTTCTATCGGGCCTGACGAGCCCGCAACACAAGGAGACAACATGCGCATCATCCTCGCAGCCGCAATGCTTGGCCTGACACTGAATGCATGGGCCGCCCCTGAAAACTACAAGATCGACGACACCCACAGCTTTGCCAACTGGAGCGTTCGTCACATCGTCGGCAAAACCACCGGCACCTTCACCGGCGTCAAGGGCTCGCTGACTTACGACCCGGCCAACCCCGCCAACAACGCCGCCAACGTGACGATCAGCCTGTATTCGCTTGAATCGGGCCACCGCCCGCGTGATGCGCACCTGCTGACCAGCGACTTTCTGGACGCGAACGCCTACCCCGAGATGCGTTTTGTCGCGACCCGGTTCAGTTCGACCGCACGGGATGCCGGCGTGATGACGGGCCAGCTGACCTTGCGCGGCGCCACGCGCCAGGTCTCCATCCCCTACAAGATCCTGGGGACCGCCACCGACCCCTGGGGCAACGTGCGGACGGCCTTCGAGGGCAAGTTCAGCCTGAATCGCTCCGATTACGGCATCCTGAAATTTGTCGATGGCGGCAAGGGCATCATCGGCAATGAAGTCGACATCACGCTCCTGGTCGAGGCGCTGAAGCTCGGGCCGGACGGCCAGCCGGTCAACATGAAGGCGCAGCCCGCTGCAGCGCCTGCGGTGGCGCCGGCCAAGCCCGCTGAACCGGCCAAGCCGGAAAAGCAGGATCTCAAGGACATGTTCAAGGGCATCTTCCGCTAGGGCGCATGAAGCACTCGCTGGGACGGGCATTGCACCCATTGGGTGTAATGCCCGTTTCGTTTCCGGCTTTTCCCCGCCTGTAGGGCGATGATCAACTGTACGCAGGATACGCATGGATACTCCGAACCGGGCCTTCCAGGTCAAGCAAACCTTCAATTCAGCCTCGGCAGGCTATGACCGCCCGGCCCTGCGGTTTTTTACGCATGCCGCCGAGGCGCTTGCTGAGCGCATGGCGCTGTCCGGCAGCGAACACCTCCTCGACGTGGCATGCGGCACCGGGGCCGTGGCGCTGGCCTGCGCTGCGCGCCTGGAAAACGGTCGCGTCACCGGGGTCGACCTGTCCGAAGGCATGCTGCAGCAGGCGCGTGCCAAGGCTGCCGAGCGGCGACTCGACAACCTGGATTTCTGCTGCATGAATCTCGAAGGCATGGATTTCGGAACCGGGCATTTCGATGGCGCCAGCTGCGGCTTCGGGGTGTTCTTCATGCCGGACATGGACGCGGCGTTCAGGACGATTGCGCGGCATGTCAGGCCCGACGGGGCGATCGGGATCACGAGTTTTACCGGCGACGTGATGGAGCCGCTATCGTCGGCGTTCATTGAGCGCATCGGCGACTACGGCGTGCAGATGCCCCCGTTGTCCTGGAAGCGCCTCGACACTCCGGACAAGCACCGATCCCTGTATGGCGCGGCAGGCATCGACGACGTCATGACCGACACCGTGCAGGCCGGCTACGATCTGGAGGACTTCGACCAGTGGTGGGACATCCTCTGGTTCAGCGGGTTCAGGGGCTTGCTCAACCAGTTGACGGCCAGCCAGCTTGAGCAGTTTCGCCACGACCACCGGTTGGACATCGAGCGCCAGGCCACCGCGCGAGGCATCTGGCTCAACGTCGAGGTGCTGGTCAGCGTGGGACGCAGGCCGCTTTCGCCCTGAAGGCCTCAAGGCTTGCCCGCACGTGACGATATATCCATCAAGGACCTCTGGGTCCCAAGGGGCGGCTGAAGGAGTCGCCTGGGCCAATTGAATGCATTGGGGGAACACATGGCAGTCGAGCGGAAAAGCATGGATGACTGGCTGGCCTTGCTGGGGCAGGCCGACGTTCCCGTGCTGCAACACACCGCCGAGGAGCTGGAACGTTTCAGGAAGGGGCGGAACCAGCTGAATGCCAGCAACATTGCCCATATCGTTACCGACGATCCCCTGATGACGGTCAAGCTGCTGCGCTATATGCAGCAGCACAAGTCGCGCCACCAGTTGCAGGAGCTACTGGACGTGAAGCAGATGCTGCTGATGATGGGGCTCGACACGTTCTTCCGTGACGTGGCGGCGTATCCCATCGTGGAAGACTGCTTGCAGGATCACCCGGAGGCCCTGGCCGAGCTGATGAAAACCGTCCGGCGCGCGCAGCGCTCGGCGTGGTATGCGGCCGACTGGGCCCAGCGCATGCACGACGTCCACATGGAGGAAGTCAAGGTGTCGGCCTTGCTGACCCATGTCACCGAAATGCTGATGTGGTGCTTCAATCCAGTTCCCATGCTCGAGATCCGGCGACTCCAGAAAATGGACCCTTCGCTGAGGAGTCGCGATGCCCAGGAGCAGGTGCTGGGTTTTGCGGGAGTCGAGTTCCAGCGCCGGCTCACCCAGGAATGGCAGCTTCCGGAATTGCTCCAGGATCTGCTGGATCCTGAATTGCAGGAATCGCCGAGGGTGCGCAACGTCATGCTGGCCGTCCGGCTGGCGCGCCATTCGGCCAACGGCTGGCACGACGCTGCCCTGCCGCACGATTACAACGACATAGCCGATTTGCTCCATGTCGAGCCGAACCGGGTCTTGCCCATGGTCAGGACGGGTTCGGCCAACTGGCTGCATTAAGGGACCGCAACCATGGTCTTCGCGTTTTCCAACCACCTGTGAGGGAGGGGTGATGTCAAAGCAGCCGTCTAGCCTGGATGAATGGATTGCCTTCTTCGGAACGGCCGATATCCCCGTCCTGCGCCACACCGCGCGCGATCTGGAGCGCCTCAAGGCCGATCCGAGCCTCAATGCCAGCAGCGTGGCCAACGTGGTGACCGACGACCCCTTGATGACGCTCAAGCTTCTGCGCTACATGCAGCGTCACAAGCCGCACAGCCAGGCCTACGAAATGGTCGACGTGAAGCAGATGGTGCTGATGATGGGGCAGGAATCCTTCTTTCAGGCCATACCTGCCAAGCCGGTCGTGGAGGAAATGCTGCAGAGGCACCTCGAGGCGCTGGTCAACCTGCTGCAGACCGTTCGCCGTGCCCAGCGCTCGGCCAAATACGCGTTCGACTGGGCCGTGAGACTGCATGACCTGCACGCGGGCGAAGTGCTGGTGTCCACGCTGCTCTCGCATGTGACCGAAATGCTGATGTGGTGCTTCAATCCCGAGAAAATGCTCGAGATCCGCAAGCGCCAGCAGGCCAACAAGTCGCTTCGCAGCGCCGACCTGCAGCGCGAGGTGCTGGGATTTTCCGGCGCCGAACTGCAGCGCAGGCTGGCGGCCAGCTGGAACCTGCCCGAGCTGCTGCAAAACCTGATGGACCCGGAACACGCGCAATCACCCCGCGTGCGCAATGTGGTGCTGGCGGTCAATCTGGCGCGGCACTCCGCTCAGGGGTGGGATGACGCGGCCTTGCCCGACGATTACCGTGATATCGGGGCGCTGCTGCGCATGGAGCCCGTGCGCGTGATGTCGCTGGTCGGAGCCAGCCCGACCGTCGAGCAGGAAGCCTCGGAATAGCCGCTCGGTCAGGCGGGCTTGGGGATGACGGTTTTTTCCAGTGCGCCGGCCAGCTGGGAAATGGCCTGTCCGGCTGGGCACCCGGGTGTGTTCTGCATCAGGAGCTGGCGCCGCATGATGGCCTGGCGCACTTCCGGATCGACCGGGATGTCGCCCAGGTGAAGCAGTTGGATGGGATGATTGGGGTCGCTGGCGACGAAGCGGTCGAGCACCTGCTGCAACTGTCTGGTGATCGCCTGGCCTGCCCCGGCGCGCGCGGCCTGGTTGACGATCATCCTCACCTGCTTGCGCTGCTGCTGTCCCACCAGCACCTTGATCGTCGCATAGGCGTCGGTGAGCGAGGTGGGCTCGGGCGTGGCAACCATCAGCACCTCTGAGGCCAGCGAGACCGCGAACAGCACCACGTCGGATATGCCTGCGCCGGTGTCCAGCAGCACCACGTCGTACTTCGGCACAAGGTTGTTCACCACGTTCAGGAATTCGTTGCGCACTTCCAGCGTCAGCCGCGAATACTCGACCAGGCCCGATCCGGCGAGCAGCACCGAAAAGCCCCCGGGGGCCGAAAGAATGGCTTCTTCCAGCTTGGCCTTGCCGGTAAACACGTCGTGCAGGGTGATCTTGGGAAACAGATTCAGCACCACGTCCAGGTTGGCCAGGCCCAGGTCGGCGTCGAGCACTAGCACCTTGTAGCCGCGCTTGGCCAGCGCCGCCGCCAGGTTGGCCGAGACGAAGGTCTTGCCCACGCCGCCCTTGCCGCTGGTGATGGCGAGTACCTTGCCGTGAGGCTTCAAGGGAAGGCTCGCCGTATTCTTGTCGTCGGCTGTTGGAGTTAGCACATCGTTCATACGTTGACTCGCTTCGTGGCGCTGTCCTCGGTGATTGACGGGGCATCGCCCGATATCTCCCTGACGGCGGGGGCCGCGTCCTCATCCATGCCTAGTTGTCC
>JBFHQA010000026.1:0-25639 GCA_041592455.1 Thiobacillus sp. | reverse complement strand
TCGCGATACGGCATGGCTTCGCCGTCGACAGACAAGATCAGCCCGACCGGATCGACCTCGGCCTCGGGATCGTCGCACACCACGCCGTTCACCTCGACCGTGCCCGAGCGGATACGCGCCACGCACTCCTTGCGCGAGCCGTACCCTTGCGAGCGCAGGGCCTTGTAAAGCTTCATGCGGCAGGTTTCCGGATACTCATCAGAACTTGCACAAGCCGGCGGAATCGTTGGTCACCAGTTGCTCGAGCAGATGACGAACCTGCAGCATCACTTCGCCGAGCACGTTCTGGATTTCGCCCATCTGGATGCCGTCCGCCGAAAGGCCCCTCCCCGCAGCATGATTGACCACCGCGCCCACCGCCGCATAGCAAAGGTCGAGTTCGCGCGCCAGATACGCTTCGGGCATGCCTGTCATCCCGACCATGTCGGCCCCGTCGCGCTCCATGCGGTTGATCTCGGCTGCGGTTTCCAGGCGAGGCCCCTGGACCGCCCCGTAGACGCCGCCGTCGCGCAGGCTGATGCCGGCATCGACGGCCGCCTGCAGCAGGGCGGCGCGCATGGCGCTGCAATAAGGGAAGGTGAAGTCGACATGCGTCACCGGCTTGTCGGTCTCGACAAAATACGTGGCCGCCCGGCCATGGGTGTAGTCGATGATCTGGTCGGGAATCACCAACGTGCCCGGAATCAGCTCCGGGTGGATGCCGCCGACCGTGGCCACCGACACGATGCGGTCGACCCCGTGATCCCTCAACGCCCACAGGTTGGCGCGGTAATTGACCTCGTGCGGCGCAATGGTATGGCCGTAGCCGTGGCGCGCGAGGAAGATCACTTCCTGGTCGCAGATGTGGCCGAAGGTGAGCGCGCCCGACGGCTCGCCGTAGGGCGTGCGCCCCACCTTGCGGTGCGTGATTTCCAGGTTCGCGAGCTGGGTCAGCCCGGTTCCGCCGATGATGCCTAGCATGTCAGTTGTCCTTCAGAGCATAAATGGCGGGCAGGTTGCGCCACAATCCGTAAGCGTCCATGCCGCAGCCGAACACGTAGCGGTTGGGTACGTCCATTCCCACAAAATCGGCCTGGACCGGCTTGTCCAGACCATTGTCCTTGTTGGTCAGCACGGCAGACCAGACCCGCGCCGCGCCCATGTCGAGAAGCTTGTCGCGAATCGCCGCCAGCGTTTCCCCTTCGTCGAGGATGTCGTCGAGCACCAGCACGTTGCGGCCGACCACGTTCTGCCCCGGCAGCACGCGCCATTCCATTTCGCCGCCGGTGGTGTTGCCGCGATAGCGCGTCACATGCAGGTAGTCGAATTCCAGCGGAAAACGCAGGCGGGGCAGCAACTGGCCGGCAAACACCACCGCCCCGCCCATGACGGCCAGCACCAGGGGGAACGCCTCGCCCATTTTCTCCACGATTTCATGCCCCAGTCGATCCAGCACGGACTGCACCGCATCCTCCGATGCGATGCAATCGGCCTGGTCCAGCAATTTCCGAGCTTCTGACAGCGTCATGTCTCAACCATGCAACCTTGAAAGACGGCAGTCTACGGGCTGCAGGAGAATGTTTCCAGACTTTCAGCCGGTCGAGTAAGCTTGCGCCATGGCAAATCCCGCGCCCCCCCCTGTCGACGCGTCCGGCTGGCTGGCTGCCGCCCGGCGGTTGCCCTCGCCCAATTGCGACGCGCGACCGGAGGGCCGAAGCATCGAGCTGATCGTCATCCACAACATCTCGCTGCCGCCGGGCGTGTTTGACGGGGACGCCGTCATCGACCTGTTCACCAACCGTCTCGACTGGGATGCCCATCCGTATTACCAGGGCATCCGGGGGCTCAGGGTGTCGGCGCACTTCCTGATACGCCGCGACGGCAGCCTGATCCAGTTCGTTCCCTGCACGATGCGGGCCTGGCATGCCGGCGTCTCCAGCTGGCAAGGCTGCGAGCGCTGCAATGACTTTTCGATCGGCATCGAGCTCGAAGGCACGGATGAGACGCCCTTTACCGACGCGCAGTACGCCACCCTGAACGGACTGGTCCGGCAACTCAAGCAAGCCTATCCGGTCAAGGCCATCGTAGGCCACAGCGACATCGCCCCCGGCCGCAAGACCGATCCCGGGCCTTTCTTCGACTGGCAGCGGCTGCATGACCCTACTGCCTGAGCGAAGCGGCCTGCCGTGGCTGGCGCTGGCCCTGTTGCTGGTGATGTCGGGCTGCTCCTCGCTCCGGCTGGACCAGGTGCGGTCGCCGTCCTACGCCACGCCCCAGCATGTCGAAAGCGCGTTGAAGCGCTCGCTGGACGGCCGGGTTCCAGCGGGCCAGTCCGGCTTCCACTTGCTGGACGACGGCCATGCCGCGCTGGCCGCGCGGCTGTCCCTGGCCCGCCACGCCAGCCACACGCTCGACGTCCAGTATTACCTGTTTCACAACGACAGCACCGGCCAACTGGTCGCCGCCGCGCTGCTGGAGGCCGCGAACCGGGGCGTGCGCGTCCGGCTGCTGATCGACGATATCGACACCGCGGACAAGGACGTGGGCCTCGCCACGCTCAACGCGCACCCCAACATCCAGATTCGCCTGTTCAACCCCTTCCGTACGCGCAGCACCAACCTGCTGGTCCGTGGGTGGCAGGCCATCAATGAAGGGGTCCGTCTGAACCGGCGCATGCACAACAAGCTGTTTGTGGCCGACAACCAGCTCGGCATCACCGGCGGCCGCAACATCGGCGACGAGTATTTCGATGCCCACCAGGACTTTACCTTCGTCGACCTCGATGTGCTCGCCGCCGGTGCCATTGTCGACAAGCTGTCGATGGCATTCGACCAGTACTGGAACGACAATTCTGCTGTGCCTGCTTCGGCCCTGCCGGTTGCAAAGGGCGAAATCCGCCTGCAACGCGCCGCACAGTACCTGCAACAACATCGCGAACAACTATTGAACGGCGAACGGGGCCGGGCACTGGCAGCCGCTGACCCCATCCCTGGACTGCTCTCGGGTGCGACACCATGGATCATTGCCCAGGCCGACCTGGTGGTTGATTCGCCCGAAAAGGTGCTCAATCCCAAGCAGCTGACCTCGACCTTGATGATCGGCCAGCTGGCGGGGCTGTGGGTCGACCCCAGCCGGCGGGCCCTCATCGTCTCGCCCTATTTCGTCCCCGGCGCATTCGGCATGGCCTATTTTCGCTACTGGCGCCACACCGGTGTGAGGATCGACATCCTGACCAACGCCTATGCGGCCAGCGACGTGCCCGTGGTGCATGCCGGCTACGCCAACTATCGCATTCCGCTGCTCGAGGCCGGCATCAACCTGTACGAGCTGAAACCCCTGGCCGAGCCTACCGGAGGCCGCCTGCGCGACCTCGGCAGCGGATCGTCGCGCGCCAGCCTGCATGCCAAGACCTTCGTGCTCGACGATGCCCATGTCTTCATCGGCAGTTTCAACTTCGATCCGCGCTCGGCCCTGCTCAATACCGAAATGGGGCTGGTGATCCACTCGCCCCAGCTGGCACGACAGGTCACGGAACTCGCCGAGGACGCCATGCGTCCCGAACGCAGCTATCAGCCCGTTCTTGTCGCCGAGACGATCGACGACAGGCAGGTCAATCGGCTGCAATGGCTCGACGTCCACCAGGGCGCTACGCGCCTGACGGACACCGAACCCGAGACCACGCTGATCCAGCGCGGGTTGCTGAAGTTCCTGCAGGCGCTGCCGATCGAGAAACACCTCTGACTCACGTTAAAATTCCCATTTCTTGACTGGAATCATGGCCATGCGCCTCGGCACCCCCCTCTCACCCTCTGCAACCCGCGTCATGCTGCTGGGCGCCGGCGAGCTCGGCAAGGAAGTCATCATCGCGCTGCAGCGGCTGGGCATCGAGGTGATTGCGGTCGACCGATACCCGAACGCCCCCGGCCACCAGGTGGCCCATCGCGCACACGTGATCGACATGAGCGACGGCGCCGCGCTGCGGGCCGTCATCGAGGCCGAGCGTCCCCAGCTGGTCGTGCCCGAGATCGAGGCCATCGCCACCGAAACCCTGCTGGAGATCGAGGCCTCGGGCCTGGCCGAAGTCATTCCCACCGCGCGCGCCGCCAACCTCACGATGAACCGCGAAGGAATTCGCCGCCTGGCCGCCGAGACCCTGGGCCTGCCGACCTCGCCCTACGTGTTCGCCGACAGCCTCGACGAGATGGCAGCCGCCGCCGCAAAGCTGGGCTACCCTGTGATCGTCAAGCCGGTCATGTCTTCGTCCGGCAAGGGCCAGTCGCGGGTCGACGACGCCAGCCAGTTGCAGGCCGCCTGGGACTATGCCGCCAGCGGCGGTCGCGTGAACAAGGGGCGCGTCATCGTCGAGGGCGTGATCGATTTCGACTACGAGATCACGCTGCTGACTGTGCGCGCGATCGGCAAATCCGGTCAGGTCGAGACGCATTTCTGCGACCCCATCGGCCACGTGCAGGTGAAGGGCGATTATGTCGAATCGTGGCAGCCGCAAGCCATGTCGCCCGTGGCACTGGAGCGCGCCCGACAGATTGCCGCCGCCATCACCGGCGAGCTCGGCGGTCGCGGCCTGTTCGGCGTGGAACTGTTCGTGCGCGGCGATGCCGTGTGGTTTTCCGAAGTCAGCCCGCGCCCGCACGATACCGGCATGGTCACGATGGCCACCCAGCGCCAGAACGAATTCGAACTGCACGCCCGCGCCATTCTCGGCCTGCCGGTCGACGTCACGCTCAGGGAACCCGGTGCGTCGGCCGTCATCTATGGCGGCATGGAAGCGACCGGCATCGCCTTTGAAGGCGTCGACGAGGCCTTGCGCCAGCCCGGCGTCGACCTGCGCCTGTTCGGCAAGCCTGAAGCCTTTGCCCGCCGGCGCATGGGCGTGGCCCTGGCGGTCGCCGACACGACCGACCAGGCACGCCATCGCGCCAAGGCTGCCGCCTCAACCGTCAAAACCGTGAAGACCTGACCCATGCAAACGCATTACGAACGCCTCGGCGGCAACGAGATCATTCGGCAGCTCGTCGACCGCTTTTACGACCTGATGGACGAAGATCCCGACTACTACGGCATCCGCAAGCTGCATCCCGAGGACCTGACCGAGTCACGCAACAAGCTCGCCTGGTTCCTCTCCGGCTGGACCGGCGGCCCCCCGGAATATACCGACCGATTCGGGCATCCCTTCCTGCGCCGCCGCCACATGCCGTTTCCCATCGGCGAGTCCGAGCGCGACCAGTGGATGGGCTGCATGATCCGCGCCATGCAGGATGTGGGCGTCGATGCGGCAATGCAGCAGGAATTGACCGCTGCCTTTTTCAAGACTGCGGATTTCATGCGCAACCAGCAGCAATGACATGCGGCGACTGATTGCCTGGGGCGCACTCTTCACGGTTTTAGCCGGGCTCATCGTCCTGCCCTGGCTGATGCTGGACGACGCCCCGGCGATCGAGCCGCCCGCCGCCTTCCATCGAACCGACCTGGCCTGGATCAAGTCGCTGTTCCAGAAGCACGACCCCCGCCGCCAGGCGCCCGATGTCGTCCACAGCATCCAGCTCGATGAAACCGAACTCAACCGGCTGCTCAACTACGCCGTCGAGTTGCAGCGCGTCAGCGGCATCGCGGCCGAACTCACGCCCGGCCACGCCACCCTCACCGCCACGCTGTCCGTGCCGACGAATCCATTCGGACGCTATCTCAACATCAGCGCCGAAGTGGCCGACGCGCCTGAAGGCATCCGGATCGAGGGCCTGCAGCTGGGCAGCCTGCCGTTGCCCGGCGTGCTGGCCGACTGGACGGCCCGCCTGGCGCACAGCCTGCTGCGTCGCGACCCGACCTATGCCGCACTGGCCAATGCCGTCGCCAAGGTGAATTTTGACGAAAACCAGGCCACCCTGGACTACCACTGGCACCCCGAACTGCTGAGCAAGATCGAGCGCAAGAGCGCCGAACTGCTGATCGCGCCCGAGGACCAGGAGCGCATGCTGGCTTATGCCGAACAGCTCGAGGCGATCCTCAAGCGCTACCCGCACGGCAGCACCATCCCGCTGACCCAGGTCGTTGCGCCGCTGTTTGCGCATGCCAGTGCAATCGGCGACCACGCAGCCGACGAAAACCGCGCCGCGCTGACCGCCGTGGCGGCCTACCTGTCCGGCATCAGCCTGCCAAGGCTGTTGAAGGGCGACAGCGCCTCGATTCGACGCGCCCCCCGGGTGCTGCTGTCCCTGCATGGACGGCGGGACTTTGCCGAGCACTTCATGATCTCGGCCGCGCTGACCGTCAACGGCAGCAGCCGGCTGGCCAACGCCATCGGCCTGATCAAGGAAGAAGAAGACGCCAGCAAGGGGTCCGGATTCAGCTTTACCGATCTTGCGGCCAACCGTTCCGGGGTCAGGCTGGGTGAGCGGGCCACAGGCAGCGAAGCGGCACGGATCCAGCGGCAACTGTCGGCCGCCCGCAAGGATAGCGAGCTACTGCCCGATTTCCGCGATCTGCCCGAGTTCATGCCGCAGGCCGAATTCGACCGCCGATTCGGCCCGGTGGGCAGCCCCCGCTACCAGCGCGTGATCGCCCGCATCGACGCCCGTCTGGCCGCCCACCCGTTAGCACAATAATTTGAACAGGTAAACCTGTTATAATGCTGGGTTTTCCGCAATCCAACCGGCCCCCATCATGTCCCGCAAGCTCCGCAACATCGCCATCATCGCGCACGTCGACCACGGCAAAACCACGCTGGTCGACCAGCTCCTCAAGCAGTCCGGCACCTTCCGCGACAACCAGGCGGTGGACGAGCGCGTCATGGACTCGAACGACCTGGAAAAGGAACGCGGCATCACCATCCTGGCGAAAAACACCGCCATTACCTACGGTGAGTACCACATCAACATCGTCGACACCCCCGGCCACGCCGACTTCGGCGGCGAAGTCGAGCGCGTGCTCGGCATGGTCGACGGCGTGGTGCTGCTGGTCGATGCCGTCGAAGGCCCGATGCCGCAGACCCGCTTCGTCACCAAGAAGGCGCTCGCGCTCGGCCTGCGTCCCATCGTCGTGATCAACAAGGTGGACCGCCCCGGTGCGCGTCCCGACTGGGTTGTCGACCAAACTTTCGACCTGTTCGACCGCCTCGGCGCCACCGACGACCAGCTCGACTTCCCCATCATCTACGCGTCGGGCCTCAACGGCTGGGCCTGCATGGATCTGAAGGATGCGCCGTCGCAGGGCGGTTCGGCCGACAACATGACGCCGCTGTTCGACACCGTGCTCCAGCACGTGCCGACCCCGCCCGGCTCGCCCGACGCGCCGCTGCAGCTGCAGATCGCCGCGCTCGACTACTCGACCTACACCGGCCGCCTCGGCGTCGGCCGCGTGCTCAACGGCCGCATCAAGCCGGGCATGCCGGTCGTGGTGATGAACCATGAAAACCAGGTCGCCAGCGGCCGCATCAACCAGGTGCTGGGTTTCCGCGGACTGGATCGCATTGCGGTGGATGCTGCGGAAGCGGGTGACATCATCATCATTTCCGGCCTCGACGACATCGGCATCGGCGTCACGATCTGCGACAAGGAAAACCCGGTCGGACTGCCGATGCTGACGGTGGACGAGCCCACGCTGAACATGGACTTCATGGTCAACACCTCGCCGCTTGCCGGCACCGAAGGCAAGTTCGTGACCAGCCGCCAGATCCGCGACCGCCTGACCAAGGAACTGCTGACCAACGTCGCGCTGCGCGTCGAGGACACCGGCGATGCCGACGTGTTCCGCGTGTCCGGCCGCGGCGAACTGCACCTGACGATCCTGCTGGAAAACATGCGCCGCGAAGGTTTCGAGATGGCCGTCGGCAAGCCGCGCGTCGTGTACAAGGAAATCAACGGCGAGAAGTGCGAGCCGTACGAGAACCTGACCATCGACCTGGAAGACGACACCCAGGGGTCCGTGATGGAAGAAATCGGCCGTCGTCGCGGCGAACTCACCAACATGGAATCCGATGGCATGGGCCGTACCCGCCTCGAATACCACATCCCGGCACGCGGCCTGATCGGCTTCCAGTCCGATTTCATGACCATGACGCGCGGCACCGGCCTGATGAGCCACGTGTTCGACGACTACGGTCCGGTCAAGGCCGACCTGCCCGGCCGCCATAATGGCGTGCTGATCTCGCAGGACAACGGCGAAGCCGTGGCCTATGCATTGTGGAAGCTGGAAGACCGCGGCCGCATGTTCGTCTCCCCCGGTGACAAGCTGTACGAAGGCATGATCATCGGCATCCACAGCCGCGACAACGACCTCGTCGTCAACCCGATCAAGGGCAAGCAGCTGACCAACGTGCGCGCCTCCGGTACCGACGAAGCCGTGCGTCTGACCACGCCGGTCAAGCTGACGCTGGAATCCGCGGTGGAATTCATCGACGACGACGAACTGGTGGAAATCACGCCGAAGTCGATCCGCATCCGCAAGCGCCACCTGCAGGAGCACGAGCGCAAGAAGGCGTCGCGCGCAGCCGCCTGAACCTGATCAGGTCTGCCCAGGCAACACCCCGGAACGCCCCGCCCCAAGCGGGGCGTTTTCAATCCCCGCCGCCCCCGCAACCGCTGCCGCAGCTTCCTCCGCCACTGTCGGCACTATCCGACCCGCTGCTGCCGCCGCAGCCGGAACTGCAGCCGATATGGCTCGCGCAGTAGCTGCCCGACCCGGGCGAACAGCGCGTGTCATAACGGAATCCATTCGGGATATTCATCGTCCCGTCCAGCGCAAACAGGCGCGGCAGACGATCCGGCTGCCTGGGGTTGATGCCTTCCAGCGCACATGCCAGGCGCCAGGCGCGCTGGATGCCTTCGGTCGCCAACGTTGGCGTGCTCATGGCTTCGGCGGGGGTGTGATGCAGGAAGCGGCCGAACGCCTTGCTGCAGAAATCCTGGTAATAGCGCGTATGCAGGATGAAGGCATGCCAGGCATCGTCGGCCACCTGCGAGGGCATGGACACGAAGCGTCCCCGCGCCTGCGCGCACAGGATGAAATAGTCGCGCAGTCCTTCGAATACCTGGTGTTCCTGCGCCGAGTCCAGGCCCGGCTGGGCATCCCGGAACTTCATCCGCACCGACTGTGGGAAAGGATGTGCACGAATCGCATCAAGCCGCCCCTGGAGCGCATGATGGCGCCAGAAACGCTGCACAACAAATGCCGATACCCCAAGCATTACGGCCGCAACAATCAGGTTCACGCGCTCTCCTTTCAAGTCGAGGCAAGGATATCGGGATTCTGCTTACCAGAACAATCCGCATGTCTCGGCCGCCGTATAATTCGGCCATGAGTCTCGTCGAAATCTTCCTGCTTGCCGTCCTTGCGCTGCTCCTCTTCCTGGGTTTCGTGCTTTTCCGGCACGTCCGCCAGCAGCAGCGCACCCAATCCGACCTGCCTGCCCTGCTGGCGCAGGACATGGAGGCCCGCCACCGGGCCGTACTGACCGATCTCCACACGGGCCTGACCCAGCAGTCCGATCGCATGCAAGCCCAGCTCTCGGCCCTGCAGGTGGCGCAGGCCGAACGGCTGGCCGACACGCGCGAAACGGTGACCAGCCAGTTCGGGCAGTTCCAGGCCGCCATGCTGGAAAAGCTGATCGAGCAGGGGCGCGCAGAGCAGAGCCAGCTGCAGGAGACGCTCAAGGGCATGACCGCGCACTTCAACGATCGCGTCCAGCAGCTGTCGCAGACGGTCGACGGTCGGCTCAACGAGATCTCCGGCAAGGTCGCCGAGCGGCTCGACGAAGGCTTCAAGAAAACCAACGAAACCTTCACCTCGGTGATGACGCGGCTGGCGGTGATCGACGAGGCGCAGAAGAAAATCGAGGGCCTCGCATCCAATGTCGTGTCGCTGCAAGAAATATTGGGCGACAAGCGCTCGCGCGGCGCCTTCGGCGAGGTGCAGCTCGAAGCCCTGGTGCGCAACAGCCTGCCGCCCGATGCCTACGCCTTCCAGCACACGCTCAAGGGCGGCGCCCGCGCCGACTGCGTGCTGATCCTGCCCGAACCCACCGGCAATGTCTGCGTCGATTCCAAGTTCCCGCTGGAAAACTACAGCCGCATGTTCGACGACAACCTGCCGTCGACCGAGCGCGACGTGGCGCGACGGCAGTTCAAGGCGGACGTGAAGAAGCACGTCGACGACATTGCCGCCAAGTACATCGTGACGGGCGAAACCTCGGACGGTGCCGTCATGTTTCTGCCGGCCGAATCCGTGTTCGCCGAGATCCATGCCTATCACCCCGATCTGGTCGAGCACGCCCAGAAAAAGCGCGTGTGGCTGACCTCGCCGACGACGCTGATGGCCGTGCTCAACACCGCCCGCGCCGTGATCCGCGACTCGGAAACCCGGCGCATGGCCCACGTCATCAAGGACGAACTGTCCAAGCTGTCCAAGGATTTCGCCCGCTTCGACGAGCGCATGAAAAAACTTGCCACCCACATCGAGCAGGCCAGCAAGGACGTCAGCGACGTGCGCATTTCCAGCGACAAGATCAGCCGGCGCTTCCAGCAGATTGAGCGGGTCGAGCTCGAGCACCCGGATTCCGGCACGACGCGCCTGCTCGACGCCGAAGATTGATCATGGGCTGGTTTGGTCGCTGGCGACGTTCCCGCATTCTGAGGCGGCACGCCATCCCGCACGACGTATTCGACGCGGCGCTGGCCCGCCTGCCGATCCTGCGCGGCCTCGATACGGACGACCGCCTGCGCATGCGCGAAGCAGCCAGCCTGTTCATCCATCGCAAGGCCTTCTCGGCAGCGGGCGGGGCCAAGGTCGACGACGCCATCCAGCTGACCATCGCCCTGCAGGCCTGCCTGCTGACGCTGAACCTCGGTGAAGAGAGCTACGACGGATGGAGCGAGATCATCCTCTATCCCGACGAATTCCTGCGCCAGCGCGAGGAAATGGACGAGGCTGGCGTCGTGCACCGGTCGCGCGACATCCTGGCCGGCGAATCCTGGCATGGCGGACCGCTGATCCTGTCGTTGGCCGATGTGGCAGCGAGCGGCCACGTCGATGGCGTCAACGTCGTGCTGCACGAATTCGCCCACAAGCTCGACATGCTGAACGGCGACGCCAACGGCTTTCCCCCGCTGCATCGGGGCATGGATGCGGCGGCCTGGGCGAGCGATTTCAACGCGGCCTACGACGACCTGTGCGAGCGCGTCGACGCTGGGGAAGACACGGCGATCGATCCCTACGCGACGTATGACCCGGCCGAGTTCTTTGCCGTGCTGACCGAAGTGTTCTTCGAAACGCCGTGGATCGTGCACCAGGAATATCCTGCCATCTACAAGCACTTGCAGCTGTTCTATCGCCAGCATCCGCTGGCCCGACTGGGAGCCCCCGGACATGACGGATAAGAGTCTGGCGGCCCGCATGGGCGACATCGAGCCTTTCCATGTCATGGCCATCCTGCAGCAGGCGAAAACCCTCGAGTCGCAAGGCCGCGACATCATTCATCTCGAAATCGGCGAACCCGACTTCGCCACCCCGGCGCCCATTGTCGAGGCCGGCATCGCCGCCTTGCGAGCCGGCCACACGCACTACACCGGGGCGCTCGGCCTGCCGGAACTGCGAGACGCCATTTCGCGCTTCCACGCCAGCCGCTGGCAGGCCACGGTCAACCCGCAACGCATCGTGGTCACGCCCGGCGCATCAGGCGCTCTGCTGCTGGTCCTGGGCCTGTTGGCTGGCCCAGGCGACGAGGTGCTGATGGCCGATCCGGGTTATCCGTGCAACCGCCACTTCGCCGGATTTTGCAACGCGCGTGCCGTCTCGATTCCGGTCGATGCCTCGACCCGCTTTCAATTGACCCTGGAGCAGGTGGAGCGGCATGCCACGCCCGCCACCCGCGCCGTGCTGATTGCCAGCCCGACCAACCCGACCGGCCATGCGATCGCCGCGGACGAACTGGCGCGCATTCACGACTGGTGCGCCGCGCATGGCGTGGCATTGATCGTCGACGAGATCTACCTGGCGCTGACCTACGATGGCAGCGAATTCAGCGCCTCGCGCTGGGACGACGTATTCGTCATCAACAGCTTCTCGAAATATTTCCTGATGACCGGCTGGCGGCTGGGCTGGCTGGCGGCCCCGGCCTGGGCCATGGAGGGTCTGGAGCGGCTGGCCCAGAACCTGTTCCTGGCGCCTTCCACCCCGGCGCAGCATGCCGCCCTGGCCGCATTCCAGCCTGATACGCTGGATGAACTGGAAGCACGCAAGGGCGAACTGCAGGCCCGCCGGGATTACCTGCTGCCCGCCTTGCGCGAACGCGGCTTTGTCATCCCGGAAGTGCCCCAGGGCGCGTTCTACTTGTACGCGGATTGCAGCCGCCATGCCGAGGACAGCCAGGCATTCGCCAGCAGGCTGCTCGAGCACGCTGGCCTGGCCGTCACTCCGGGAATCGATTTCGGCCATCATCGGCCAGCACAGCACCTCAGGTTCGCCTACACGCAGCCCTTGCCCCGACTGGCCGAAGCGATGTCACGACTCGATCGTTTCCTGCAGGCATAAAAAAACCGGCCCGAAGGCCGGTTTCTCGTTCCGTGTCCAGGAATTACTGGGCAGCAGGAGCGGGTGCAGCAGCGTCAGCGGGAGCAGCGTCAGCGGGAGCAGCTTCAGCAGGAGCGGCTTCCATGGGAGCAGCTTCCATCGGAGCAGCAGCTTCAGCGGGAGCTTCAGCAGCGGGAGCTTCAGCGGGAGCGGCAGCTTCTTCTTTTTGACCACAAGCGGTCATGGAAACAGCCAGCAGAGCAGCCAGGAGTACGGAGTATTTCATTTGATTTCCCTTTACTTACGAATATAAAAACCCACACCAGAGATCGGTCCGGGACTTGCGATCCAGCCGACGCGCGGAATTCTAGCAAATCGGCAAAAGAAAACCACTATCTATTAAATTTCTTGTATCGCAGTCGATTTGCGTTGTTTATTTGCAACAAGCCGTGAGCCAGGCGATGGGCAAGCCCCCTGCCGCTTGACCGGCATCGCACGGGTTCGCCCCCCACAAAACATCTGCCGTTCATGTGGCTTAGTCCGCCAGTTTTGACCGGACAAATGCTTCCAGCGAGGGTGGCAGATTGCCCGCCTTCAGCGCGCGCTCATAGGCCGAATGCGACGCCTCCTTCATGCCCTGGGCAGCCTGCGCCAGCCCCAGCCCCGCCCACCAGGCACCCTGGCCAGGATGCTGCTTGAGCGCCATCTCGTACTGACGGGCCGCTTCGGCATGCTGGTTGAGCTGGGCCAGCCAGGCCGCATAGGCCGCACGATAGTCCGCGTTGACGCCCCGCCCTGACAGCCCGCCCTGCATGGTCCTGACAGCGGCCTCGACATCCCCGCGGCTGGCCTGCAGCCGGGCCAGGCTGAGCGCGAACCAGGACACGTCCGGCGAGGCGGCCATGCCGTCCTGCAGGAGCGCTTCTGCCTCCCGGTTGGCGCCCGCTTCGTTCAGCAGCGTCGCCAGCACCTGGCGTGCCGCCACATGGCCCGGATGAAGCTTGACGGCCTCCTGCAGCAGGGGACGTGCCTGGATTTCCCTGCCCTTGTTCACCAGCGTCATCGCCTTGCGATAGCGTTCCTCGGCGTCTTCCTCGGGCGTGGGCTGGCGGGCTTCCCTTGTAATGGCCGGGATACTGGGCAGGCGCGCAGGCAACGACTCGGCAAGCTTCAGTACATGCTGACTTTCATGCTGATCCGCCTTCGCGGCCACTTCCCGGCCGGGCGAGGCCGCGACCGGGTTCACGGCATGCACGGGAGCTGGCCGCTCAGGGGCGACCTCGGTTGCGGCCTGCACCTGGGCAACAGGCTCGTGTCGGACCGGAACCGGCGCAACGACGGCAGGCGCCTGGATGGGAGCGGCTTCGATCGCGACAGGGGGCGCAGCCGGTGGTGCGTCGGTTGATTCCGCTGCCTGCCGTTCGGCCGACAGATATGGCAGCGCAAGCCATGCGGCCAAGCCGGCCAGGGCCAGCAGCCCGCCTGCAGCCATCCAGCGGGCGGGACCGGAACGGAGAGAGTTGGCCACGGCGAATCCGGCAGACGGAGACGGGGACGGGTCGCCCTTACGGGCATCCAGGTCGCGCAAAGCTTGGTTGATGATGCTCATGGGGGCGATCAGAAAGGCCAGGAAATGAAAGGCGGCATGCCGGTATCCGACAGCGCATGCGAAACCAGCCACGCCGATACGAATATCGCTGCCAGTCCGCCCAGAACGGCCAGGAAAACCGTGGCGGAGCGAGAGGACGGCCGGGCCGCGAGCGTGTCACGGGCGGCCTGCCGCACCTCACCGGGATCGACCTGTTGCCTGCCCTTGCCATACGCCAGCATGAGCGACTTGTGTGCAATCACGTTGACGACCCGCGGCACCCCTCCGCTTGCTCGATGCAGTACGCTGACCGCTCGCCGGCCGAACAAGGGGGTGGCCTGCGCGGGATACCCGGCACGCGCCAGTCGGTGAGCCAGGTAGGACGCGAGCTCATCGGCCTGCAGGGGCCTCAGGCGGTCGTGGAAGCTGATGCGGGTCTTGAGTTGGGGAACGGTTTCCAGTTGCGCATCGAGTTCGGGCTGGCCGAACAGCACGATGGTCAGCAGCTTTCTTTTTTCGGTTTCGAGATTGGACAGCAGACGAATCGCTTCCAGGCTCTCGGACGAGACGGCCTGCGCCTCGTCGACGATCATGACCACGTGAATGTCGCGCCGGGCCAGGTCCAGCAGGCGCAGCTGGATGGCTTTCTGCACGCGGAAGAGCGCTTCCTTGCCGGACAGCTTGAAGCCGAGTTCGTCGGCCACGGCGAACAGGATGCCCGTAGGGTCGAGCGCAGGGTTGGGCAGATAGACCGCCTGAAAATGGGCGGGCAACCTCGACAGCAGCGTGCGGCACAGCAGCGTTTTCCCGGTGCCGACCGGGCCGACGATCTTGATGAAGCCCTCGCCGTTCTCCAGCGCATACAGGAGCGTGTTCAGGGCCTCCTGGTGGGGCGGCGAGGCATGGAAGAAGTCGGTATCCGGGGTGAGACCGAACGGTGGCGCGCTCAATCCGAAATGGGCCAGGTACGAGAGCGCAGGACCCGCGCCTGGCTGGCTCCCTCCATCCGGCGCAGCGCCAGCAGGGCGCTGCGATTCGCCGGCAGGAGGAAAGGCCAGGTCCGTCATGGCGTGACCGGGCGCGTCTCGAATTTCTCGATGCGGGCTCGCGTGGCTTCGGCGTCCGCCTGCCAGTCTTCCTGGCTGTTGATGACCGTCGGCTTGATCAGGATCACCAGTTCGCTCTTGACCGTGCTCTGGCTGGTGTTGCCGAAGAAGTAGCCGAGGAGCGGCACCTTGCCCAGGCCCGGCACCTTGTTGGAAGCGCCGTCGAAGGACTGCTTCATCATGCCGCCGATGGCGACGATCCGGCCGTCTTCGACCTGGACCACGCTGTCGGTCTCCGACACCGCGCTGGACGCGAGCGGAAGCGTGAGCTTGCCGGCCGCGCCGGCATCGATGTTCTTCACCTTTTCGGTCACGACGCTGACCGAGGGGCGCACATGCAGGGTGATACGCCCCTTCTCGTCGACCTGCGGGGTGACGTCGAGCGAAATACCGGAGAAGAACGGCTGCAGGGTGACGTTGGGCGTGGTCGTGGTGCCGGCGCCGCCCGTATTGCTGGTAGTGGACACGTTGGTAACGAAGAAATCGTCGGTGCCGACCTTGAGCACCGATTTCTGGTTGTTCAGCGCGGCGATGCGCGGGCTGGATAGCACATGGACCGACCCCTGCGTCTCCAGGAAATTGATCAGCGCGGCAAAGCTCTTGGTCTGGAAGGCCAGGCCGAACAGGCCGCCCGAGGTGCCGTTCGCCGCCGTGATGCCGGAGCCCAGCACGTCGGCAAAGGTGCCCGACGCGTTGCCGGTCACCAGGTCGAAATTGGCGGTGTTCGCACCCGACGAATACTTGTGCTGGCCGTCTTTCAGGACCGACCAGTTGATGCCGGTCTGGAAGCCGTCGTTCAGCCTGACCTCGAGTATCTTCGCTTCGAGCATGACCTGTCGTTCGACCGCCAGCGACGTGGCTTTGAGGAAACGCTCAACATCGAGCATGGTGCGCGGCGTGGTCTTGACGACGACGATGCCCGACTGCGGACTGAGGATCACCTTGCCGGTTTCGCCCACGATGGCCTCGAGCGCCAGCTTCAACTCGCCCCAGAAATCGGCATTGTGCGTGGTGCTGATCTTGCTGGTTTCGAGCGCGCTTTGGGTTGTGCTGCCGGTGCTCGTGCCCGTGCCGCTCGAGGTGGCGCTGACCGATCCGGAAATCACGCGGGTGTCCGACGCCCCTGCCCGGCTGCCTGCCAGGTAGTTGACCTTGAAGATGCGGGTTTGCGGCGTCAGCGGCTGCACGACGACCCGCCGGCCCTCGATCGAATAATCGTAGCCGTAGAGTTCGCGGATGGCCGACAGGGCCTCGGGCACGGTCACGTTCTTGAGGTTGGCCGAAATGGCGCCGGAGACTTCCGGGTGCACCAGCATGCTGTAGCGGGTGCCCGAGACGATCGCCATGAACACATCCTGCGCAGGCGCGCTTTTCACCGACAGGTCGAAACGCTGGTCCAGCGGCTCGGCCGCGCTTTTGGGCAGTTCCAGCCTGGGCGGCGGCATCAGCGCGGCACGCGCCTGTTCGTCCGTCATGGTCGCGGCCGCCGCTTGGGGCCGGGCCGCCTGCGCCACCTCCTGCTGGATCGCCTGATGGGTCTCGAGCGGACTCAACGGCCCGGCACATCCCGCCAGGATCAGCGGATACGCGGCCAACATGCTCAATTGCTTCTTCATTCCGGATGACTCCCGTTTCTCATTTGCGGCGCAGCTGCTTGTCGATGTTCGGATAGAGCTTCAGCACCGTGGTGTCCCTGCCGCGACGCAACACGACCTCGGTTTCGGTGATGCGGACGACGCGCGCATCCTGGTAGCGCCCGCCCAGGGCCACTTCCTGGCCATCGATCACGGCGATCTTCTGCTTGCGGCTCAGCTTGATGGCCGTGAGCAGGCCGGCCGGCTGCTCGCTCCCGCCATCGGCCGAAGGCGCAGCCGGCAACGCCGTCGGATCGGGAAGAGACGCTGCCGCAGCAGGCTGGGCCAAACCCAGCGCCACGACCAGGACCATCATACGCGCAGCCATGTTTCCTCCAGGCTCAGGGTGTGGACGGTCAGGGTGAGGGTCAATTCGGGGCGGTCAGCCGCATCGAGCGAGACCTCGACCCAGTTCAGGCGCCACGACAAACCTTCCAGCCGCGACAGATACGCCACCAGGTCCGAATAGCGGCCCTTCAGCTTCATTTCGAAGCCGTGCCGATAGAATCCGGGCGGCGCGCCCTCGGCTGCGCCTTCCAGCGCAACCGGCTGGGGGCGGAGCGTCTTGATGCCGACAACCTTGACGCCGCCGCTGTCCCGGACGACATCCTTCAGCACCTGGACCATCCGCGCAGGCGGAATCAGCGAGCGCTCGTGCGCTTCAAGTTCGGCGTTCAGGGCGGCCAGACGGCCCTCGTGCGCAGCGAGCTGTTCGCGGGCCTGCTGGTCCGGGTCTTTCATGCCGGGACCGGTCAACAGCATCCGCTGCTGGTCGATCTGCTCGATGGCGGCCTCGGCGGCCTGCACCCGCGCACCGGCAAGGTTTTTCCGGAGCTGCAATCCATCCACGACGATAACCTGCAGCAGCGCCACGATCGCGACGGCCAGCGCCGCGAACACGAACACGCGTTCGCGCAGGCTCATCGCGCTGACGCGCTCGTTCCAGGCCTGAAGCTTGTCCTTGATCATGGCTGCGCTCCCGAGAGGGGGTGGCTATCAGGCCGGCTGCCTGCGTGCAGGGTAAAGTCCAGATGCTCGGGCAGCTGGGCCTTGCGGTCCGCGTCGGCCGCGGTCTTGTCCTGCGTCACCACCTGGCTGGCCGTCATCCCGGAAAACGTCGCGCCGGCGAACGGCGCCTGCTTGCCCAGCCGGTCGATGTAGGCCGTCAGCAGCCCGGCGTTGAGCACCGAGCCCTTGAGTTCCACGTAATCGGGCGACAGCGTGAACCCGTTGAGCCAGACGCCATCGAGGCTGCTGTGGGCCAGCGCGCGCAGGCGCGGCGAAAAGCCCTCGGAGGTTTCCTCCAGGATGCCGCTGATGGTCTTCAGCAGTTCTTCGCGCTGCCGGACCTGGAGCTGCACTGCCTGGATGCGTTCGGTCAGCAGCGGGCTCGCCGTGCGGGCGGCGGCCGCGGTCAACTGGTCGAGTTCCTGCTGGGCTGCAGCCTGGATGGCTTCCTGCTGCCCGGCCTGCGTCTCCAGCACGCTGGCCCAGTAGCCCTGATAGCCGGCCCACGCCAGCGTGACGGCCAGCACGATGCCCAGCCCGATCGCCATCTCGCGCAGGCAGAAGGCATAGCGCGGCTTGAGCAGCAAGGGATTGGCAAGGTTGATCTGCTGGCTCATGGCTTGGTGTCTTCCATGCGCAAGGCCGCGCCGATGGCGTGATAACAGGCCGGGGGCAGCGCTTTCATGTCGGGGATCGACTCGACGTTAAGCACGCCCGAGAGGTCCAGCACGTCGACCGGCAGGGCGAGGTTGACGGCGAGCCCCGCCTGCAGTCGGTCAACCTGGCCGAACGGCACCAGCAGCATCCGGTCGACCGGCACGCCGCCGAACTGGCGGTCGAAATGGTCGAGCGTACGCTGGAATTCCAGGCTCAGCCGTTCGATCGCCCCTTCGGCGTCGGCGCCGTCCAGCTGCGCCTGGCCGACGCCCAGGGTGCGCACCAGGCACAGCTCGCCATCCAGCGTCAGCGTCAGCAAGCCGCCCGATTCGATGAAGGAAAACACGGCGAGCGCACGTCCCGGCTTTTCGAGCCGGGTCACCAGGTTGCGCTGGGCTGTCTCGATGATGTCGATAATAGAAAGCGTCAGGCCCGCCTTGGTGGCCAGCGCCGTTTCCTCGCCCAGCAGGCTGTTTTTGGCAGCGACGACGAAGACCTGGGGCGCATGGTTCAGATGCTCGGGATGCGGGACGTGCAGCACATCCACCGTGGCGTCGTCGATATGGTAGTCGAGTGAATCCTGGATCTGCCAGCGCACGGCAGACTTGAGCTCTTCCCGCGGCACATTGGGCGCATCGATGACGCGCAGCCGGTAATCCGCGGAATTCAGCACCAGGCTCAACGGGCCGCGCTTGTGCAGCGTGCCGAGGGCGGCCGGCCAGTTCTCGCCTTCGACCGCTACGATGCCCGCCTCGAGCAGCTTGGGTACGGCCTGCCTGCGGTCCACGCGCGCGAAGGCAAGATGCCCCGGCAGGCGCAGGTAGGCGGTGAGGCCCATTTCTGTTGAACGACGGAAGAACCGCATGGATCAGACCTTAATTTTTCCCTGAACTTAGTGAATCAAGTCCTTGTTGTCAAAAGTTTTTAATAGAGCTCTCGCATGTAGATCAGCGGTTTGCTGCCGCGGTAGAGACCAAAGCTGGCGCGCGCCGCCGGATCGGCATTCCACACACCGCCGGTTCCCTGGCCCTGCAGCCAGGTCTGCGATGCGCCGGCTACCGCGCTGGCCGCCCCGCCCACGCAGGTGCTGCCGCTGCCGGCTGCGCCCAGGTTGACGGTAAGGTTCACGCTGCCCGTGTTGCCCAGCCCGGGGGCCGACAGCCTGAGGTTGCCGCGCCCGGCGTTGAGGCGCCCGGACAGCGTCACCGAGGTTTCGCAGGCGTTCAAGTTGCGCTGCCAGTTCGACAGCGCCACATGCGACTGGGTCAGCTGCGTGCAGTGGTCGGCTGCATTGCGGGTAAAGCCGGCGGCGGTCCAGTACTGGGCTTCGAGCGGCACCGGCAGGCCGAGCAGTTCCGAGCCATGGGCATTCGAGAGCGCCAGCCGCCCGAACCGGATCAGGTTGCCGGCATCGAAGGCGATACCGGAAAACAGCGCAGGCGTCGCGGTCGTGATCGTGCCATTGGTCAGGATCGCGCTTTCGGCGCTGTCGGTCACGCTGATCGACAGGTCGATGGCGGCATTGAATTCGGCGATGGGCGTCGTCCGCACATATGCGAGCACATCAGCCGCATTGGCCGATATCGTGCCGGTCCCGCTACCGGTGCTGGTTACGACCGGCAGTCCGACCAGGGCATTGTCGAGCGTTGCCGGGGCAGGCGTGTAGGTTTGCGTCACATCGGCCGGAGCGAGCTTCCACAGCGCGCCCGCGTAGTTCAGCGTGGTGCCGCCGGCGGCATTCCGGGCCGTGATCGTCGCCTGCGGCAGCGCCGACGGCAGGTAGCCGAACGGCTGGCCCACATAGGTGAACGAGCGCATGGCGCACGTGGGGTCGTTGAACGTCCTGAATACGGGCGTGCTGGCCGTTGCCAATACGAAATGATCGGGCACGAAGCGGCCGACATTGAACGCGACCGACTCGATGTTGCGCTCCGCTGCCGTGGAGCCGTCGGCCGCATCGACCGCGGCAAAGTTCGCATCGACCAGCTTCATCGTGAACGCGCCGACCTCGGAATAGCTTGCGCCTGCGGCAACGACGGTACCGGACGTCGCCGTCCAGGCGCCCGTCGTCAGCGTGCCGAGCGTGCACCCCGTGGCCGGCAGCACGCACGCGGTCAGCGTGGCTGCCGGGCTGCCGGCGTAATTGGCCGTCGCGGCCCCCGAAGCGTTTTGCGCCGTGACCGCAATGCGGAACGGGCGACCGGCCTTGTGCACGTAGCCGCCGGTTGCGCCGGTGTTGTACAGCGTGCGCGTGGTGCCCGAGGTCGCGCTGTTCGCATCGCTGACGGTGAGGCTTGCCAGACTGGCCGGCCGGATGGCGAAGTTGTCGGTCGAGCAGGCCACGACCGTGGGCGTGCCGGTGGCCGGGTAGCTCATGCGGAGGCGCGCATTGGGCCAGGCGTCGGGTTCAATGATGCCAGACAGCAGCTTGCGGCCTGCGTCGGCCGCCGCGTAAGTCATCGTGCCCAGGCTGCGGATCAGCGGATGCGCTCCGCAACCTGCCCCGCTCGACGCATCGACGAGTTCGACGCGCACGGCGCCGGTGAACGCCGTTTCGACGGCCGCCCCGCCCGTACGGATCGCGACCACGTCGAGTCCGAATGCGCTCGCCGCCACCTTGGTCCGGATCACGCCCGCCACGCTGCCGGACGCGGTCGCGGTCTCGAACGCATTGAAGGCGCCAGGCGTCACCGAGGTTACCGTACAGGGCCGCGTCTGGTTCATGACCGCGACCAATGCCGGCGCCTGCAGTGCGCCCCTGAAGACGCTGACCTCGTCGAGGTTTCCGTTGAAGCGGGCAGCGCGCTCGGATGAGGCGTTGTTCTCGCCGCCGATCGAGGCCGCTCCGGTATCGGTGCCCCAGGTGCCGGTAAAGCCGGAGGTGACATACGCGAGTTGCGCACCAGCCTGGTTGTAGACGTAGAGGCTCTTGGTTCTGGACGTGATGTCTGCCACCGCCGCCACGAAGTACCACGTGTTGTTCTGGATGACGGCAGGCGTATCCAGGCTGACCGGGCTGGTCGAGCGCGCGTAGAAGCGCACCCGGCCGGCCCCGCCGTCGCCCAGGCTGATGCCATAGCCGCCGGTGTTGCGCTGGTCGTCGATGAAGATCCGCTGGCCGGCCCTGGCGTTGTTGGTGGTGCGAACCCAGGCCGTGACCGTGAAATTGGACGTCAGGTTGGGAAAGCCGTTCGGCAGCGCGACATAGTCGTTGCTGCCGTCGAAGGCGCCGTAGTTGCAGGTGCCGGGGCTGCCCGCGATCGCTGGCGTCGCCGTGGCGATCGCGGCACCATTGAACGCGCGCGCATGGTAGTTCCGGCCGGAACTGTCCCGCACCTGGCCTGCCGCAGACGACCACGCCACCTCGTCCATGCGATAGTTGGCCAGCACGTTGGGCCGCAGCGCAAGCAGATGCGCCACGCTGCGCGCCGCGCGGTTCGAAGGCACGGTGGCCACCCGCGTGCCCGTGGCGGCGATGCCGCCTGCGTAGGCCTCGTCGGCCAGCTCGATGGCCACGCCGTTCGGCCCGGCCGCCGTGTTCGTGTCGACGCGCTCGGTCATTAAGGTAGGCGGCGTAAAAATGGCGTTGCCATGCCCGATGGCGAACAGTCCGACCAGGTGCGTCCCGCTCACGGTGGGGCGGACCGAGCTGGCCGTGACGCTGGCGCTGCTGCCGTTCGAGCGGCCGGATGACACATTGATCGGGGCGAACGGATCCACCCCGCGATAGGCGACGATCACGCCCACGGCCCGGTCGGACGCACTGAAGCTCCAGCTGGTGCTGGCCGGGTTGGCCGCGTCCGAGCGACGCCAGTACACCGCCTGCGTGACCACGCTTCCGCTGCGAGTGCGGCGTATCAGCGTCCACCCGGCCGGCGTGCCGATGGTGCGGTTGCCGCGCACGGCCACCTGGGCGATCAGCACATCGTCGACCGCCAGCCCGCCGGGAAACGGCAAGGTCAGCGTGTTTGAAGACACCGACACGGGCGCCCCCGCCCCCACCAGCGTGATGGCCGACCAGGCTGCCGGGCTCAACGCCAGGAGCAGGCCCATCACGACCATGCGAGCCGCCCCGAACAGACGCTTTCCTGTATGCACTGTTTTCATCTCGAGAAACTCGCCTGAATTTGCCGTTCGACACGATCGACGCTGCCCGCCACGCCTGCTGTCGCCGTCGACGTCACCTGATAGATCGGAATCGTGTCCGCGCCGTCCACCGCCAGGGTGCGGGTACAGGTCACGTTCACGTTGAACGCGGCGAGCTGCCCTGCCAGCACCACCACGCTCGGCGAAGCCGGGCACGGGGCGGGGTTGGGCTGCAGCCCCTGCGGATCGACGACCTGCCACGCGGCCCATTCGATGCCTGCGCGAGCGGCCTGGTAGGCGCGCACCCCCTGGATGTCGAGTGCGCTGCTGATATGGCTCGTGCGTGACAACGACACCATGTAGGCCGCCAGCGCCGCCAGGGTCACCAGCAGGAAAATCGCTGCCGGCAGCACGAAACCCGCAGCGCGGCGCGGCGAGTCGCACTCACGACGAATCGCGCGACGGATCCGGGCGCTCATGGCTGGTTCTCCACCGGCATGCTGCCAACCAGTCGCACGGTCTCGCCTTCCCGGGTGAGGTTCAGCGTCATGCCGACCAGGCCGCCGCGCTCGGTCACGCCGGGCTGGTAGGTGATGGTGCAGGCGCTGACGCCGTTGGCGAGCAGCGCGCGCGGCGTCGCCGCGGCAAAGGCCGTGGGCTGGGCGGCATTGACGCCGTAGCCCCAGAAGCGCGTCAGCGTGCCGGCCGCCGGGTTGCACGCGTAGGTCACCGGCCCCTCGACGACCTGGAAACGGTTGCCGGGAGAGGCCCATGGAAACTGCTTGGCGGCGATCGCGATCGTGGTCACCGGGCCTGCGCCACCGGTATACGCCGCGATCGTGTCGCCGGCCCAGGCATCGGCTCCGGCAATGCCCAGGTTGTAGACCGCGATCAGGTCGCCGGCCCGCACGTCGACTGCCGGTCCCAGCACGTCGAAGCCGGTGTCGGCCGCGGTGAAATCCAGGATGTCGCCGCCGCCCTGCGCACGGTAGCGTCCGCCGCTGCGGGTCGCCAGAAACTCCAGGTAGAACACGCCCCCCACCGACGTGACCCGCACGCTGTTGGGCAGCGCCAGTCGCACCTCGCGCCCCATGCGGCGCAGCGCTGTATCGGCCGTGTCGGTAAGGCGGGCGCGGCGGTCCTGGGCCGCATAGCTTTCGATCGGCGCGCGCATGAACACCGCCACCATCGAACCGACGATGCCGGTGATCGCGATGACGATGATCATCTCGACCAGGGTGAAGCCGGCGTGGCTAGAGATTGGGCGCATAGCGAGTTCGATAGCCTGAAAGGCTGATGGTCTGGTTGCCCGGCGCGGTGACGGTCACCGTGACCAGCAGGGTTTCTCCCGCGGGAATGCCGTTGAACGCGCCGGCCGGCTGCACCTGCACGGTCGCCGAATAGTCGCCCAGCCCTGCCACCGGCGCACCGTTGATGTCGTTGATGCCCGCCATCGCAAAGCCGTTGTAGTCGTTGACGTTGTCGAACGGGTTGGTCGCGGAATAGCGCGTTTCCCCCTGAGCGGCTTCCGGCCCCATGGCTTCGGGAATCGCGCAGGCCCCTGCGTTGGCTGCCGTATCGGCATTGGGATCATCGAGATCGCAATAGGTATGGGCTTTCGACAGCACTTCATCGAGCAGCGATTCGGCGACCGCCATCGCCTGCTTGCGGATCGCGGGATCGACGCTCGCGCGCGCGTTGAGGCTGTACACCGACACCACGCCGGTCACCGCCACGCCCACCACGACGATGAACACGAGCAGCTCGACCAGGCTGAGGCCGCGTTGTCGGCGCGGAACCGGCCTAGTCATGGACATACCCGGTCTCCTGCTCGACCCGCACGTTGTACGCGCCGGCGCCATTGACCTGGATCGCCAATGGCGCGGCGATATTGGGCCGGCCGCCGGCGTCGAAGCCCAGTGCCGCCACCGGGCTGGCGATCGCCACGCCGTTCGGGGCCGTGACCGTATAGGGCGCCTCGCCGCCAGGGCCAGGCGCCAGTCCTGCGCACCCGGCGTCGTAGCAGAGCGTGGCACTGTTGGCGTTCAGCTGGACGAACACGTTGCGGTGCTGTGCGATCGCCAGCTTTTGCGCGAAGCGCACGGTCGCCGCCAGCTGATCGGCAAACCCACGGGTATCGAAGCTGTTTTGACCCACCAGACGCGGCATGGCCACCGCTGCAAGAATGCCAGCGATGGCCAGGACGAGGATCAGTTCTAAAAGGGTAAAGCCCCGTTCAACCCCGCCACACAATTCGCGGGAGCCGAGCATGTGCGTAAGGTTAGCAGCCCGTTGTAGTAACGGCGCTAATCACTGCTGCGGAGCCGGCGACCCCACCGGTCGAAGGCGTATAGGTAAACGAGCAGTTCGTGCCTGCAGCACCACCCGCGCCACCCGTAACAGCAATTGTCAGCGTTGAGCCGATCAGCGCGCCTCCCCCGGTTGCGTTATAGCCTTCGAGGTTGAGTTGAGCCAGCGTAGTGGGGAACACGGAAGCGAGTCCTGCCGCATCGACAATACTGTTGACGCCTGCTGCAGCAGGAACGTTCGCATTCGGGTAACCGTTGATGATGTTGATAATGCCGTTTTCAGTACACACAGTCGTAGTGTTGTTGGCAGTTACAGCCGTGCCGGGACAGTTACCAGTATCCGCCACCCCACCGCGAACCAGCACCGTACCGTGAATCAGCCCTGCCGCTGCCTGCACCGCTCCGCGCGCAGCATTGAGCTTGGCAATGCGCGCATCGCGCTGGACGCTGGTAAAGCGCGGCAGCGCGACCGCGGCCAGGATGCCGAGGATCACGATGACGACGATCAGTTCGATCATGGTGAAACCGCGTTGATTGTTTTTCATTCCGTTCTCTCGCTCGATTTAATGAGAATTACAGGTACGCGCCGTGAAGCCAGGGCAGCGCATGCAAGTCATTAACGACCCAAAGCAGCGAAACTTGAGAGAAAATCGAGTCTGTTGTCTCGATTCAGTGGATGGCGGCCTTGCCCAGGTCCCACATCGGCAGGAACACGCCGAGCGCCAGCACCAGCACGATGCCGCCCATGGCGAC
>JBFHQA010000025.1:0-26279 GCA_041592455.1 Thiobacillus sp. | reverse complement strand
CGAGTTCGCAAAAGAGCACAAGGAGTTCGCCCGCTCCTTCGAGTCGTTCCCGGGCGACGCCGACAAGCTCTACCCCGGCTGGCGCGAGAAGCTGGGCGTGCACAAGTAATCGGCAGCACGACAGCCACGCAGCAACAGTAACGCCCCCGCGCTTTGGGGGCGTTTTTCTTCCGGGATTCGAACCCCGGGAAGGCGACATGGACATTGAGTCCGTATTCCCATGCGTCCTGATCGGGGCATGGGAATGCGGATCAGCTTGAGGAAAACGCGATGACGACGGACAAGGAGCAGTACAAGGTTCACAAGGAACCCTATTACCAGGCGCAGGGCAAGGAAGTGCAGCTCTACGAGGCGGCTTACCGGAACCGCTTGCCGGTGATGGTCAAGGGCCCAACCGGCTGCGGCAAGTCGCGCTTCGTCGAATACATGGCCTGGAAGCTGGGCAAGCCGCTGATCACCGTGGCCTGCAACGAGGACATGACCGCCAGCGACCTGGTCGGCCGCTACCTGCTCGAAGCCAACGGCACGCGGTGGCTGGACGGTCCTCTCGCCACCGCCGCGCGTATCGGCGCCATCTGCTACCTGGATGAAGTCGTCGAGGCGCGGCAGGACACGACCGTGGTCATCCATCCGCTGACCGATCATCGCCGCACCCTGCCGCTCGACAAGAAGGGTGAGCTGATCGAGGCTCACCCGGATTTTCAGCTGGTGATCTCCTACAACCCGGGCTACCAGTCTCTGATGAAGGACCTCAAGCAGTCGACCAAGCAGCGGTTCACCGCCTTCGACTTCGACTATCCGGGCGTGGAGCTGGAAGCCACGATCCTGGAAAAAGAAACCGGGCTCGACGCCGCCATCGCCGGCCAGCTGGTGAAGATCGGTCAGACCGCGCGCAACCTCAAGGGCCACGGCCTCGACGAAGGCATTTCCACGCGCCTGCTGGTGTATGCCGCCACCCTGATCAAGGACGGCGTGTCAGCTGGCGATGCCTGTCGCATGGCGTTGGTGCGACCGATCACCGACGACGCCGACATCCGCGAAACGCTGGATCACGCGATCGATGCGGTATTTGCCTAAGTCTCGAGCGTGACCACCAACACCGAGTACCAGCCCCCCTTGATGCAGGCCTATTGGGCCAGGCTCGATACCCGCTTCCCGCAGGTGGAGGAAGTGTTCGAGGACTGCATGGCCGAGGCCCTGGCCGTGCTTACACGCGAGGGGCTCGAGGCCTATCTCGAAGCTGCGCGTGTCATCGGCAAGCTGGGGCGCGGTGCGGAGCCGATGCTGGCTTTCCTCGAGGAATGGCCGTCGGTAGCCAAAACCGTCGGCGATGGCGCATTGTCGTCAGTCATGGCGCTGGTCCAGCGACTGCAGAAGTCACCCAACGGCCGCGCCATCGCGCCGTTTCTGCAAAACCTGGCGCCGGTGGCGCGCAAGCTGCAGTCGCAGGATCAATTGCAGCACTACCTCGATCTCACGCTGGATTTCATGGAGCGCACCACCGCTTCCATCCACGGACACCACACCACATTTCCCAGCCCCGGTTTGCCGGATTTTTTCGCGCAGGCCCCGGCGCTGCTCGCACAGCTTTCCATTGCGGGACTCCGAAACTGGGTGGAATATGGCATCCGCAACTACAGCAATCACCCCGAGCGGCAGAAGGATTTCTTCAGCCTGCAATCAGCCGACGCGCGCGCCGTGCTGCAGCGCGAACGCCACGGCACGCTGCTGGTCGATGTCGAGCGCAAGCTGGATCTGTATCTGCGCGGCTTGTGGCAGGACAGCGACCACCTCGTGCCTTATTCCACCGCTTTCGATGAGCTGCGCAAGCCGGTGCCTTACTACGACAAGCTTGGCATGCGTCTGCCGGACGTCTACGACGATCTCGATGGAATTTCCGGTCTTGACCGCTATCGTGCCGTCCTTGCCCACATGGTCGGCCATCGTCGCTGGTCCGTGGCGCAGGTCGCCGACAACTGGAGTCCGTTCCAGCGCATGGCGGTGGAGCTGTTCGAGGATTGCCGCATCGAAACGCTCTTGATGCGCGAGTATCCAGGCTTGCGCCGCATCTTCCTGTCCATGCATCCCAGGCCGGCGGGGAACGCCTGCGATCCGGACACCACTTCATGCCTGCGCCATCGCCTCGTCATGCAGTCGCGCGCGCTGCTCGACCCCGCTCACGGCTACGTCGATGCCAACCTGCTGGAATATGCCCAGCGCTTCCATGCCCTCATGGAACAGGGCGAATCCAGCACGAAGGAAATCGCCGGGCTCGCGCTGTCCTATGTCGCCAGGACCCGTCGCCAGAGCGACCAGTTCGCCAGGGTGCATTTCGACGACACCGTGGTGGACTACCGCGACGACAATCGCCAGCTGTGGACATTCATCGAGGAAGGCGACGAGGAAGAAGCCTTCGATCAAAGTAGAAAACTCGATCCTGAAGAAGCGCTCAAAGGCTTGCCGCCGCGGCATTATCCCGAGTGGGACTACCACAGCAAGACCTACCGGCCGGATTGGGTAAGCTTGTACGAGCGCCTGCATCCGAGCGGCCATGCGGCAGACATCGATCGCCTGCTCAGCAAACATGAAGCGCTCGCCAAGCGGCTGAAAAGACTGCTGGATCTGCTGAAGCCGCAGGACAAGGTACGCGTCCGCTACCAGGAGGAGGGCTCCGAACTCGACCTCGACGTCGCCATCCGCTCCCTGATCGACTTCAAGGGCGGCGCCACCCCCGATCCGCGCATCAACATGAGCCACAAAACCAGCGGCCGCGACATCGCGGTCATGCTGCTGCTGGATCTGTCCGAGTCGCTGAACGAAAAGGCCGCAGGCTCCGAACAGACCATCCTCGAGCTCAGTCAGGAAGCGGTGTCGCTGCTGGCCTGGGCAACCGAAAAACTGGGCGACCCGTTTGCCATTGCCGGCTTCCATTCCAACACCCGCCACGACGTACGTTATCTGCACATCAAGGGCTACAGCGAACATTTTGACGACGAGGTGAAGGCGCGCCTGGCGGCGATGGAGGCCGGCTGGTCCACCCGCATGGGTGCCGCCATGCGCCACGCCGCGCATTACCTGGGCGCACGCCAGGCCGACAAGAAGCTCATGCTCGTGCTCACCGACGGCCAGCCGGCCGATGTCGATGCGCACGACGGGCGGCTCCTGATCGAGGACGCGCGCCAGGCCGTCAACGAGCTCGACCGCGACGGCATCTTCACCTACTGCATCAGCCTTGACCCCAGGGCCGACGAATACGTGAGCGACATCTTCGGCCGCCAGTACACCGTGATCGACAACATCCATCGCCTGCCGGAAAAGCTCCCCGAGCTCTTCATCGCGCTGACCAAGTGACCTTCATCCTGCCTGAACCGAGAAAACCATGAGCACCATTCCCGCCTGCCCCCAATGCACCCTGGAGAACACCTACCAGGACGGCGACCAGTACGTTTGCCCAGACTGCGGCCATGAGTGGCCGGTGCAGGAAGCCGGACACGCCGATGAAGACGACGTTGCGGTGGTGAAGGACGCCAATGGAAATAGCTTGAACGACGGCGATACCGTGGTGTTGATCAAGGACTTGAAAGTAAAAGGCTCCTCCATCACGCTGAAAGTCGGCACCAAGATCAAGAGCATCCGCATAGTGGGCGGCGATCACGAAGTGGACTGCAAGACCGAGGCGGGCAATTTCATGCTGAAGGCGTGCTATTTGAAGAAGGCCTGAAATCTGCTGCGGATCCGACCGGTGGAGTAACACGCTGGACACCGGGCAACACAAGGCATGTTGCAAAACCAGCAAGGCTTCCGGGTCTGCGATTCAAAAAACCCTGGGGGCAGGCTGGCAGGGACGCGAAGCCTGTCACGAGAGGGTCTCGTTGTTCGATCGACACCGTCCATCGAAGCCGGGCATTCTTAAGCGCTCGGGAAGCTGTTAGCGCGTGCGCAGTCGCGAGCGCGCGGCCACGATCGGCTTAGAGCTGAATCTGGACCTTGGGGACGCGGCTCATGGTCTCGATCGATTCGTCGAAGCGGATCTGGTCGGGGTTGTCGCCGGACATGCCGGCCAGCGTTTCCAGCAGTTCTTCCTGCTCCAGGATCTGCCGCGTGCCGTTGGCCAGGTGCAGGTAGGCCGCCCAGGGAACGAACTGGGTGAGCGGGAAGTGGCTTTGATCGGTCGGCGAAATGTCGATATTGATGCCCGACACGAACAGCATGTTCTTGTCCTGCATGGCCGGGTTGTGGGCCAGGCTGCGGTAGGTGCGGTCGAATTCTGCCTGGGTGTTGACGCAGGCAGCCGTCAGCAGCGGATGCTTGGCGCCGACGATCCAGGGCATCGGCGCCAGCAGGTTGCGTTCGAGCTGATCCTGGAAAGGATCCTGGTTGGCGAAGATGCGCTTGTAATAGAAGTCCTCGGGGGCGAGGCGGCCGCCCAGTTCGACGCTGCCGTGCTCAGGCCACGCCGATTTGCCCAGACGCTCGATCAGCGCGGTGGCGGCAGGCAGGGCATAGGCGGTGCTGAGCGTGTTGAGGGTGAAGAACTTTCCGGCGGCATCGTGCTGCACCAGGCGTTCGAGGTTGAGAAACAGGCCCTGCTTGCGCTCGGTGTTGAGCAGCAGGTTGTCGACCAGCACGACGGGCTTGCCGTCGAATCGGGCAAGCCGGACGTTTTCCCGAGCATAGCGGTATTCGGTGCTGTACCAGGAAACGATGTGGCCGATCTTGCCGCAGCTGCAGCTGTTGTGCCCGTTCTCGGTGTGGAGCCGCCGGTACACGCCGAATTCTCCCGTTTCCGGATCGAGGCCGACGTGGCTCGACTGCAGCAGCATCAGGTCCTTGCCGTGATCGGCGTGCGGACCGTGGCGGTCGACCGATACGATGCCGCCCACCCGGCCATGGTTGAACGGGAATACGCCGAAATGCTTGGCGAGCAGGATGATGGGCACGCCCTGGCTTTCGTCCGAGCAGAAGGCGCGCGACGGCATGATCTTGTCGCGGACGAAACCCAGCGCCAGGCACCAGTTGTAGAGTTTGGGAATGAATGTGCTGTAGCACAGCGCCTGGTTCTCGATGCGGAAGGATTGCAGTGCGCGGGTGATGCCGGAAGGGTTGGAAAACATGCCGTCGGGGGAGGAAGGGCGATAAGGATTTGCTGATATAATATCAAGTTATCCTTATATCCCCCCGCACCTGGTGCGGTTTTTTTGATTGGTTTGCAGCCATGCCGCCTAAGTTTGATCGCTTTGCCCGTTTTCTGCCTTTCCTGAACTGGTTTCCCCTGACGTCCGACTCGGTCAAGATCAATTTCCTGGCTGGTCTGACGGTTGCGCTGGTTCTGATTCCGCAGTCGATGGCGTATGCGCAGCTGGCCGGCCTGCCTGCTTACTATGGCCTGTATGCGGCTTTCCTGCCGGTGGCGATCGCGTCGATGTTCGGCTCGTCGAACCAGCTGGCAACCGGACCGGTCGCGGTGGTATCCCTGCTGACGGCGTCGGCGCTGGCAACCCTGGCGGCACCCGGCAGCGACGAGTTCATCGCGCTGGCCATCATGATGACCCTGCTGGTGGGCCTGATCCAGCTGGCGCTCGGCGTGTTCAAGCTGGGCGTCATCGTCAACTTCCTGTCGCACCCGGTCATCGTCGGCTTCACCAATGCGGCGGCCATCATCATCGCGCTGTCGCAGCTGTCCAAGATCCTCGGCGTGTCGATGGCGCGCAGCGAGTCCTTCATCAACGACATCCTCGGCGTGTTCAAGCAGGTGGGTGATGCGCACCTGCCGACCGTGGCGATGGGCGTGGGCGCGATGGCCCTGATGTGGGGACTCAAGAAATATGCGCCCAAGATGCCCGGCGTGCTGATCGCCGTCGTGCTGACCACCGTGATCTCGTGGGCCATCGGCTTCGAGCAGAACTCGAAAGGCACGGCTGCCCAGGTCAGCGATCCGGAACTGCGCACGCAGGTCGACAAGGTCGTGACCGCGGTGGCCGAGGTCGATCGCCTGAACGCCGAGATCGCTGCCAAGAACGACGCACTCAACGACGCGGTCAAGGCGAGCGGTCACGAGAGCATCGATGCCGTCAAGCTCGAGGCCGAGGTGGCCCTGGCGCGCCTGGCCCTGGTCGAGGCGGAAAAGGCATCCAGCGATGCGCGCAAGGACATGCGCCGCATCCTGGTCGTGCGTCAGATCGACGATTCGGGTAACACGGTCGCGGTGTATCCGGTCGGCAAGGCCCCGGATGGCGTCAAGCTCGACGACACCCAGTACCGCATCCGCAAGGTCACCAAGGAAGGCGACTACAAGCTGATCGGCGGCGGCGAGGTCGTCGGCTCCGTGCCGGAAGGCCTGCCCCCCATCTCGATGCCGACGCTGGACATGGACAAGTTCGGCGCGATGCTGTCCGCCGCCCTGGTCATTTCGCTGGTGGGCTTCATGGAAGCGATCTCGATCGCCAAGGCCGTGGCCTCCAAGACCAAGCAGCGCCTCGATCCGAACCAGGAACTGGTCGGCCAGGGCGTCGCCAATATCGTCGGCAGCTTCTCGCAGGCCTACCCGTCGTCGGGCTCGTTCTCGCGAACGGCGGTCAACGCCAACATGGGCGCCACCTCGGGCCTGTCGGCCGTGTTCACGTCGATCGTCGTGCTGGTCACGCTGCTGTTCCTGACGCCGCTGCTCTACCACCTGCCGCAGGCGGTGCTGGCTGCCATCATCATCATGGCGGTGGGCGGCCTGGTGAACATCGAGGCGGTCAAGCACGCCTGGCACACGCACAAGCATGACGGCGCCGCGGCCATCGTCACCTTCTTCGCCACGCTGTTGTTCGCGCCGCACCTGGACAACGGCATCCTCGTGGGCGCGGGCCTGGCCATCGTGCTGTTCCTGTTCCGCACGATGAAGCCGCGCGTGGCGCTGCTGGGTCGCTATTCTGACGGCACGCTGCGCGACATCAAGGTCAATCCGGACATGCCGACCAGCGAGCACATCATGGCCCTGCGCTACGACGGTTCGCTGTATTTCGCCAACGTCTCGTACTTCGAGGACGCCGTCCTGGAAGGCCTGGCCGAGCGCCCCAATGCCAAGTACGTGCTGATCGTCGGCGACGCCATCAACCAGCTCGACGCGTCGGGCGAGGAAGTGGTGCACCACCTGATCGACCGCCTGAAGTCGGCGGGCATCACGCTGGTGTTCTCGGGCCTGAAGAAGCAGGTGCTGGACGTGATGCGCAATACCGGCCTGTTCGAGCTGATCGGCCAGGAGAACATCTTCGCCACCGAAGACCAGGCGATTTCGGCGATCTACGAGCGTCTCGGCGACGAGGCCAAGGCCGACCTGTTCTGCCCGGTGAAGCCGGCCGCTGCCGCCTGATCGGAGTCCCTGCGTGGAAATCAACTCCCTTACCAAGAAGCTGCTGTTCAACACCATACGGGTCGATACCGTGCTGGAGGACGGCAGCGAAGGCTCCGGCACCGCATTCGTGTTCAGCCACGCCACGGGCAGCGGGGTGCACACCTTCGTCGTCACCAATCGCCACCTGGTCGAGGGCGTGCGCAGCGGCGGCCTGGTGTTCACCCAGAAGCGGCACGGCCAGCCGGCGCTGGGCGAGCGCTTCCAGATCAACATCAACGACTTTTCGCACGCCTGGTTCCTGCATCCGGACCCGGAGATCGATCTTGCGATCATCCCGCTGCGGCCGCTCGAGCAGGCCGCGCGCGACCAGGGCGTCGAGCTGTACTATCACGCGATCGACAGCCACCTGGCGCCCGATGCCGCCGTCCTGCGCGCGCTCGACGCGATGGAGCAGGTGCTGTTCATCGGTTACCCCAGCGGCGTGTGGGACCAGGTCAACCTGATGCCGATCATGCGGCGCGGCACCACGGCCACGCCGATGGTCCTGAATTTCGAGGGTCGCCCCGAATTCCTGATCGACGCCGCGGTGTACCCCGGCTCCAGCGGCAGCCCGGTGTTCATCTACCAGCCGGACAGCCTGCGGCCCACTCATTCCTCGGGCGGCATGAAGTTTCTCTTCGCCGGCGTCGTGGCCGCGGTGTTCTTCCGCGAAGAGGCCAACCATCTGGTCCCGGTGCCCGTCCCGGCGAATAACCAGCCCATGGTCATGGGCTCTGAAATGATCGACCTCGGCCTCGTCATCAAGGCCGAAGCCGTCATCACGGCCATCAACGCCTACCTGCGCGAATCGGCATAAACCGTCGCGCCGGGTTATCCATAACCCTTCCTGATGATTCGCATCATCAACATTCATTGTTCCTGATGGATGTTATTGCTTAGAGTGTGTTCATCGCCTGGCCCGCCAGGCTCGAGCACACTTTGGCAATCAAGCGCGCCGCCTGCCGGCCGCGCATGCGAGGGGTCGTGATGGATGCAAGCAATCTGCTGATACCTGCCGTGATGTTCTTTGCGCTGGGATTCCTGGCACAAGGCGTTCGCTCCGACCTCAAGTTTCCGCCCGAACTGGCCAAGGCGCTGTCGATCTATCTCCTGATCGGCATTGGCCTGAAGGGGGGCATCGAACTGTCGCACGCCGATCTGGCTGATGCCGTGGACGCAGTGATCGCCGCGCTGGCCCTCGGCTTCGCCTTGCCGATCGTGGCCTACGGCATCCTGCTGGCGGGCCGGCTCGACAAGCTCAACGCATCAGCGATCGCGGCGCATTACGGTTCGGTCAGCGCGGGCACGTTCCTGACGGCGATCGCCTATCTCAGTGCGCAGCAGATCGAGTACGAATCGTATCCCGTCATCATGCTGGCGATCATGGAGTCGCCCGCCATCATCGTCGGCCTGCTGCTGGCGCGCTATTCGCGAGGCAATGGATCGACCGGCGCCGACGATGCCCGCACGCACCACATGGGCGAGCTGCTCCGCGACGCGTTCACCAACGGCAGCGTGATCCTGCTGTTCGGCTCGATGGCGATCGGCTGGTCCGTCAAGCCGGATTCGCTGGCCACCATCACGCCGTTTTTCAGCACCTTGTTCATGGGTGCGTTGTCGCTGTTTCTGCTGGAAATGGGGATGGAAGCCGGCAAGCGCATCGGCGCGTTCAGGCGCGTCGGCGCGTT
Source organism: Thiobacillus sp. (assembly GCA_041592455.1). Lineage (GTDB taxonomy): Bacteria > Pseudomonadota > Gammaproteobacteria > Burkholderiales > Thiobacillaceae > Thiobacillus. Next base: position 17,213 of record JBFHQA010000025.1, on the reverse strand, counting down.
CCTGGTCGCGTTTGGCGTGCTGATGCCGCTGATCGGCGGCGCAACCGGCTTGCTGGTCGGGCACTACTGGCTCGGCTTCGGCGAAGGCGGGACGACGCTGGTGGCCGTCCTGGGTGCATCGGCCTCCTATATCGCGGTGCCGCCCGCCATGCGCCTCGCCATCCCGGAAGCCAACCCGTCGTATTATCTGACGCTGTCGCTCGGCGTGACGTTTCCGTTCAACGTGATCGTCGGCATTCCTCTGTACCATACCTTTGCCGCCCGGCTGGCTGGCGGGTGAACAGGACACGCCATGGCTCAACTTCATTCCATGAAGCTCATCAACATCGTCGCCAATGTCACGCTCGAGGAGCGGCTGGTCGACCTGGCCGAAGCGCATGCCACCTCGGGCTACACGGTCTTGGAGGCGCGCGGCGCGGGCAGCGCGGGCCTGCAGACCGGCGTGCTGGAGGGCGGCAGCAACATCCTGTTCATGCTGATCGTGCCGGAGTCCAAGCTGGCCGAAGTCATGGTCGACGTGGAAAGGCTGATGAAACGCGGCCATCACCTCGCCTGCTTCGTGTCGGATACGCAGGTGATGCGACCCGAAAAATATTCAGGCTAGGAGGACGGGGTGGCGGGATGCGAGAGCAGGCTGCCGGCTTCGGTCATGACGAAATCGAGAAACGCCCGGGCGACGGCCGAAAAGCGTTTCGCCGGCCGGTGAACGACATACCAGTGACGCATGATCGGGAAGCCCTGCACGTCGAGGATGGCCAACCGGTCGAGCGTGCTTTCCATTTCCAGCGTGTGGATGGAGACTACGCCCAGCCCCAGCCCGGCCTGGACCGCCTGCTTGATGGCCTCGTTGCTGCTCATTTCCATCGCGGTGGCAAGGCGGATGCCCGCTGCATCGAAAAAGCGCTCGGCGGCCATGCGGGTGCCGGAACCAGGCTCGCGGCTGATGAAGCTTTCCTCGGAGAGCCGCGCCGGCAGGATCGCGCGCTCGTGCGCCAGCGGATGGTTGGGCGCCGCGATCACGACCAGTGGATTGTCCATGAAGGGGTGCGCGATCAGGTTGGCTTCTTCGGGCGGCTGGCCCATGATGGCAAGGTCTTTGTCCGATTCGCTCAGTTGGGTCAGAATGTGCTCGCGGTTGCTGACGTCGAGGCTGACCTTGACCCCGGGGTAGCGCTGGCAGAACGTGGCCAGCAGCCGGGGCGCAAAATAGTTGGCCGTGCTGGCGACCGTGATGTTCAGCTGGCCGCGGCGCACGCCGCGCATCTCCTCGAGCTCGAGCTGGGCTTCCTGGACCTGCGCGAGGATGCCCTGGGCGTGGCTGTAGAGCGCGCGTCCGGCGTCGGTCAGGCGGATTTTCTTGCCGACCTGGTCGAATAGCGGCATGCCGGCCTGCTCCTCCAGCTGGCGGATCTGCATCGAGACGGCGGGCTGCGACAGGTGTAACTCTTCAGAGGCGCGGGTGTAGCCGGCCAGCCGGGCGGCGGCCTCGAACACCTGGAGCTGGCGCAGGGTAATGTGCATCGACTAATGATAAGACTTGGTTATGTTTTGCATTATGAATATCGATTGTTAATTATGCAATTGTGCGGATATGGTTACGTTCCCGTCGTGGCCTTCGGGTCATCGACACGGTAATAAAGGAAGCTTTGAACAAGTCCTCTAGCCCAGGCAGGGGGTTTTGTTCAGGGTTTCCTGAGGGCCTGGCAACGCGCTGCAAGGCAGCCAGGTATTAAGGGTTTGGAATTTTGTCTGAATCAGCAAGCTAAGGAGCAAACTAATGGCAGTTAAGACCTATCAGGCCGGGGTGAAGGAATACCGGCACACATACTGGATGCCGGAGTACACCCCTCTGGACACCGACCTCTTGGCCTGTTTCAAGATCACCCCGCAGCCGGGCGTGGATCGTGAGGAAGCCGCCGCCGCCGTGTGCGCCGAGTCCTCCACCGGTACCTGGACCACGGTCTGGACCGACCTGCTGACGGACATGGACTACTACAAGGGCCGTGCCTATCGCATCGAAGACGTGCCTGGCGACGACACCTCGTTCTACGCCTTCATCGCCTACCCGATCGACCTGTTCGAAGAGGGTTCGGTGGTCAACGTGTTCACCTCGCTGGTCGGCAACGTGTTCGGCTTCAAGGCCGTGCGCGCCCTGCGTCTGGAAGACATCCGCTTCCCGATCGCCTACGTCAAGACCTGTGGTGGTCCTCCCCTGGGCATCCAGGTCGAGCGCGACGTGATGAACAAGTACGGCCGTCCGATGCTGGGCTGTACCATCAAGCCGAAGCTGGGTCTGTCGGGCAAGAACTACGGCCGTGCCGTGTACGAGTGTCTGCGTGGCGGTCTGGACTTCACCAAGGACGACGAGAACATCAACAGCCAGCCCTTCATGCGTTGGCGTCAGCGTTTCGACTTTGTGATGGAAGCCATCCACAAGGCCGAAGCCGAAACCGGTGAGCGCAAGGGTCACTACCTGAACGTGACCGCTCCGACCCCGGAAGAGATGTACAAGCGTGCCGAGTACGCAAAAGAAATCGGCGCGCCGATCATCATGCACGACTACATCACCGGCGGCTTCTGTGCCAACACGGGCCTGGCCAACTGGTGTCGTGACAACGGCATGCTGCTGCACCTGCACCGCGCCATGCACGCCGTGGTCGACCGTAACCCGCACCACGGTATCCACTTCCGCGTGCTGACCAAGATCGCCCGTCTGTCCGGTGGTGACCACCTGCACACCGGTACCGTCGTAGGCAAGCTGGAAGGCGACCGCGCCTCCACGCTGGGCTGGATCGATCTGCTGCGTGAGTCGTATGTTCCGGAAGACCGCAGCCGCGGCATCTTCTTCGATCAGGACTGGGGTTCGATGCCTGGCGCCTTCGCCGTCGCATCCGGCGGTATTCACGTGTGGCACATGCCTGCACTGGTCAACATCTTCGGTGATGACTCCGTGCTGCAGTTTGGTGGTGGCACGCTGGGTCACCCCTGGGGCAACGCTGCAGGTGCTGCCGCTAACCGCGTCGCACTCGAGGCTTGTGTTCAGGCACGTAACGAAGGCCGTGACGTCGAGCGCGAAGGCAAGGAAATCCTTACCGCCGCTGCCGCACACAGCCCCGAACTCAAGATCGCCATGGAGACGTGGAAAGAGATCAAGTTCGAATTCGATACCGTCGACAAGCTGGACATCGCGAACAAGTAATTTAGTGAGAGGAGTGAGGCTGTAGGAGTCAGGCGTAAAAAGCGGCGAAGCCGTACAACCCGCCCCTCACCCCTCACCCCTCACCCTTAACTGAAAAGGATATAGACATGGCTGTTCAAGTTTACAAGGCCACTACCAAGTATGAGACCTTCTCTTACCTGCCCGTGATGACGGCTGATCAGGTGCGTCGCCAGATCGCCTACTGCATCAGCCAGGGCTGGAACCCGTCGGTCGAGCACACCGAAAAGGGCACCAAGGCCACCAGCAGCTACTGGTACATGTGGAAGCTGCCGTTCTTCGGCGAGCAGTCCGTCGACGCCGTGATGGCTGAGCTGGATGCATGCCACCGTGAATTCCCTGACCATCTGGTGCGTTTTGTCGCGTATGACAACTACGCGCAGAGCCAGGGCATGGCTTTCGTGGTGTATCGCTAAGAAGCAGTACAACGCCGACCCTGGTGTCGGCGTTGGGCAAGCAAGAGCGTTTCAAGTTCTGTTTGTTGAGTTCGCGGTTGCGACGGCGTCATGGAACGCAATCGCGACCTCAACAAACCTGTTTAATTCGAGGTAAGTGATGACACTAACCACCGACAGCACGGCCACAGCGACCCTTTCCGGGCGCGAGTTGGCCTTAATGCGTCGCAAGGCCATGGCCTTACACGGCAAGACCGGGATCACCAAGACCGCGTCTGTCATGTCGGCCAAGCCGGCTGCGTCGCGTGTAGAACCGGCTGCGGCATCTGCTGCAACGACCGGGTTGAGCGCGGCGTCCTCCGCGTCGGCATCTGAAGCCGCCATCATGGCGCAAGCGCGTGCAGCGGTTGCGGCATCCAGCGGCCGCAACGCAAGCCGCGCGCGTCGTGAAGCGTTGAGCACGGCGGGCAAGGCTGCGCTGCAACCTACTGCGTCGCGTCCAAGTGGCCGCATGCGCCAGAAGCCGCAGGCTGCTGCCATGTCGGCGCCGGTTGATGCGTCCGCAGCGCCCGCCAAGGGTTGCGGTTGCGGTTGCAACGGCGCCAAGGGTGGTTGCGGTGATACGCAGGCAGCATCGAATGTGATGCCCGCTGCCGCGGTCACGCCGGCCTCGGATGTTCCGAAAAAAGCCAATGAGCCGACCGGCCGTGCCCTGGCACGTGCCCGTCGCGCTGCGCTGTCGCAGGACGGCAAGTCCGGCCTCAAGCGCGTGGCGCAGGCGACCAAGATCGCTTCCTCGATGCCCGGCCAGGATTGGCAGGCCGCCATCACCAAGGGTGCGACCGGCCGCCAGAAGGCCATGCAGCGCCGTGTCGTGCAGTCGCTGGCGGGCAACCTGAAGGCGACCAAGGCCAGCAATGCATCGCGTCCGGCTGGCCGCATGCGTGCGCGCCTCGAAGTGCCGGCTCCGGCCAAGGTCGAAGAGGGCCATACGCTGTCTGGTCACGGTGTGACCGGCACGATGGTCGAGCGCAGCAAGAAGGTTACCGGCAACGAGCCGGGCTCCTGCCGCGGTATCACCGGCACCGAGTACATCGGCGCCGAGCAGTTCGATACGCTGTGCAGCGCGCGTCCGGCACCCGCACCGACCAAGGTCGGCGTGAGCCACACGATGAGCGAGCGCAAGGTCACCGGCACCGAAGTGGGCCGTGCGGCCAACGTCACCGGCGACGAGCCTGGCAACTGCCGTGGCATCACCGGCACCGAATACCTGGCAGCCGAACGTTTCGACGAAATGTGCTCCAGCCGTCCGGCGCCTTCGCCCGCCAAGGTTGGCCTGTCCGATACCTCCCGTGGCAAGCATGTCACAGGTACGTCGGTCACGCGTTCGGAGAAGGTCACCGGCAACGAGCCCGGCTCGAACCGCCCGATCACCGGAACCGACTATGCGGTTCCTGCCAACGGCATGACCGCGCCCGACAAGGTCGTGCTGTCGCACACCAGCCACGGCAAGTCCGTGACGGGTACGGCAGTCGGCCACACCGCCAAGATCACCGGTGATGAAAATGGCGCCTGCCGTGGCATCACCGGCACCGAATACCTGGCGCAGGAGCAGTTCACCAGCGTGTGCAGCACGTCGGCACCGGAAGCGCCGCGCAAGGTCAGCGTGATGTCGACGCGTGGCAACCAGCCGCTGTCGGGTACCGAAGTCGGTCGCTCCAGCAAGGTCACGGGTGATGAGCCCGGCTCCTGCCGCAGCATCACCGGTTCGCAGTACTACACCTCCAGCAGCTTCGGCGCGCTGTGCGATACCGCCTCGCCGAAGAAGGTGGCATCGATGCAAACCCTGTCCGGTCGTACCCTGACTGGCACGGAGGTCGGCCGCAGCCCAAAGGTGTCCGGTGACGAGATGGGTGGGTGCAAGCCCGTCACCGGTACTGAATACATCGGTGCAGACCAGCAGCAGGCTGTCTGTACCGTAAGCACCCCTGTTGCGCCTGTTGCCAAGGTCGCAGTGGATCAAACCTGGCGTGGCCAGCCCGTGACCGGTTCGTACGTGGGGCGTTCGAACCGCGTGACGGGCGCCGAGTCCGGCGGCTGTTCGCCGATCAGCGGCACGCCCTACATCGGTCGAGGCCAGTACAACGGTTTTTGCGAAGCGCCCGCGATGCAGGCCCAGGAAGCCCGCATTCGTACCAGCGCCGTCATCCCGGCAACTGCAGTGACGGGCGACCGTCCCGGTGCAGGCGGCTCGGTGATGACCGGTGACGAGCGCGGCGCCTGCGAAGTGGTGAGCGGCACGCCGTATGTCGGCGTCGACAACACGACGACGCAATGCGCGACCAGCGGCCGCTTCGTGGCCCGCGGCTCGACCCAGGTCGAGATGTCGCGCACGCCCGCGCCGCTGGATTTCAGCATCAGCACGCCGGCACGCGTGGCCCAGCAGCGTCGCTTCAACGACGTGACGGGCGGTGCCTACAACAGTGAGCGCATCACCGGTCCGGTGAACAAGGCCGGCGGCCTGATCACCGGCACGCCGGAGTTCCGCCATCGCGATGCCACGAGCGTTCAGGCAGTGCAGGAAGAAGTGATTTCCGCCGCACGCCGCCTGACCGGCGAAGGCAGCCAGGCGGGTCGCGCGATTACCGGCGACGCCTGGAACGCAATGAGCAAGGTCACCGGCACCGAAGGCGCCTCGAGCCTGTCGCGTAATCCCTCGGCACGCGGCAATCCGCGTGGCATGGGCATGAACGCGGCGTACTTCCGCGAAGTGGTCGAACATCCGGTGGTGGCTGACAGCCGCATCACGGGTTCGTCCGGCAATACCGGCAAGGGCCCTCTGGTCACCCTGTCGGGTGGCGCTCGCGGCTGAGGATTGAACGGTGAACACGCGTAAACGACTTGCCGCCATGCGTTCTGCCGGAGCGATCTGCCAGCCGGCATCGCTCGACAACCCGGCCTGCGTGGTCGGGGCAGGACAGCGCTGCGATCATGCATTGGTCGATCAGGAGCTGAACCGCCGCCTGTACGAGTACGAAAAGCAGGTGCGTGGTCGTTTCGCGCCCATCGTCGATACGCTGAAAACCCTCTCGGCGTTCCAGCACGAACTCGATTTCGTCAGCCGCGCCCAGCGCGTCGCCGAAGACAAGCTCGGCTATACGCTGCCGGTGCGTCTGCTGGAAAACGCCTGGGCTACCGGACTCGACCTGCGCGCGCTGCATTCCTATTGCATCTTCCGCAGCTTCAAGGAGTGCATCGCCAGGACCGATTCCGACCAGGCGCCCTGGCGCGAGCGCATGCTGATCGATGCCGAGTTCATCCGCTCGTGCGGCTACCACACGGTCGACGTCAGCCCGTGCGCCGATGGCCGCCTGCAGGGTCTGTTGCCGTTCGTGTTCCGGATGGCGCCCAACAATGCGGTCAGCGTCAAGGCCTACGCCGGTGCGCTGTTCGATGTCGAGGGCGACGTCGCCGACTGGACGCAGCGGGAGTTGCTGCGCCTGTCGGGCGGCATGCCTGGCGGCGAGACCGGCAACTACCTGAAGATCGCCGTTTACCACTACAGCACGTCGAACCCCTGCCAGCAGGGCTGCGCAGCCCATGGCAGCAACGATGGGCTGGCCACGCAGGCAGCGGCAGACCGCCTGGCCGAATTGCGCGCCGCGATCGAGAACACCTACGGCCGCGGCGCTGCGCCGGACACGCTGATGATCGGCATGGATACCGATACCGATGCGATCCGCGTGCACCTGCCCGACAGCGAAAGTGGCAACTGCCCGATGCGCTTTGTCGAGAGCGCCGCGCTGTTCCACGACACGCTGGGCAAGAGCGCGGCGGATGCGCGCGCCGCGATCGAGCAGGCCATCAGCCAGGCCGAGAAAAGCTGCGGCCTGCAGCCCGGTATGCGCAAGCTGATTGCCCGCCTGCTGGAAGCGAACCTGTCGCAGATCCAGTACGTGATCCAGCACCATGAAGGCCGCTATGCCGTGATCGGTCATAACGAACGCTTCATCTGTGCCGGCGAAGCAATGTCCGAACTGCAGCTGCGCAACAAGTTTTACTTCGCCCACCTGGACACGGTCGAGGAAGGCGCGCCCGACATGGATGTGGGCATCAAGATTTTTACCGGCTTGAACATCAGCCGTGGGCTGGCCGTGCCGGTGCTGGTGCACTTCCATTACTCGTCGCGGGTGCCGGGCGCGCGCGAGCGTGCAGTGACCCGCTGCAGGCGCGTCCAGGCGGCGATTCAGGATCGCTACCCGCAGCTGCACGAGCAGGGCCTGCTGAACTGCCAGATGGCGGTCAGCGACCTGGAGGGCAGCGAGCGCTGCACGTTTATTGAAGATGTTGTCCAGGATGCGGGACATTGAGTGTGATGAGTCGCTAAGGCAGCCGTATGAGAATCATGCAAGTCGAAAAGACGCTGGTGTCCACCAACCGGATCAAGGAGATGGGGCATCGCCCGCTTCTGGTGGTTCGGGACAAGGTCGGCGGAACGCCCGCCGTAGCGGTCGATGCCGTGGGCTGCATCCCGGGTGACTGGGTGATCTGCGTCGGCTCGTCGGCGGCGCGCGAAGCGGCGGGCAGCAAGGAATATCCGTCCGACCTGACGATCGTGGGCATCATCGACCACTGGAATCCAGCGGCCTGATGGAGCGGTTTTAATGGAGATCATGCGCGTCAAGGACGAACTGGTCTGCACCCGGCGCATCCCGGGGTTGAAGTTGTCATCCTTGCGTGTGCTGGAAACGCAGTCGGGTGGCCTGATCGTGGCGACCGACCCGGTCGGCGTGCCGAACGGAAAATGGGTGTTTACCGCAAGCGGCAGCGCGGCGCGGTGGGCGATGCCGGACCCGACGGTCATGACCGACCTGACGATTTGCGGAATCATCGACAATTGGGAAGGCTGAATTTTTGGTGTAGGGGCAAGGGACGACGTGATTGACGCGATTGCCCTTGGGATTGGTAGTAAGGATTTCATTTTTTAACTTTGTGAAGAAGGAGCAACAAAATGGCTGAACGTATGGGTATTGCACTGGGCATGATCGAAACGCGTGGTCTGGTTCCCGCAATTGAAGCGGCTGACGCCATGACCAAGGCCGCCGAAGTGCGTCTGATCGGTCGTCAGTTCGTGGGCGGCGGCTACGTGACCGTTCTGGTCCGTGGCGAAACCGGTGCCGTGAACGCTGCCGTTCGCGCCGGTGCTGATGCTTGCGAGCGCGTGGGTGACGGCCTGGTGGCTGCACACATCATCGCCCGTGTCCACAGCGAAGTGGAAGGCATCCTGCCGACCGCTCCGTCTGCTTGATCGTTTTGAATTCGTAGCAAGCGCTTAATTAGGAGATATGTAATGGCTAGCGTGACTGGTATTGCTCTTGGCATGATCGAAACCCGTGGTCTGGTTCCCGCGATTGAAGCGGCTGACGCCATGACCAAAGCCGCCGAAGTGCGTCTGATCGGTCGTCAATTCGTGGGTGGTGGTTATGTGACCGTGCTGGTGCGCGGTGAGACCGGTGCTGTGAACGCTGCCGTTCGCGCCGGTGCAGATGCTTGCGAGCGCGTGGGTGACGGCCTGGTGGCTGCACACATCATCGCCCGCGTCCACAGCGAAGTGGAAGGCATCCTGCCGAAGGCTCCTGGCGCCTGAGCGCTCGAGCTTCGCTACGTTTTTATTCAGTAACACCTGTAATGGAGAAATCTCATGGCTAACGTGAGCGGTATTGCCCTTGGCATGATCGAAACCCGCGGTCTGGTTCCCGCGATTGAAGCGGCTGACGCCATGACCAAGGCCGCCGAAGTGCGCCTGGTCGGTCGCCAGTTCGTGGGCGGTGGTTATGTGACCGTGCTGGTGCGCGGCGAGACCGGTGCAGTCAACGCTGCCGTTCGCGCCGGTGCCGATGCATGCGAGCGCGTGGGTGACGGCCTGGTGGCTGCACACATCATCGCCCGCGTCCACAGCGAAGTGGAAGGCATCCTGCCGACCAAGCCCGACGCTGAAGGCGGCGGCCGCGACGCTGAGATCACCACGTCGCGCAGCTAATTCCATCAAGGAATGAGTGTCGATCCTCGTACGCTGGGCTGGCTGTCGCGTGCTTTGACGCACGAAATGGCAGCGGTCCAGCAATACCTGGCGCAGAGCGTGCTGGCACGCCTGTGGGGCGACTATGCGCTGGCATCCCAGCTTCGCCGCGAAGCGGTCGAGGAACTGGGTCATGCCGAACGCCTGATGGAGCGGCTGATCGTCCTCGGCGTGGCACCGTCCGCCGGCAATCTGCCGCCGGCGCGGCTGGGCCGCACGGTCGACGACATGCTGGCGGCCGATCGCGTCCTGGAAGTCGATGCTGTACGCTTGTATGAAGAGGCAGTCACGCATGCACGACGGATGCGTGACGAAGACAACGCGGCCCTGCTGGAAGGCATTCTGGCCGAAGAGATCGCGCACGTGCACGAACTGGACGGCTTGACGGCCGAGCGTGATAACCATGGCTGACATTCCTGAGGGCTGGGAAGCCCGCGGCAAGCCGCAAACGCTGTTCCGTCGATTTGCGTTCGAGCGCTACAGCGCGACGCGCGCGTTCCTGGACGACCTTGCTGCGTTGTCCGAAGAATCGGGTTTGCACCCGCAGAACATCAACTTCGCCAGCACCTACGTGAACATCACGCTGGAGTCGGGCGAAAGCGGAGAACTGGGCGAAGCTGAACTCGGCCTCGCCGAGCGCATCAATGCGTTGTACACACAACCGGAAGGCTGAGCATGGCAACCCACATCATTGCTGTCATCAACCAGAAGGGTGGTGCGGGTAAGACCACGCTTTCGATGAACCTCGCGGCGGGGCTCGCCAAGCGTGACGATACGCTGGTGCTGGACCTCGACCCGCAGGCCTCGTCGAGGCAGTGGGCCAGCCTGGGCAACGCGCCGTTTCCCGCAACGGTCAAGCAGATCAGCGGCAAGTGGGATGCCAGAACGCTGCACCAGAACTACAAGGCCTATCGCCATCTGGTGCTCGATTGCCCCCCTTCGCTGGAAAGCCATTCGTCGCTGCAGGCCTTGCGCGCCTGCGACGTGGCCCTGATTCCGGTATTGCCTTCACCGATCGACCTGTGGGCGAGCCTCCGGCTGCCCCAGGAAATCGAGGAAGCCCGTAAGACCAACAAGCGCTTGAAGGCCTTTCTGGTTCTGAACCAGCTCGAGCCCAAGAGCGCGCTTTCCGCGGCCATGCACGATGCCATTGCCGAATTCGGCATTCCCGTGCTCGACACGGGCATCCGTCGTCGCGCCATTTATCGCAGTGCAGCACTTGAAGGCGTTTCGGTCTATCAGCTTGGAAGTCGGGGTGCCCCGGCCGCCGCGGAAATCGAAGCCATCATTAACGAGGTGATCGCATCATGACCAACTTGAAAGACAAATTGTCCGCCAGCGTGCGCCAGGCCAAGGCCGAGCAGCAACCCGCTGCCAAGCCTGCAGCCAGCAAGGCAGCCGCAGCCAAGCCTGCTGCGCCCAGCAAGCCCGCTCCCAGGAAGGCTGCGCCGAAAAAGGCTGCGCCCAAGAAGGCCGCCAGCAAGCCTGCTGCCGCCAAGCCCGTCACGACCAAGCCCGCTGCGCCGAAAAAGTCCGTGGCCCAATCGACTGCGTCGGGCGTGGCCGAGAGCGGCACCGCGCTGTTCCCGGACCGGGTCTGGCCGGACTGAGTTCGCTGTACTGGTATCAAATTTTGCAGGTGATGAGTCATGCGTAACGACCCTTTTTTCCGCACGTATTCCCCGCGCCAGGAAGCCATGGCCCGTGCCGCGCAGTCGCAGCAGGAGGCGATGACCCGCCCGGCATCGACTGCGCCCGTGTCCGATGTGCTGTCGCAGTATCTGGTGAAGAACGAGCCCTATTACCGCCCCGTGGCCGATGAAGTCGAGCTCTACGAGGCGGCCTATTCGGTTCGCATGCCAATGATGCTGAAAGGCCCCACGGGCTGCGGCAAGACGCGCTTTGTCGAATACATGGCGTGGAAGCTCGGCAAGCCGCTGATCACCGTGGCCTGCAACGAAGACATGACGGCATCCGACCTGGTCGGACGCTTCCTGCTGGATGCCAACGGCACTCGTTGGCAGGATGGTCCGCTGGCCGTGGCCGCACGCCATGGCGCGATCTGCTATCTGGACGAAGTGGTCGAGGCGCGCCAGGACACCACCGTGGTGATCCACCCGCTGACCGACGCGCGCCGGCAGCTGCCGCTCGAAAAGAAGGGCGAGCTGATCGAAGCGCACCCCGATTTCCAGATCGTGATTTCATACAACCCCGGCTACCAGTCGTTGATGAAGGACCTGAAGCAGTCGACCAAGCAGCGTTTCGGCGGCCTCGACTTCAACTATCCGGAACACGAGATCGAAGCCGAGATCGTCGCCCACGAGTCGGGTGTCTCGATCGACGTGGCCAAGAACCTGGTCCACATCGGCGAGCGCGCGCGCAACCTCAAGGGGCATGGCCTCGATGAGGGCCTGTCGACCCGCATGCTGATCTACGCAGGCTCGCTGATCGCCAAGGGCGTGGCCCCGCTGGCGGCCTGCCGAGTCGCGCTGGTGCGCCCGATCACCGACGATCCGGACATGCGCGACGCGCTCGATTCCGCGGTCACGACCTACTTCTAATCCGCGACGCGGTGCCGGCCAGTCTGGCGCCGCGAGTCCAGACTCTCCACCATGGCCATCCATCTCGAAGAATACCAGGAGGTACTCGACGACCTGCCGACCGACGCGCAGGACGTATTGCGTGCGTCCTGGAACGAGGCGGCACGGATGTTCTCGTCGCGGGGGCTGGACAACTACCTGAAGGGGGCGGTCGCGCTCCACAACCTGGGTCGCGGCGAGGAGCTCGTCGTCACCTATATCCAGGAAATGCCGGAAGTCAGCCGCGCCATCGGCGAAGAAGTGCTGCCCGACGTGGTCAATTTCCTGATGGCGATGGCGTCGAAGACGTCGGGCCAGGTGCTGACGCTGATCGTCGGCACCGCGCCGCTGGCGGCCCAGCGCCTGGGCGACGAAGACCTGTTCCGCGCCTACCTCAACGTGCTGGAGATCATGCTCGCGCAGGCGCAGCGCGGTCTGCGGCCGATGCTGGAAAACCTCGACCGCCTGCTGAGCGAACTGACGCTGGGCGGCCTGCGGCGCTGGGTGCAGTGGGGCGCGCAGGCCTACAAGGCAGACTTCGAAGGCCAGGTCGGCTACTTCTCGCTGAGCACGCCCGACTCCCTGGGCATCCTGCAGAAGGAACGCAAGGGCACGCTGTTCGTCGATGTGCAGCGCCGCCTGAACATCTACCTGCGCGCGATGTGGGGCCGTGACTTCTTCCTGCGTCCGACCTCCGGCGACTATGAATCCCGCGAAGGCCTGAAGCCCTTCATCGAACGCTACGTCATCCACATCGCCGATGCGTTCGACGACTACAAGCCGTATGGCGACGAGACGCCCGACGAGGCGAAAATCCCGGGCCTGGAAATCTATCGCGCCACCGCCAACCACTGCGCTGCGCATCTCGTCTATACCGGCGAGCCGCTGTCGATGCAGATGCTGAACACCACGCAGATGGCGATCATCGAGGCGATCGAGGACGCCCGCGTGGAAGAGCTGGCCTGCCGCGACTTCCCGAACATGCGTGCGTCCTGGCTCGCCCTGCATCCGCCGCTCGACACCAGCGAGCCCAAGACCGTCGGCGACCTGCTGAACCGGCTGGCGCGCGCGCTGCTGGACACGGATTCGAACGATCCGCACCCCTGGGTGCAGCAGGGGGTGGCGCTGTTCCGCGCCGAAACCGACCTGTCGACCAACCAGGTGAGCTGGAATATCGGCGTTGAACTGGCGCATGCGCTGGGACAGCTGCCGCTGCCGGAATTCAATGTGCGCACCGACGTATTGCGCGCGATCTATCGCGACGACAACCGCACCGTGTGGGAGTCGGAAGAGTACGACGTCGAGGCTGCGCTGGAGGCGACCTGGGGCGGCAAGCAGACGCGCAAGAAAGTCTCGCTGATGGAGATGGTCAACGAGGTCAACAACGAGTACGCAGGCGACGACGCAGAAGAAATCTGGGTGCTCGAGACCGAGTTCTGGCTCGACCAGGAAGGCGTGACCATCAACGAACTGGAAGGCAAGCCGCCGGTTTCTGAGCCTTATCACTACAACGAGTGGGATTACCAGATCCAGCTCGAGCGCCCGAGCTGGGCCACGGTTCTGGAGCGCCGTCCGCCGCTGGGCGAACTCGACGTGATCGACAAGATCATCACCGACAACAAGCCGGTGATCTCGCGCCTCAAGTACCTGATCGAATCGATGATCCCGCAGGCGATGCAACGCATCCGCAACCAGGAAGACGGCGACGAGCTCGACGTCAACGCCGCCGTGCGCGCGATGATCGACATCCGCATGGGCCAGCAGCCCGATACCCGCATCATGATGCGCTACAAGCGCAACGTGCGCGACCTCGCGGTGATGGTGCTGCTCGATATGTCGGAATCCTCCAACGACAAGGTGCGCGGCCAGGACTACAGCATCATGGACCTGACGCGTTCCGCGACCGTGCTGCTGTCCGATGCGCTCGACCGCATCGGCGATCCGTTCGCGCTGCACGGCTTCTGCTCGGATGGTCGCCACGACGTGCACTACTACCGGTTCAAGGACTTCGACCAGCCGTACAACGACCTGGTCAAGGCGCGGCTGGCCGGACTCAAGGGCTCGTACTCGACCCGCATGGGCGCCGCCCTGCGCCACGCCGGCGAGCAGTTGAAGCAGCAGCCGAAGAACAAGAAGGTCCTGTTCATCATTACCGACGGCGAGCCCGCCGACAACGACGTGCGCGACCCGCAGTACCTGCGCTTCGACACCAAGCGGGCAGTCGAGGAACTGGCGCGCGACGGCATCACCGTCTACGCGCTGAGCCTCGACCCGCACGCCGACCAGTACGTCTCGCGCATCTTCGGCGCCAAGAATTTCACCGTGCTGGACCAGGTCGAACGGCTGCCCGAAAAATTGCCCATGCTGTACATGGGTCTCACGCGCTGATTGCGTGTAGTATCCGCCCCGCATCATGCATATCAGTCTTCGAACCTTCGTCTTCATGGATGCGCTGCAACCGCAGCTCGCGTCCTACCTCGCCACGTCGTCGCAGGGATTCCTGCCGGTGCCCGGCGATGCCTGCCTGTGGGTCGAGGTCGCACCCGGCATGGCGGTGCACCGTCTGTCCGACATCGCCCTCAAGGAAACCAGCGTGCACCTGGGCGAGCAGGTGGTGGAACGTTCGTTCGGATCGATGGAAATCCATTACCGCAACCAGAGCGAGGTCATGGAAGCCGGCTCGACCATCCTGCGGCAACTGAAGACCACGATGGATTCGCGCATGGCCTGCAAGATACACTGGAACGAGATCATTCGCGGCATGACGCCGGACCACACCACGCTGATCAACCGCCAGCTGCGCAAGGGCTCGATGATCCTGCCCGGCAAGAGCATGTTCATCCTCGAGGTCGAGCCTGCCGGCTATGCCGTCTACGCCGCCAACGAGGCAGAAAAGGCTGCGCACATCACCTTGGTGGACGTGAAGCCCTTCGGCAACTTTGGCCGCCTGACCATGATGGGTTCCGAAGCCGAGGCCGAGGAAGCCCAGCGTGCCGCCGTTGAGGCCATCGAAAATCTCAACAGGCAGGCCCGCCGCATTACGGAAGGCTAACAAGCGCCAAGCCCCACTCGTCACGGGTTTCCCCGGTCGATCCCTGCTCAATTCCTGAACCATCCCACAGTGTGAAACTCTGAAGCGGCAAAGCTGTCGCATCACGGGGACCAGAGTTTAAACATGCGCGCTCTGCCTCGAGACGTACATTGAATTGGGCGCACTTCCTGTCCGTTTGGTTGACTCGGAGGCGGTACATTCAGGAGAGCAAACTTGCAAAAAATGGCCTGTCTCTGGTCACTGGGCATGATGGTGCTCATCGCAGGTGCGTGGTTCGTTTGTCCGGAAGGCCAATGCAAGGTCGGCACGATTGATCGCGCCGGTCTTGGTCTGGCGCATGCATGGCGGAGCGAACCGCTCGATGTCCTGATGCAGGGGGTCACCTGGCTGGGGTCCTTGCTGGCGCTGGTGCCATTGGCGCTGAGCGTGGCCGGATGGCTGGCTTGGCAAAGGCGCTGGCGCGAGGCAGCTTTCATCTCGCTGGCCTTGCTGGGCAGTTCGATTCTGGGGCATGTGACCAAGCTTATCGTCGCACGGCCGCGTCCTGATCTCTTTCCCGCTTGGCTGCCGATGCCCGCCGACTGGTCCTATCCCAGTGTACATGCGATGCAGATTACGGCTCTGGCTATCGCTTTATTCCTGGTTATGCCACATCGACGGGTGGTATGGGCGGTATTGCTGGGCATGCTCGTGCTGTGGGTCGGGGTGTCTCGCATCTATTTGCAGGTTCATTTTCCGAGCGATGTCATAGCCGGATCGCTGGTCGCCATGAGCTGGGTGGGCGGGCTGCGCGTGGTAATGTTTCGGCCAGTGGTTTTCCATTCGCTCGGTCCGACACGAGGGCAACAGCCATGAGGCATAAGTTCCTAGGCACGGGCGAACCAGGGTATCACCCCATCCGCAAGTTGCGCACCATTGCGTCAGGCTTGCGCTATGCCGTGGTCTACGACTTCAGTGTGGCCTGGAAACTGGTGCTCTCGCTGGCGGTGCTGACGGCAGCTCTGTTCGCGCGCGACTGGATCGATTCCTTGCTGATTATCGTCGTTACGGCGCTGGTGTTGGTCGCGGAAATCATGAACAGTGCCATCGAAGCACTGTGTGATTTTGTCGAAACCAGGCATGACGAGAAGATAGGCATCATCAAGGATATTGCCGCAGCGGGCGTAGGTATTGCCATGTTCGCCTGGCTGCTGGTGATGGTGTTCGAAATCGAAGAGATGTTGCGCGCCCTATTTTGACAAGGACGATTGCATGATCTGGTTTATCCCCGGTTTGATTGCTTTGGTGCTGGGCGCCGAATTGCTGGTGCGCGGGGCGACGAAGCTTGCCCTGTCGTTTGGCATTTCGCCGCTTGTGGTGGGGCTGACGGTCGTGGCCTTTGGTACCAGTTCGCCGGAGCTTGCCGTATCGGTGCAATCTGCCTGGACGGGCCGGGTGGATATCGCGCTGGGTAACGTGGTGGGCAGCAATATTTTCAACATCCTGTTCATTCTTGGCGTATCCGCGTTGATCACGCCGCTCATCGTGAACCGTCAGCTGGTTCGGCAGGAGGTTCCACTGTTGGTTGGCGTGTCGCTGCTGTTGTGGGTGCTGGCCAGCGATGGTGGCATTGGTCGTTGGGACGGACTGATCTTTGTCGTGTTGTTGGTGAGTTATACAGTCCTGGTCATTCGCCAGAGCCGCCGCGAGACTGCGGCAGATCGCGAGGCAAATGGAGAGGTCACGCAGCTCGACGAGACGGCCTGGGATCGCCACTGGGGCGTGCAACTTCTGCTGGTGGTAGCCGGACTTGTGCTGCTGGTCCTCGGTTCCAACTGGCTGGTGGACGCGGCAGTGACACTGGCCAGGCAACTGGGCATGAGCGAACTGATCGTCGGGCTGACCATCGTCG
>JBFHQA010000024.1:0-26295 GCA_041592455.1 Thiobacillus sp. | reverse complement strand
GGCGCCTCAGGTCGGTGACATGCTTGTCGAACTGGCGCTCGGGTATGTCGCGAAAACGGACCAGGATGGTCGACGAATTGTCCCGGCTGGTACTGGACACGAATCGGATGTCCGCGAGCGTGCGGATCGCTTCTTCAAGCGGGTCGGTCACCTTTTTCTCGACATCCTCGGCCGAGGCGCCGGGCAGCACCGTGTTGACGACCAGCCAGTTGAAGTTGATTTCCGGGTCCTGCTCGCGCGGCATGTTGAGATAGCCCAGGATGCCCAGCAGCAGGATGACCACGAACGACACGTTCGCGAGCGGATGGTTCGTGATGAAGCGCGCGTAGAGGCTCATGCTTGACGGCGGGTCAAAGGGTCAGCGCGGCCGGATGCTCATGCCATGCTGCAGCGTCAGGCGTCCGTCCCGGATGAGGCGGGTGTGTTCGGCGAGTCCGGTGGCCAGCGCAGGCCGGCCCTCCTGCGCATCCTGCAGCGCGACGAATTGAGCCGTATTACCGCTTGCAATGAATACACCGAGTTGATTGTTTCGACGAACCAGATAGTCGGCCGGGATGAACGGGCGCGGATCGTTCCAGCGCAGCACGCCGTTGCTGCCGGGGGCGGGCATGTCGTGGCTGAAAGCAAATCGCGCTTCCCGGGTGCGGCTGGACAGGTTGACCGCAGGCGAGACGCGCAGCAGCTTCACTTTGTATGGACGTCCCTGGCTGATGAATACCGGCTGTGCCCGGAGCAATCCTTCGCTGTCTGCTTGCTGGACCTGCGCGCTCAATTGCATCCGGGAGGTATCCCACAGCTGAACAATGGGCGTGCCGGGAGTGACGCGCTCGCCCACCTGGGCGACGCGGGCCTCGACGATCGCGGGATAAGGGCTGCGCAGCGTGCATTTGCCGATGTTGCGACGGGCCTCGGCGTGTGCGGCTGCATTGAGCTTGAGTTCCGCCGCGGCGACATCCACGTCGGTCTGGCGGGCGTCGAGCGCTGCGGGCGAGATGAAGTTCTTTGCAGCGAGCTCGGTGTTGCGCTGCAACTGCTGCTGCGCGAGCTTGAGCCGCGCACGCGAGGCGTCCAGCGCGGCCTGAGCCCGCTGCGAGGCGATCCGGATGTCTGCGCATTCCAGGCGCGCGACCACGGCGCCCTTGGCAATGCGCTGCCCAGGTTCAACAGGGATGCTGTCGATTTGGGCGGTCAGTTCCGACGACAGTCTGGCCAGGTTGAGCGAGACGACCTGGGCCGAGGCTTCGCGCAGCGGGTGGATGGCGGCTTCGGAGAGCGGCAGGCTTTCGACCGGAACCGGGCTGGCTGCGATGACGGGCGAACAAAACAGGGCGAGCAGTCTGACGACGATGCGCATGATGTTGGGGGGGGGTCTCGAGGCGTCACGGCTATTGTGCCGCATCGTGCCCGAACTGTCCCGTGCTGAGGTTGGGCCACTGGCAGCGTGGAAAGTACCCGCCAGGCTGGTTTGGTTCCGGCGGGCCGATTCTACAAAAGCGAACGGCCAGGATGACCTGGCCGTTCGTGGGGGGACGCGAAGCTTACTGCTTCATCGCATCCTTGGCTTCGCCGGCCATTTCCTCAACCTTGCCTGCGCCTGCAGCGGCGGCATCGGCAGCGGCATCACCGGCAGCTGCTGCGGCATCGCCGGCAGCTTCGCCTGCAGCGGCAGCAGCATCACCAGCCGACTCGACAGCAGCGCCGGCGGCTTCCTGGGCTTGCTCCATGGCCGGGGCAGCAGCTTCTTCTGCTTTCTGGCAGGCGGTGAGCGCAAGCGCAGCGAACAGAGTGACGAGAAGTTTGGAATTCATGAGGATCTCCCTTGTAGATTTAAGTAAAGGCTGCGGATCTGGCAATCCGCAACTTTTATTAATAACGCCAAAACACCGCAGGTACAAGGCCAAACGTGAATTTTTACATTGCGGGAATCAGAACCGCTCGTCCGCTTTCAGGTAGCGCCACTGACCGGGCGGCAGGTCTCCAAGCCGCAATCGCCCGATACGCACGCGTTTCAGGCCGATGACCTTGAGCCCGACCAGTTCGCACATGCGGCGAATCTGGCGCTTGCGGCCTTCCCTAAGTATGAACCGCAATTGATCGGCATTCTGCCAGTTGACGCGCGCAGGCCGCAGCTTGCGGCCGTCGAGCGACAATCCGTGGTTGAGCAGCGCGAGGCCTCTTTCGTCCAGATGGCCTTCCACGCGCACCAGATATTCCTTCTCGACCTCGGAATGGTCGCCGATCAGCTGCCGGGCAATGCGGCCATCCTGCGTCAGGACCAGCAGGCCGGTCGAGTCGATGTCGAGCCTGCCGGCAGGCGCCAGCCCTTTCAGGTGGGAGGGGCTGAACGCCTGCCGGGTACGGCCGTCCTGCCACTGGGTATCGGCACGGATCAGGGCCACGGCGGGCTGGTAGCCAGGCTCGGGCTGGCCGGAGACATAACCGACCGGCTTGTGCAGCAGGATGGTGACGCGCTGCTGTTGCTGCTGGCTGGCTTGCGCATCGAGGCGGATGGCGCAATCCGGGTCGACTTTGGTGCCGAGCTCGCTGACGCGCTTGCCATCGACGAACACCAGGCCGCGCTCGATATAGCTGTCGGCCTCGCGCCTGGAGCACAGGCCGCGCTCGGACATCAGCTTGGAGAGGCGGATCGGTTCGGCCATTTGGCTCAATGCCGCGACAGCACGGGCTGCAGGTATTTGCCGGTATGGCTGGCCGGGTTGTCCGCCACCGCTTCGGGCGAGCCTTCGGCAATGATCTGGCCGCCGCCCGCCCCGCCTTCCGGACCGAGGTCGACCAGCCAGTCGGCGGTCTTGATCACGTCGAGATTGTGCTCGATGACGACCACGCTGTTGCCCGCATCCGCCAGCCGTTGCAGCACCTTCAGCAGCAGGTCGATGTCGGCGAAGTGCAGGCCGGTCGTCGGCTCGTCGAGGATATAGAGCGTGCGGCCGGTGTCGCGCTTGGACAATTCGAGCGACAGCTTGACGCGCTGCGCCTCGCCGCCCGACAGCGTGGTGGC
Organism: Thiobacillus sp.; assembly: GCA_041592455.1. Taxonomy (GTDB): domain Bacteria; phylum Pseudomonadota; class Gammaproteobacteria; order Burkholderiales; family Thiobacillaceae; genus Thiobacillus. The sequence continues at coordinate 23,276 of JBFHQA010000024.1, read as the reverse complement.
GGACTGGCCGAGGCGGATGTAGCCGAGGCCGACATCGATCAGGGTTTGCAGCTTGCGCTTGACCACGGGCACGGCATCGAAGAATTCGGCCGCCGCCTCGATGGTCATTTCCAGCACATCGCGAATGGTCTTGCCCTTGTAGTGCACTTCGAGCGTTTCGCGGTTGTAGCGCGCGCCGTGGCAGACGTCGCACGGCACGTAGATGTCGGGCAGAAAATGCATCTCGACCTTGATCACGCCGTCGCCCTGGCAGGCCTCGCAGCGGCCTCCCTTGACGTTGAACGAGAAGCGGCCCGGGCCGTAGCCGCGCGCGCGTGCTTCGGGCACGCCCGCAAAGAGTTCGCGAATCGGCGTGAACAGTCCGGTATAGGTCGCCGGGTTGGAGCGCGGCGTGCGGCCGATCGGGCTCTGGTCGACGTTGATCACCTTGTCGAAGAACTCGAGGCCGTGGATCTCGTCGTGTGGTGCAGGTTCGGCTGACGAGCCGTACAGGTGGCGTGCGACGGCAGCGTACAGCGTGTCGTTGATCAGCGTGGACTTGCCCGAACCCGACACGCCGGTGATGCAGACGAACAGCCCGACCGGCAGGTTCAGCGTGACGTTCTTCAGGTTGTTGCCGCTGGCGTCGGTGACCACCAGCTGGCGTTCGGGGTCGGGCGCGCGACGTTCCTTGGGAATCGCGATTGCGCGCCGGCCCGACAGGTACTGGCCGGTCAGCGAATGCTGGCTCATCCGGATTTCTTCCGGCGTGCCCTCGGCGACGACTTCGCCGCCGTGCACGCCGGCGCCCGGACCCATGTCGACGACATAGTCGGCCGCGCGGATCGCGTCCTCGTCGTGCTCGACGACCAGCACCGAGTTGCCGATGTCGCGCAGGTGCTTGAGCGTGGCCAGCAGGCGGTCGTTGTCGCGCTGGTGCAGGCCGATCGAGGGCTCGTCGAGCACGTACATCACGCCGGTGAGCCCCGATCCGATTTGCGAGGCGAGGCGGATACGCTGCGATTCGCCGCCCGACAGCGTGTCGGCCGAGCGGTCGAGCGACAGGTAATCGAGACCGACGTTGTTGAGGAAGCCGACGCGCGCGACGATTTCCTTGACGATCTTGTCGGCGATCTGCGCGCGGTGGCCGTCGAGTTTCAGCGTCTCGAAGAACGCCAGCACCTGCTTCAGCGGCATCGCGCTGACCTCGAAGATCGGCACGCCGCCCACCATCACGTGGCGCGCCTCCTCGCGCAGGCGGGTGCCGCTGCAGGCCGGACAGGCCTTGTTGTTCTGGTACTTGGCGAGCTCCTCGCGCACCGCCATCGAGTCGGACTCGTGATAGCGGCGCTGCATGTTGGCGAGCACGCCCTCGAACGGATAGTGCTTGGTGGTGAAGCCGCCGCGCGGCGCCAGCGCCTGGAACGCAATGGCCTCCTTGCCGCTGCCGTTGAGGATCACATCGTGGATGCGCGGCGGCAGCGACTCCCACGGCATATCGAGATCGAAGCCGTAATGCATCGCCAAGCTTTGCAGCATCATGTAGAAGAACTGGTTGCGCTTGTCCCAGCCCTTGATCGCGCCGCTGGCCAGCGACAGATGCGGAAAGGCCACCACGCGCACCGGGTCGAAGAAGGTGATCTGGCCGAGGCCGTCGCACGTGCTGCAGGCGCCCATTGGATTGTTGAAGGAGAACAGGCGCGGCTCCAGCTCGGGCAGCGCATAACTGCAGATCGGACAGGCGAACTTGGCCGAGAACAGGTGCTCCTTGTCCGAGTCCATTTCCACCGCCAGCGCGCGGCCGTCGGCGTGGCGCAACGCGGTCTCGAAGCTTTCGGCCAGGCGCTGCTTGGCATCGGCACGGACCTTCAGGCGGTCGACCACGACCTCGATGGTGTGCTTCTTGTTCTTGTCGAGCTTGGGCACCGCGTCGATCTCGTGCACCTTGCCGTCGACGCGCACCCGCACGAAGCCCTGCGCCCGCAGTTCGGCAAACAGTTCCAGGTTCTCACCCTTGCGGCCCACCACCAGCGGCGCCATGATCATCAGCTTGGTGTCCTCGGGCAGCGCTAGCACCGCGTCGACCATCTGCGACACGGTTTGCGCGGCCAGCGTGATGCCGTGCTCCGGGCACTGCGGGTCGCCGACGCGGGCGTACAGCAGGCGCAGGTAATCGTGAATTTCGGTCACCGTGCCCACGGTCGAGCGCGGGTTGTGGCTGGTGGCCTTTTGCTCGATCGAGATTGCCGGGCTCAAGCCCTCGATCAGGTCGACGTCGGGCTTTTCCATCAGTTGCAGGAACTGCCGCGCATACGCTGACAGCGATTCGACATAGCGCCGCTGCCCCTCGGCATACAGCGTATCGAAGGCGAGCGAAGACTTGCCTGAACCGGACAGCCCCGTGATCACCACCAGCTTGTTGCGCGGCAGGTCGAGGTTGACGTTCTTCAGGTTGTGGGTGCGGGCGCCGCGGATGCGGATAAATTCCATTGTCTGACGTCGGGAGGCGTAATTCGCAACCTGCTAATATAACGGACTTCCACCATTCGCCGAATTCAGCCGTGCCGCACATCGATCTGTCCGAAAGCATGAACCGCGCCGAAAAGCGCGCCACATCGGGCCTGGCGGCGATCTTCGGGCTGCGCATGCTGGGCATGTTCCTGATCCTGCCGGTGTTCGCGCTGTATGCCGAGCACCTTCCCGGGGGCGACAATCACACCCTGGTCGGCCTGGCGCTCGGCATGTACGGCCTGACCCAGGCCATCTTCATGATTCCCTTCGGCATGGCCTCCGACCGCCTGGGGCGCAAGAAGGTCATCATCTTCGGCCTGATCGTGTTCGCCATCGGCAGCCTGATCGCCGCACTCGCCACCGACATCTACTGGACCATCCTGGGACGCGCGCTGCAGGGCGCGGGGGCGATTTCCGCTGCCGTCACCGCCATGCTGGCCGACCTCACGCGCGAGGAGCACCGTACCAAGGCGATGGCGATCATCGGCTCGACGATCGGTATCGCCTTTGCCGTGTCACTGGTGGCCGGCCCCGCGCTCAATCGCATCATCGGGGTGCCGGGGCTGTTCGCGTTGACCGGCATCCTGGCACTGGCTGCGATCTGGGTGGTCCGGTCGTGGGTGCCCGACCCGGCCGACACACATTTCCACGCCGACGCGCAGCCCAACCCGGCACGCCTGATGGACGTGCTGCAGAATGGGCAGCTGCTCCGCCTGGATTTCGGGATTTTTGCGCTGCACGCCGCGCAGATGGCGATGTTCGTCGTGGTTCCGGTGGCGCTCAAGAACAGCGGCCTCGACGCAGACCACCATTGGGCAGTCTACCTGCCGGTGCTGCTGGGCTCGTTCGTGCTGATGGTGCCTGCCATCATCTATGGGGAAAAACGCGGCCAGATGAAGCCGGTATTCGTCGGTTCGGTGGCCCTGATGCTGCTGTCCCAGGTCGGACTGGCAGTGGGGATCGACTATCTATGGGGCATCGTCTGGGCGCTGTTCTTCTATTTCGTCGCATTCAACCTGCTGGAAGCCAGCCTGCCGTCGCTGATTTCCAAGCTGGCGCCGGCATCGGCCAAGGGCACGGCGATGGGCGTCTACAACACCGCGCAGGCATTGGGCCTGTTCTTTGGCGGCGTGTTCGGCGGCTGGCTGGCCCAGCACTACGGCTTCCACATGGTGTTCATGTTCTGCGTGGCGCTGATGGCCATCTGGCTGATTGCGAGCCTGTCGATGGTCCCGCCTCCCGCCATCAAGACCCGCCTGTTCCGGGTGGGCGTGATGCCCGACGACCAGGCCGCCTTGCTGCGCATGCAGCTGGCCGCCCTGGCTGGTGTAGTCGAGGCCGTGGTGGTGGCCGAAGAAGGCGTGGCCATGCTCAAGGTCAGCATCCGGGGCTGGGATGAGGCTGGGGCCAAAAGTCTGCTCGAAGCGACGGCTGCCTGACAGGCTGGCCTGATAGAATCCGGAAAAACATTCAATCAATCCAATTCAACCCGGGGGAAAACATGGCATCCGTCAATAAAGTCATTCTGGTCGGCAACCTGGGGCGCGATCCCGAGATGCGCTATCTGCCGAGCGGAGAAGCCGTCGCCAACCTGGCCCTTGCCACCACCGACAAGTACAAGGACAAGTCCGGCCAGCTCGTCGAGCAGACCGAATGGCATCGCATCAGCTTCTTCGGTCGTACTGCCGAGGTCTGCGGGCAGTACCTGAAAAAAGGCTCCCAGGTCTACGTCGAGGGGTCGATCCGTACCCGCAAGTACACCGACAAGGAAGGCATCGAAAAATACGCGACCGAAATCCGCGGCGACCGCATGCAGATGCTCGGCGGCCGCAGCGGGGGCGGCATGGCCAGCATGGACGATGGCGGTTACGACCAGTCGCCCCCGCCGCAGCGCAGCCAGCCCAGCAAGGCGCCGGCACAGGCACAACGCCCCGCCAGCAGCGGGTTTGACGACATGGATGACGATATTCCGTTCTGACCCACCGCCTGCAGGGGGGCTTGAAAAGGACAGAATATCCGGTAGTGTGAAAAACTCGGGTGGTGCAGGAATGCCGGTCTGGCCCGGTCGCTGTATCGGAGACCTGCGCAATACAACAACAGGCGGAGACAACGGGGCGGCTGATGCCCTTGAACACAGGTGGCTAGCAAGCAACTGACTGCTTTGAGAGGGCTGATCCGGGCTGTATTGCTGGGCGTCGCGTGGGCGGGCTCAGGCCCGGCGATGGGCGCGGTCACCGAATCCGACTTCCTCGAAGAACTGCCCGTCGTTCTGTCCGCCTCCCGGCTTTCGCAGCCGGTGAGCGAGGCGCCGGCCGCCGTCACCATCATCGATCGCGACATGATCCGCACTTCGGGTTTTCGCGATATACCCGATCTGCTTCGCCTGGTGCCCGGGTTCACGGTCGCCTACACGCGCGACAACACCTGGGCGGCCGGCTATCACGGCATGGCCGACGCCTATTCCCGCCGGTTCCAGGTCCTGGTGGATGGCCGCTCGATCTACAGCCCGCACTATGGTGCGGTGTACTGGACCGACCTGCCGCTGTCTATTGACGATATCGAGCGCATCGAAGTGGTTCGCGGACCCAATGCCTCGATTCATGGCGCCAATGCCTTTGCGGCAGTCATCAACATCATCACCAAGACGGCCGCTCAGGTTCAGGGTAGTTCGGTTTCAGTGCAACTGGGCGAGCAGTCCATGCGTGGCCTGACGCTACGCCAGGGGGGCGGCAATGCCGACTTGCGCTACCGCGTCACGGCCTCGGCCCAGCAGCGCGACCGGTTCGAGCGCGATGTCAACGACCGGAGCGCTGCATCCAGGGACAACGGCCAGTATTACGAGGCGAGCAAGACATATTTCGTCAATGGCCGCATGGACTGGCAATTGACCCCTGGGTCCGACCTGATGGCGCAGTTCGGCATCAGCCAGGGCGACTGGAAATCGGGCCGCCAGGTGGACGATTGGTTCAACAACTACCGCTCCCTGCTCGAACCGCACGAGCAGGATTCGGGCGCGCTTTACCTGCAGCTCGCGTATCACAAGGTCGAGTCTGCCAAAAGGGAATGGCGGCTTCAGGCCTATCACACCCAGAACCGTTTCGATGCGAACAAGCGGGCCGACCTGAACGCCACCAACCGGGCCTGCTGTGTCGTGAACGTGGATCAATATCTCCTGCAAACCCGCAGCAACGTCGAACTGCAGGTCAACGAGCAGTGGCGGCCGGACCTGCGGGCGGTATGGGGCGGCGAACTGCGGCAGGAAACGGTCAAGAGCCCGCAAAACTACAACTCCAGCGAGACCCTGAGCGGCGTGCTGGCGCGGGCGTTCGGCAACCTGGAGTGGCGTCCTCATGAGCGCGTGCTGCTGCAGGGCGGGGCGATGCTGGAACATCACTACTTCACCGGCAACGACCTGTCGCCGCGCGCGGCAGTCAATTTCACGCTGGCGCCCGGGCATGTCGTCCGGCTGGGCGTCTCGCGGGCCTATCGGTCGCCGACATTCTTCGAGGAAAAGGGCAACCAGGTGCTGAGGCTGGAGTCGGGAGGGCTGGCAGACGTGGCAACAGTGCCGTCGGACGGGCTCAATCCCGAGCGGGTGCTGTCGCGCGAGATCGGCTACGTGGGGTACTGGCGCCCGGCCCGGCTGGAATTCGACGTGCGGCTGTTCCACGACACGATTGATAATTTCATCGGCGAGCAGAAGGCCAACTATGTCGCTGACCCGGGTTCCATCATCAGCGCGAATGAATTCAAGTACGAAAACCTCGGCAGCATCACGTCCAAGGGGGGCGAGTTCCAGCTTCACTGGCGTCCGGCCCGCGACCTGGATATCCGGGCGCATTTTGCGCGCTCTTTCCTGGCGGCCAATACCCGGCGTGAAAATTTCAACCTGGACATCCCCCTCTCCGCGCCGCGCAACAGCTGGGGCGTGCTGGCCAGCTACCGGCTGGGCGACGGATGGGAGGCCAGCGTGTTCGGCCAGCATGGCGACACCCAGAAATGGCTGTCGGAAGGCGATACCACGCCTGCCTTCAATCGCATCGATGCCCGCCTGTCACGGCGCTGGAACATGCCGGGCTACGAAGTGGAGGCTTCGGTGGTGGGGCAGAACCTCGGCAGCGACTATCGCGAATTCCGCGACACCAACATCTTCAGCCGACGCGTCTACGGCAGCCTCAGTATCCGCTGGTAGCCACCCGGCCACCGGCCATGCGGCCGGGTGCGTACCGCCGCCCGCCGCGTTTGGGTATAATTCCGCAACTTCTTGATTGTCGGAGAATTTTCATGCCGATTTATGCCTACAAATGTGCTGCCTGCGGCTTTGCCCAGGATGAAATGCAAAAAGTGTCCGATGCCCAGCTGACCGTGTGTCCGTCGTGCGGCAAGTCCGAATACGCCAAGCAGGTCACGGCGGCGGGCTTCGCCCTCAAGGGCACCGGCTGGTATGCCACCGATTTCAAGGGCGGCAGCAAGCCCCCCGAACCCAAGTCCGACGCTCCGTCGCCCGCTTGTGGAACGGGCGCCTGTCCGGCGTGTAACTGAGGATTCGGGCTGATCGGGAAGCGGGCGGCTGGTTCGCCCGCTTCTTGTTTTGAGTCTCCGTCCGCGTTCGTCCATGAAACGTTATTTCATTACCGGTCTGCTGATCTGGGTGCCGCTGGGGATCACCCTGTGGGTGCTCGACCTGCTGATCGGCACCATGGACCAGAGCCTCACCGTGCTGCCGGTCGAATGGCAGCCCGAAGCCTGGATCGGCGTGCGCATTCCGGGCCTCGGCGTCATCCTGACGCTGCTGGTGATCGTGCTGACCGGCATGTTCGGCGCCAACTTCTTTGGCCAGAAGATCATCGACTTCTGGGAGCGCCAGCTGACGCGCATCCCGGTCGTCAAGACCATCTACGGCAGCGTCAAGCAGGTGTCCGACACGCTCCTGTCCGGCAACGGCCACGCCTTCCGCAAGGTGCTGCTGGTGCGTTATCCGCATCCCGAGGCGTGGGCGCTGGCGTTCCAGACCAACCTTCCGGAAGAGGTATCGAGCGTGCTGCCCGACGAGCATGTGGCGGTGTTCATCCCCACCACGCCCAGCCCGGTCAACGGTTTTTATTTTTACGTCAAAAAGAGCGAGGTCGTCGAACTGAACCTGAGCGTCGACCGCGCGCTGAAATATATCGTCTCGATGGGTGTTGCTTCCGGCGAAGCACGCCATGGACATCCCTAGGCCAAGCATTCAATTAGGAAATAGCGCATGCGTACTCATTACTGCGGGGGCGTGACCGCCGCCGACATCGGCAACACCGTGACCCTGTGCGGCTGGGCGCACCGTCGGCGCGACCACGGCGGCGTCATCTTCATCGACCTGCGCGACCGCGAAGGCATGATGCAGGTGGTGGTCGATCCCGACACCCCTGAAGCCTTCAAGCTGGCCGAAGACGTGCGTTCCGAGTTCGTGCTGAAGATCGAGGGCCTGGTGCGCGCGCGCCCCGCCGGCACCGAGAACCCCAACATGCCCACCGGCATGGTCGAGATGCTGACGAAAAAGCTCGAAGTGCTGAACCCGTCGCTGACGCCGCCGTTCCAGATGGACGACGACACCATCAACGAGAACATCCGCCTGCAGTACCGCTATCTCGACCTGCGCCGCGAGCCGATGCAGAAGAACATGCGCTTGCGTTATCGCGTGTCCAAGATCATGCGCGACTACCTGGACGTCAACGGCTTCATGGAAGTCGAAACGCCGATGCTGACGCGCTCCACGCCCGAAGGCGCGCGCGACTACCTGGTGCCGTCGCGGGTGCATGACGGCATGTTCTACGCCTTGCCGCAGTCGCCGCAGCTGTTCAAGCAGCTCCTGATGGTGGCGGGCTACGACCGCTACTTCCAGATCACCAAGTGCTTCCGCGACGAGGACCTGCGCGCCGACCGCCAGCCCGAATTCACCCAAGTGGATTTGGAAACCTCGTTCCTCGGCGAAGAGGAGATCATGGGCCTGGTCGAGGGCATGATCCGCGACATGATGAAGAAGGCGCAGGATGTCGATCTGCCCGCAGCCTTCCCGCGCATGAGCTACGCCGAGGCGATGAGCCGCTACGGCTCCGACAAGCCCGACATGCGGGTGACGCTCGAAATCGTCGACGTCGGCGACGCGATGCAGGACGTCGCCTTCAAGGTCTTCTCCGGCCCGGCCAACGATCCAAAGGGTCGCGTTGCAGCCTTGCGCATCCCTGGCGGCGCGGCGCTGTCCCGCAGCGAGATCGACGCCTATACCGAGTTCGTCAAGATCTACGGCGCCAAGGGCCTGGCCTACATCAAGGTCAACGACGTGGCGCAGCTCAACGAAGCCGGCCTGCAGTCGCCCATCGTCAAGAACCTGTCCGAAGCCGCCCTGCGCGCGGTGATGGAGCGCACCGGCGCGCAAAACGGCGACCTGATTTTCTTCGGCGCCGACAAGACCAAGGTCGTCAACGATGCGCTCGGCGCGCTGCGCCTCAAGATCGGCCACGAGAAGGGCCACCTCGACGGCCGCGCCTGGGCGCCGCTGTGGGTCGTGGACTTCCCGATGTTCGAGTTCAACGAGGACGAGAACCGCTGGGACGCGCTGCACCATCCGTTCACCGCGCCCAAGGACGGCCACGAGGACTGGCTCGCCACCGATCCCGGCAAGTGCCTGTCCAAGGCCTACGATATGGTGCTCAACGGCTGGGAAGTCGGCGGCGGCTCGGTGCGTATCCACAAGGAAGACGTGCAGGAAAAGGTCTTCGCCGCGCTCAACATCGGCGCGGAAGAACGCCGCGAAAAATTCGGCTTCCTGCTCGACGCCCTGCAGTACGGCGCGCCCCCGCACGGCGGCCTGGCGTTCGGCCTCGATCGTCTGGTGACCTTGATGGCTGGCGCCGAATCGATCCGCGACGTCATCGCCTTCCCGAAAACGCAGCGCGCCTCGTGCCTGATGACCAACGCGCCCAACGTCGTCGACGAAAAACAGTTGCGCGAGCTGCACATCCGCCTGCGCAACATCAACCCGGCGGACAAGGCAGCATGAGCTTCGTAGAGAAATTGAACGCGCTGCCCGTGGTTAGCGGAGAGCGCCTGCATCTGGCCGACGCCTCGGGTGCCGAGGTGGCGATCATCGAGAACGCGCCCGGTACCGCAGGTTCGTTCCGGGTCTATGCCTATCTGGCCAGCATCCACGGCGGCATCACGCCCGCCGCCGCCGAAGAGGGGCTGGAGATATTCTCCGAGCATGCCGAAGACGCCCGCCTGAACCCCGGCAAGCATCCCAACATCGACCGCCTGCTGAAGCTGCTCGAAACGGGCGATACGCTCGCAACGCGTATCGCGTGAGCCACAAGATCCCGGTTTCCGTCCTCGTCGTCATTTATACGCCCGACGGCCAGGTGCTGCTGATGGAGCGCGCCGACGCCCCGGGCTTCTGGCAGTCGGTCACCGGGTCGCAGGACGCAGGCGAAACCCTCGCCGACACCGCCATTCGCGAAGTGCGCGAGGAGACCGGCCTCGACGCCACCGAGTACGAGCTGACGCCGTGGGATATCGAAACCCGCTACGAAATCTACGCGCGCTGGCGCCATCGCTACGCGCCGGGCGTCACGCACAACACCGAGCACGTGTTTGGCCTCAGGCTGCCGGCGCCCTTACCCGTGACGCTCTCGCCGCGCGAGCACCTGCGCTACCGCTGGCTGCCGCTGGACGAGGCGGCGGAGCAATGCTTTTCGCCCAGCAATGCGGCAGCCATTCGCCAACTGCCCACGCGCTTATAATGCGGGCATGACCGAACCGCTGCACATTGCCAGCTACAACATCCACAAGGGCCTGTCGCAATTCAACCGGCGGCTGACCGTGCATGAACTGCGCGACCGCCTCGGCATGCTCGGCACCGATATCGTGTTCCTGCAGGAAGTGCAGGGCAGCCACGGCCTGCGCGCCAGCCGTTTCCAGCACTGGCCGGGCCGGCCGCAGCACGAATTCCTGGCGGGGCACGTCTACACCGACTTCGCCTACGGCAAGAACTGCGTCTACGACACCGGCCATCACGGCAACGCCATCCTGTCGCGATTCAAGATCCTCTCGTGGGAAAACGAAGACATTTCTGCGCACGCCTTCGAGAGTCGCGGCATGCTGCACTGCGAAATCGAGGTGCCCGGCCTGGCGGTTCCGGTGCATTGCATCAACGTCCACCTGGGGCTCACCGAACGCGGCCGCAAGCGTCAGCTGGCCATGATCGCCGCGCGCGTGCGCGCCATGGTGCCGGACGACGCCCCGCTGATCCTGGCCGGCGATTTCAACGACTGGCTGGTTCGTGCCGGACGCTTTTTCGAGCACGAGCTGGGCCTGCACGAAGTCTTCGAAACGCATCACGGCCAGTCGGCGCGCAGCTACCCGTCCATCCTCCCCATGTTCCAGCTGGATCGCATCTACGTCCGGCGTTTCCACATCCAGGCGGCCGAGGTGCACACCGGCAATGCCTGGCACCGCATTTCCGATCATGCGGCCCTGACCGCCAAGATCAGCCCTGCCTTATGAGGGAAAGCGGCCGCCTGATGCATGCAGCGCCGCGCCAGGTGGCGCCAGGCATTCGATAGCCCGGGTCGTCGATCATGAAGCGCCGCCTCCCGGGATTGCATGTTCGCGGCATCCGGCCGGTCCCCGGCAATGAGGTGAGGCTGCTGCAGAGCGGCAGCGAGTTTTTCCCCGCGCTCATCGCGGCCATCGACGCCGCGCAGGCCCAGGTCCATCTGGAAACCTACATCTTCAACACCGACCCCAGCGCCGAATCCGTTCGCCATGCGCTGGTCCGGGCGGCGCAGCGCGGCGTGCAGGTCAACGTAATGGTCGACGGGGTCGGCTCGCGCGAATTGCCCGCGAGTTGGTTCGACGCATCGGCGCAAGCCGGGATTGATGTCCTGGTCTACCGTCCGCTGGTCACCGGCTGGCGGGCCAACCCGCATAGTCTGCGCCGGCTGCACCGCAAGCTGGCGGTCATCGATGCCCGCGTCGCATTCATCGGCGGCATGAACCTCATCAGCGATTTCGAGCCCGTGTCCTTCGACGCGCCCCGGCTGGATTTCAGCGTCGAGGTGCGCGGCCCCCTGCTGGCAGGCATCCACCGCAACGCACGCCGGCTGTGGCGCCTGGTCGCGATCAGCCAGTTGCAGGCGCGCAAGCGTGAGGCCGATATCACGCCTGCCTGGCCTACGGACGGTCGCGTGCGTGCAGCCTTCGTCGTGCGCGACAACTTTGCGCATCGCCGCAGCATCGAACGTGCCTATCTGGCTGCGTTGGCGCATGCCCGCGAGGAGATCATCCTCGCCAACGCCTATTTCCTGCCCGGCCGCCGGTTCCGCAAGCTGCTCAAGAAGGCCGCCGCGCGCGGTGTGCAGGTCCACCTGCTGGTGCAGGGGCATACCGATCATCCCTTCTTCCAGGCCGCTGCGCGCGCCCTCTATCGCGACCTGCTGGCGGCCGGGGTCAGGCTCTACGAATACCAGGCCAGCGAACTGCACGCCAAGGTGGCCGTCGTCGACGGCCACTGGGCCACGGTGGGGTCCAGCAACATCGACCCGTTCAGCCTCCTTCTGGCGCGCGAGGCCAACCTGGTCGTCGACGATGCGGCCTTTGGCAGCGATCTGAGGCAGCGGTTGCAGCAGGCCATCAGCCAGTCCGTCCAGCTCGATCCCGCAAACTGGCGGCGCCGTGCCTGGCCGCTGCGCATGCTCTCGTGGCTGGCCTATGGCGGCGTTCGGTGGGTGGTGGGACTGGTCGGGGCCGGGCGCTGGGTCTGAGTCGGTTCAGCCAGCCCGCCGTCTCGCCATCAGCTTGCCCAGCTGCCGGGCAAAAGCCTGGCGGTCCGACTGCGACAGGGCGGAGGGTCCGTTCGTTTCCACCCCGGCGCCGCGCAGTTCCTCCATCAGGTTGCGCATCGCCAGCCGTTCGCGAATCGTGTCGGCGCTGTAGAGTTCGCCGCGCGGATTGAGCGCCACCACGCCTTTGTCGACCAGTGCTGCCGCCAGCGGAATATCGGCCGTGACCACCAGGTCGCCCGCACTCGCCGCCTGCGCGATATGCCGGTCGGCGACATCGAATCCCATCGGTACCTGCAGCGCGCGTATATAAGGTGAGGGTGGCACGCGCAGCAAGCGGTTGGCCACCAGCGTGAGCGGCAGTTTCTCCCGTTCCGCAGCGCGAAACAGAATGTCCTTGATCACGCCCGGACAGGCGTCGGCGTCCACCCAGATATGCATGCAGGCTACAGCCGGGCCGCCTTGGCCGTATCGCATTGTGCTGGGTTGCCAGCCTGCATGCCGGGGCTCAAGCAGCGCATCCTGAGGTATGCCTCGATGTTGCAACTGCGACGTCCGTTCTCCACGCGCATGCACGTTCTCCCATTGGCCCAAGACACAAGTGGCGATTGTAACCAGGCTGGGCCGAACGCATTGCCAACCAAATTGATTCTGGACGGGGCAAGGCAGGGGGGGGCGCACGGTAGCGGGCTAGGACGTTGTGAATGTGCAACAAAACAACAGTTTTCCCGGCTAGTGAGGAAAAAAACAACAGCTTTTCTTGCCGCTTGGGTCGGAGTCTGGATAATCGATCACGTCCAACCGGCACAACAACGCGTGGGACAGCTCTGCAGAGCTTGAACAAGCTTTATTCCAATCCAAGGAGAAATTGATGAAAAAGATTCTTGCAATCGCGATCGCTTCCGCTTTCGCTGCGCCCGCCATGGCCGCAACCTCCAACGTTGACGTCTACGGCACCTTCAGCATGTCCGTCGACAGCCTGACCAACGGCAGCGGCCGTGCCCTGAACGTTTCCAGCAACTCTTCCAACATCGGTTTCAAGGGTGCTGAAGACCTGGGCGGCGGCATGAGCGCCATTTGGCAACTCGAAACCACTCTGGGCCTGGATGGCGCTGGTTCCTGGGGCGGTCAGCGTGACAGCTTCGTCGGCGTGAAGAGCGGCTTCGGTACCATTCGTCTGGGTTACTTCGACACCCCGATGAAGGAAGTGGCTCGCAAGATGGACCTCTTCAACAACAAGATCGGTGATACCCGCAACCTGACCGGTGGCGCCACCACCAACTGGGATGCCCGTTTCAACAACGGTATCCGTTATGACTCCCCCGAGTTCGCTGGCTTCAGCGGTTCCGCTCACTACTCGACCCAGCACACCGGTGCTACCAATGCTGGCTCGACCGAAAGCAGCGCTGACGCTTACTCGCTCGGCCTGAACTACAAGAACGGCCCGATCGCTGCAATGTGGGGTTACCAGAAGGGCAACATCACCGCTACCACCGACGAAACTGCATGGCGTCTGGGCGTGGGTGCCAACCTGGGTGACTTCGCGATTACCGCGATGTACCACACCGCTAGCGACACCGCTGGCACTTCCGGCGCCGACCGCAAGGTCTACGGCCTGGGTGGCGCCTACAAGATGGGCAACATCAAGCTGAGCGCCCAGTGGTACAAGGCGACCGACCTGAAGGGCAACGCTACGGCTGACCAGAGCGCTGACATGTACGCTCTCGGCGCTGACTACAGCCTGAGCAAGCGCACCACCGCTTACGTCGCCTACGCCAAGGCCAACAACGACGCCAACGGCAACTTCCGCGTGAGCGCTGGCGGCCACGGCGACGGCCTGGCTGTCGCAGCGAACGGCCTGGATCCCAGCGGCATCTCCCTGGGTCTGATCCACAAGTTCTAATCTGGCAACCGCCAAGTTAGTGCTGTGAATCGAAACGGGCGCCTTCGGGCGCCCGTTTTGTTTGCGCGAGAGTCGTGCAAGAAAAAGTCCCTGCAAGCAGGGGCTTTTTCTTGCGGGTGGGGGGCGGTCAAGCTTCCAGTACTTCTAAGTCGTGTGCCGTGCTGGCGGCCACAGGGCAGGCCATGGTGGATGAGTCGCATATCAATGCCGGTTGTTTGTTACACTGGGCCTCGTGAAATTCACCCAGTATTTTCTCTCCATGCGGCAACGGCCTGATCGGGCCTCAATTGAGTTGGAGTGGATACAGCACGTGATCGATCATCCGGAACGGGAGCAGGTGCAGGCCGATGGTCGAATTCGCCGTTGGGCGTCCATCACGGGGGCGGATGGCAGGTTTTTGCGGGTGATTCTTCTGCCGGATGGGGAAACCGTCCACAACGCATTTTTTGATCGGAGGTTCTTGCCATGAAGATCAAGTATTTTCAGGATACCGACACACTTTATATCGAGTTCAAATCCAGCCCGGTCAGCGAAAGCCGGGATCTGGACGAAAACACCCTGCTTGATCTGGACGCGGAGGGGAACGTGTGCGGCATCACGGTCGAGCATGCAAGCGATCGGGCGGACATTCCGCAATTTTCCTTCGAGCAGATCGCGGCCTGACAGCGTAGTGGTTAACTGGACGCGGGCGCTCGGGCGCCCGTTTGTGTTTCAGTCTTCCAGGGTCTCGAAATCGTGCGAGATATCAGCCGACTTGCCGAGCATGATCGAGGTCGAGCGACGACTCGGTGGGCGCGGGAGCGCGAAGCAGGCCTCGATCCGGTCAGGCTGCCAGGATTTCGAAGTCGTGCGTGATTTCAGCTGATTTGCCGAGCATGATCGAGGGCGAGCGACGACTCGGTGGGCGCAGAGTGCCGGGTGCGGGAGCGCGAAGCAGGCCTCGATCCGGTCAGGCTTCGAGCACTTCGAAGTCGTGCGTGATTTCAGCTGATTTGCCGAGCATGATCGAGGCCGAGCAATACTTGTCGGCCGACAGGTGCACTGCCTGCTCGACCCGCTTGGGGTCGAGATTCTTGCCGGTGACGACGAAATGGACGTGGATCTTCGTGAACACCTTGGGGTCGGTGTCGGCGCGTGTGGCATCGATCTCAGCGACGCAATCGGTCACCTGCTGGCGGCCCTTGCGCAGGATATGCACCACGTCGAACGCCGAACAGCCGCCCAGGCCCAGCAGCAGCATTTCCATCGGACGCACGCCCAGGTTCTTGCCGCCCGATTCGGGCGCGCCATCCATGACGACGCTGTGTCCGGATTCGCTCTGGCCGACGAAGCTGACGCCTTCGATGAGTTTGACGCGGGCTTTCATGAGTTTCCTTCAGGCTGATAACGAGCGGAATTTGTACCACAGAATACCCAGCCATTCGCGCAAGGCAAAGGTGCTGTCGCGCAATGCGGCGGTCGTGGGCAACAGGTTCAGTAATGAGTCCAGTCGCGAACTGGCGAACTGTGTGCCGGCCGGGACCACGCTGAGGCCTTGAGCCTCGAACAGCGGTACGGCGCGGCGCAGGTGCCAGGCATGGCTGACCAGCGCGATTCGTGTGATGCCGGCCTGCTTGAGCAGGGGGGCGGACAGACGGGCATTCTCCCAGGTGTTGAGCGAGCGCTCTTCGATCCAGTTGGGTGTGATGCCGTACTCGTCCTGCAGTGCCTGAGCCATGATGTGACCCTCGCTCAGGGTGCCGCCCTGTGGTTTGCCGCCGGACACCAGCAGGGGGAGTTGGCTGGTCCGATGGAGATACGCGGCATACCTGAGGCGCTCCAGGGTGGGACCGTTCAGCGTGTCGCTGCCGTATTCGGGCTGATCCAGCTTGCGCCCGCCGCCGAGCACGACGATGGCATCGGTCTCCTTCAGCATGGCGGGGGTGGCAGGTGGGCCGACCTCGAGGCTTTTCAGCAGCACGCCGCTGACCCAGGGGGTGGACAGCGCATACAGGGCAGTGGTGGACAGCAGGAGTAGCGACATGGAAATTCGGGGGGCGCGACGGCGTAACGCCATTCCGGCGACCAGAAAAATCAGCAGGGATAGGGGTGGCAGCAGGACAGAGGAGATCAGCGCCGTGGCGAGTAGAGTCGACATCTGCCCGATTGTATTCCAGAGCGGGTGCTTATTCGCACAGAGTGTTTGACTTTGTCTTGGCAGGCCGGTTAAAATGCCCGGCTTTCCGAGATTGTCCTCTGTGCAGAGGTAGGGTCATGAAAACCTTTTCCGCAAAAACGCATGAAGTCAAACGCGACTGGTTCGTGGTTGACGCCGATAACAAAGTGCTGGGCCGCCTGGCTTCCGAGATTGCTCGCCGTCTGCGTGGCAAGCACAAGCCCGAGTTTACGCCCCACGTCGATACCGGTGACTACATCGTCGTCGTCAACGCTGGCAAGATGCGCGTGACCGGCAACAAGGAACTCGACAAGAAATACTATCGCCACTCGGGCTATCCCGGCGGCATTTACGAAACGACCTTCGGCAAGATGCAGGAGCGTTTCCCCGGTCGTGCGCTGGAAAAGGCGGTCAAGGGCATGCTGCCCAAGGGCCCGCTCGGCTACGCCATGATCAAGAAAATGAAAATCTACGCGGGCGCGGACCATCCGCACGAGGCTCAACAGCCCCAGCCCCTCGATATCAACGCATAAGGTCGAATCATGATCGGTAACTACAACTACGGTACGGGTCGTCGCAAGGAATCGGTTGCGCGCGTGTTCATCAAGGCCGGCAGCGGCAAGATCGTCGTCAATGACAAGCCGGTCGACGAGTATTTCTCGCGCGAAACCGGCCGCATGATCGTGCGCCAGCCGCTGGTCCTGACCGACAACCTCGACAAGTTCGACATCATGGTCAACGTGTCGGGTGGCGGTGAGTCCGGCCAGGCCGGTGCCGTGCGCCACGGCATCACCCGTGCGCTGATCGAGTTCTCGGCCGAAATGAAGCCGACGCTGAAGGCCGCAGGCCTGGTGACCCGCGATGCGCGTGAAGTCGAGCGTAAGAAGGTCGGCTTCCACAAGGCACGCCGCCGCAAGCAGTTCTCCAAGCGTTAATCGTTTGGTGCGCCAAAGAGCCGTCCGTTCCAGGGCGGCTTTTTTTTTGCCTGTCTGCCGGGCTGTTTTACAATAAGGTTCGTTTTTTGCAGGAAAAAACAGCATGATCAAAGTCGGAATTGTGGGCGGCACCGGATACACCGGGGTCGAATTGCTGCGTCTGCTGGCGCGTCATCCGCAGGTGGAACTGAAAGCTATCACCTCGCGCAAGGAAGCGGGCATGCCGGTGGCCGACATGTTCCCCAACCTGCGCGGACGCGTGAAACTGGCCTTTTCCACGCCGGAAGACGCCCAACTGCATAACTGCGATGTGGTGTTCTTTGCCACCCCCAACGGCGTGGCCATGCAGCAGACTCGCGAATTGCTCGATGCCGGCGTCAAGGTCATCGACCTTGCCGCCGACTTCCGCATCAAGGATGTGTCGGTGTGGGAGCAATGGTACAAGATGGAACACGCCTGCCCCGACCTGGTGGCCGAGGCCGTGTACGGCCTGCCCGAGATCAACCGCGACAAGATCAAGGGCGCCCGCCTGATCGCCAATCCGGGCTGCTATCCCACGGCGGTGCAGCTGGGTTTTCTGCCTCTGCTCGAAGCCGGAGCGGTCGATACCGGTTTCCTCGTGGCCGATGCCAAGTCGGGCGTGTCGGGCGCCGGCCGCAAGCCGGAAACCCATATCCTGTTTGCCGAGGCGGCCGACAACTTCAAGGCCTACGCCGTGGCGGGCCACCGTCACTGGCCGGAAATCAAGCAGGGGCTGGAGATATTTGCCGGCAAGGAAGTGGGATTTACCTTCGTGCCGCACCTGCTGCCGCTGATCCGCGGTATCCACGCCACGCTCTACGCAAAGGTGAGCGCGGACATCGATCTGCAGAGCCTGTACGAAAAGCGTTTTGCCGGCGAAGCCTTTGTCGATGTGCTGCCGGCGGGCGCACACCCCGAGACGCGCTCGGTGCGCGGCGCGAACATGTGCCGTATCGCCGTGCATCGTCCGAAGGGCAGCGACAGCGTCGTGGTGCTGTCGGTGATCGACAACCTCGTCAAGGGCGCGGCGGGCCAGGCGGTGCAGAACATGAACATCCTGTTCGACCTGCCGGAGGACATGGCGCTGGCCGACGTCGGCATGCTGCCCTGAGTCAGCTTGACCCCAGGGGGTGGGGGCAATTTTGATTGCCGGTTCCGCCCCGGAACTCCGTGGCGTCAGCAGGGTCTTTGCTTGACGCGACCCGGGTGATGCGGATAATCACCCACTGATCTGAATTAGGAGCATCACCATGAACGCAGCAACCGAAATGGAATCCCCGCTAATCTTCACCGACAGCGCCGCCAACAAAGTCAAAAGCCTGATCGACGAGGAAGGCAACCCCGATCTGAAACTGCGCGTGTTCGTTTCGGGTGGCGGTTGTTCCGGCTTCCAGTACGGCTTCACCTTCGACGAAGCACAGAATGCCGACGACACCGTGATGGTCAAGAACGGCGTCACCCTGCTGGTCGATTCGATGAGCTTCCAGTACCTGGTCGGCGCTGAAATCGACTACTCCGAAGGCCTGGAAGGTGCACAGTTCGTGATCAAGAACCCGAACGCTACCACCACCTGCGGCTGCGGCTCGTCTTTCTCGGCCTGATTTTTCGGCTGTCCAATAAAAAAGCGGCTCAGGCCGCTTTTTTATTGTCTGCAGTTCGGGGTTAAGCCTGCTGAATGCCGGTTCAGGCCGGGTAAATGGCCCCCAGTACGCGCGGTCCCCCGGCGCCGGTTACCGAGGGCAGGTTGCCCGGCGCGCGGTGCATCGTCTGGCGTGCGAGCCAGGCGAAAGCCAGCGCTTCCACCCAATCCGGATTGATGCTGGCCACCGAAGTGGTTTCTACCCGGATGCCCGGCAGGCGCGTACGGATGCGCTGCATCAGGGTGCCGTTGTGGGCGCCGCCACCGCAGACGTACACTTCCTGCGCGCTGCAGCATTCGCGCGCAATCGCATCGCACAGGCTGGCGGCGGTCAGTTCGAGCAGCGTGGCTTGCACGTCCGCGGGGCTGACTGCTTCCCCCGGGCTCGCCAGCAGGGACGCCAGCCAATCCAGGTTGAATTGTTCGCGACCCGCGCTTTTCGGGGGCGGGGCATCCAGATACGGATGGCTCAGCATGGCGTCCAGCAGGCGGGCGTGCACGCTTCCCGTGGCGGCCCAGGCACCGTCGCGGTCGTATCGCTCGCCCCGATGGCGCTGGATCCAGCCATCCATCAACATGTTTCCGGGGCCGGTATCCCAGCCGCGCACGGCGCCGCTGACCGGAAGGTCGGTGATGTTGGCAATGCCGCCGATATTGGCGATGACGCGGTGAATATCCGGGCGTCCCAGCACTTGCGCGTGAAACGCCGGAACCAGGGGCGCGCCTTGGCCACCAGCCGCGATATCGCGGCTGCGGAAGTCGGCCACGACCGGGATGCCGCTGAGTTCGGCCAGCAGCGATGCATTGCCTATCTGCAGGGTATAACCGTCGGCCGGCCGGTGGCGCAGCGTCTGGCCATGGCAGCCGATGGCCCGGACCGTGCGGGCGTCCGTGTCGTTCAGCAGCGCGCCGACCGCTTCCGCATACAGCCGGGCAAGGTCGTTGCCCGCCAGGGCAGCCAGATGGATTTCATCCGGTTGCGGCGCGTGCAAGGCGAGCAGGCGGTCGCGTAGGCTGTCGGGATAGGGCAGGTAATGGGTATTGAGAAGCCGGATCTGGCCGGTTGTATCGATCTCGGCCAGAACGGCATCGACACCATCGAGGCTGGTGCCGGACATGAGGCCGACATAGCGTTCGGCCTCATGCGCTGGGTGTGCGCTCAATCGAGCGCGGCGAGGTTGGTGCCGCGCAACAGGGCCAGCTTTTCAGTCCAGCCAGCGGTCTGCTGCTGGAAGCGGGCGCGTTGCGCAACCGCCAGCGGGGGCGAACCGGGCAGCTTGATGGCCATCGGGTTCTGCGGGCGGCCGGCGATGCGGACTTCGTAATGCAGGTGCGGACCGGTCGATGCGCCGGTCGAGCCAACATACGCGACGACCTGGCCCTGGTCGACCGAGCGGCCGGGGCGCACGCCGGAGGCGAATGCGCTCAGGTGGGCATAGTAGGTTTCGTAGCCGTTCGAGTGGCGCAGGATCAGGAGATTACCGTAGCCGCCCTTGCGGCCGGCGAACACAACCGTGGCGTCGCCCGTGGCCTTGACGCGGGTGCCCGTGGGCGCGCCGAAGTCGACGCCGGTATGGGCGCGATGATAGCCGTAGATCGGGTGCTTGCGCGAATTGGTGAAGCTCGACGTCACGCGCGAAAATTCGAGCGGTGAACGCAGGAAGCCTTTTTTCAGCGATTCGCCTTCGGGCGTGTAGTAGTCTTCGCGACCGTTCTTGTCGCGGAATAGCACCGCACGATAGGGTTTGCCGGCATTGACGAACTCGGCCGCCAGCAGCTTGCCGGTGCCAACGGGTTCGCCGTTGCGATAGTCCATCGTGTAGATGACGGAGAAGGTGTCGCCACGGCGCAGGTCTTCGCGGAAGTCCAGGCTGGTGGAGAAGGTTTCCGCCATTTGGTTGGCGATCTTGTCGGGGATGCCGGCGCTGTCAGTGGCGCCATAGAGCGACGACAGGATGCGGCCCGAGCGCATGACCACACGGGTTTCCAGAACGGCGGCGGCTTCTTCGGATACGAATCCGCCTTCATGCTTGCGCACGACCAGGGAAGGCGCGTCGCCGCGCTCGAATTTGACCGAGAGGATTTGTCCGTCGGCAGTGGTGGTGGCCTGGATGCGCTTGCCGGCGCGCACGCCGGACGCCAGTTGGCGCACGTCGTTGGTGCTCAGCAGGCGCTGGATTTCGAGGGCGTCGACGTTCATGCGTGCCAGAGCGCTGGCAAGCGTGTCGCCGGATTGCACCACGCTCTCGCGCTCGAACGTGCCGGCGACATTGCTGGCAGCCAGGGCGGCGGGAAGCGCGATGGCTTCGGTGATGGTTTCGGGCGCAATGTTGCGCGTATCCGTGTCAGGCGCCAGGCCGAAGGCTGCAACCACGCCAAAAAGCGGCAGGCTGGACAGGACAACCAGAGTGCGCAGGCTGAAGCGGCGTTCCGCTCCTGTCATGCGATCGGTTAAGATTCTCAGTTTGGTGAGCGGCATGGACCGTTTCCCTTCCGTAATCGAGACGGGAGTGTAACACAGATGGCTCCCGGAAGATTGTTCAATCCAAACAGCAGCTTGCATGAGTCTGTTTGAATGGGCATATAGGTCCTACGGCCATCTCGGGCCAAAACTTGAATGGCCGACCTGATACGCAATTGAGAGGAATTTGATGCTGGACGCCTTGCAGGAAATCAAACGTGGAGCCGACGAACTTCTGGTCGAGGCCGAGCTGATCGAAAAATTGAAGACGGGGCGTCCCTTGCGGATCAAGGCGGGCTTCGATCCGACGGCGCCTGACTTGCACCTGGGGCATACCGTGCTCCTGAACAAGCTGCGCCAGTTCCAGGAACTGGGGCATCAGGTGATTTTCCTGATCGGCGACTTCACCGGCATGATCGGCGACCCGACCGGCAAGAACACCACCCGGCCGCCCTTGACTCCCGAGGCCGTGGCAGAGAATGCCAAGACCTACCAGGAGCAGGTGTTCAAGATCCTCGACCCGGCGCGAACCGAAGTGCGCTTCAACTCGGAATGGATGCAGGGCCTGGGTTCCGTGGGCATGATCAGGCTGGCGGCGACGCATACGGTAGCGCGGATGCTGGAGCGCGACGACTTTCACAAGCGCTACAACAACCAGCAGCCGATCGCGATCCACGAGTTCCTGTATCCGCTGATCCAGGGCTACGACTCGGTCGAGCTGAAAGCCGACGTCGAACTCGGCGGCACCGACCAGAAATTCAACCTTCTGATGGGGCGCGAACTGCAGAAGCATCATGGCCACGCACCGCAGTGCATCCTGACGATGCCGCTGCTCGAAGGGACCGACGGCGTCAACAAGATGTCGAAGTCGCTGGGCAACTACATCGGCATCAACGAGCCGCCGCAGGAAATTTTCGGCAAGCTCATGTCGATCTCAGATGAGCTGATGTGGCGCTATATCCATTTGCTGTCGTTCGAATCGCTGCAGACCATCGACGGCTGGAAGCGCCAGGTGGCCGAAGGCGCCAATCCGCGAAACATCAAGGTGGGGTTCGCGCAGGAAATCGTCGCCCGCTTCCACGGGGCGGCAGCCGCCACCCAGGCCCTGGCCGATTTCGAGGCGCGTTTCCAGAAGGGCGCGCTGCCCGACGACATGCCCGAGATCAGCCTCGCGAGCACGGATGGAGGCATTGCCGTGCCGCTGCTGCTGAAGCAGGCCGGGCTCGTGTCCAGCACGTCGGACGCCATGCGCCAGATCGCTGGCGGCGGCGTGCGGCTGGACGGCGAGCGCGTGGTCGACAAGGGGCTGGTCGTGGCGTCTGGGGCGACTGTGGTGGCCCAGGTGGGCAAGCGCAGATTCGCCCGAGTCACAATTATTTAAAAATGTTTTGCCGAAAGTGTTGACGAGACGGTTTTGCTCTGTAGAATGCGCACCTCTTCGAAACGCAACGCAAGACGCGGAATCGAAAAAGCAGTACCGAGAAGCAGGCTGAGTTGTAAGTTGTTTCGAAAATAGTAGTTGACGCGTTTGAGAAGTTCTGTAGAATGCGCACCTCTCGAAACGGCGACGCGGTGGAAGCTGATTAGCTAATCGATTGATCTTTAACAATTTACAGCCGATAGGTGTGGGTGTTGTTGCGGTAGTTGGGCCTGCTTAGGTGGGTCTGACAACTAGCATAAATGCTCACACTTTAATGAAGTAATTCATTTGAGTTGAGCGAAATATTTGAAGTAATTGGCAGTGATTGAACTGAAGAGTTTGATCCTGGCTCAGATTGAACGCTGGCGGAATGCTTTACACATGCAAGTCGAACGGCAGCACGGGAGCTTGCTCCTGGTGGCGAGTGGCGAACGGGT
>JBFHQA010000023.1:0-26641 GCA_041592455.1 Thiobacillus sp. | reverse complement strand
GGGCCTGCTGCTGTTCCTTGCCGCGCTGGTCCCGATGCTGCTGGGCCTGCTGGTGGCGATGCCGGTGCTGTTCGGCTCGCTTTATGCCTCGTACCAGGCGATTTTTGCGGTATGGGCCGACGACAACGCGCCCGCCGACAAAGAAGCGCCCCTCGAACAGACTGGCGAATCAGATCGCTGACAGCTTGGCGTAGGCCAGCGCCAGCCACTTGGTGCCGGCGTCGCGGAATTTAACCTGCACGCGAGCATCGGAGCCGCGCCCCTCGAAGTCGATGATGATGCCGGTGCCGAACTTGGCATGGGCCACGCTTTGTCCCACCTTGTAGCCGGTGTCGTTGCCGGCCTGCAGGCTTCGCGCAGGCGTTTCGCGAAAAGTTGGTTGGGAATAACTTGGTGGCTCGCTGCGGCGATTGAGATGGAGCAGCACCTGTTCCGGCAGTTCGTCGAGAAAGCGTGACGGCATGTTGTAGCGCACCTGGCCGTGCAGCATCCGCGACTGTGTGTGCGACAGGTAGAGGCGGCGGCGCGCGCGCGTGATCGCCACGTACATCAGGCGGCGCTCTTCCTCCAGTCCGTTTTCCTCGTTGGCGCTCTGTTCGTGCGGGAACAGGCCCTCCTCCAGCCCGGTGATGAACACCGCGTGGAACTCCAGTCCCTTGGCCGCGTGCACGGTCATCAGCTGCAACGCGTCGTGCCCGGCCGTGGCCTGGTGCTCGCCGGCCTCGAGCGCGGCGTGGGCCAGGAAGGCGTCGAGCGTGCCTTCCTCGGATTCTTCGTTGAACAGCGCCGCCGCGTTGACCAGTTCGTTGAGGTTTTCCAGCCGGTCGGCGCCATCCTTGTCGGCGCGGTAGTAGTCGGCAAGCCCCGAGGCCTCGATGACGTGGTCGATCGCCTCGGCGAGCGGCAGGTCGGCGGTTGCCGCCTTGATGGCTTCGATCAGCTTGGCGAAGCCGGCGACCTTGCCGCCGCTCGTACACGCCGCCTGCCACAGGCTGGCGCCCGAGCGCGCCGCGGTGTCGGCCAGTTGCTCGAGCGTGCGCGCGCCGATGCCGCGGGCGGGGAAGTTCACCACGCGCAGGAAGGCGCCGTCGTCCTCGGGTTGCGTCATGACGCGCAGGTAGGCGAGCGCGTGCTTGATTTCCTGGCGCTCGAAGAAGCGCAGCCCGCCGTAGACGCGATAGGGCACGTTGGCCGAGAACAGCGCGTGTTCGAGTACGCGTGACTGCGCATTGGAGCGGTATAGCAGCGCCATGTCGGAGAGGTTGATGCCTTCGCGGTTGAGCGCGCGCACCTCGTCGACGACGAAGCTCGCTTCCTCCTGGTCCGAATAGGCGTCGAAGATGCGGATCGGCTCGCCTTCGCCCTCGGCGGTCCACAGGTTTTTCCCCAATCGATGCGCGTTCTGGGCGATCAGCGTGTTGGCGGCGGTGAGGATGTGGCCGTGGCTGCGGTAGTTCTGCTCGAGCTTGATGACATTGCCATGCGCGAACTCGCGCTCGAACTCGGCCATGTTGGCGGTGTTGGCGCCGCGGAACGCGTAGATCGACTGGTCATCGTCGCCGACGGCGAACAGCGCCGCCTGCGGCCCGGCAAAGAGCTTGAGCCAGCGGTACTGCAGCGTGTTGGTGTCCTGGAATTCGTCGATCAGGATGTGGCGGAAGCGTTCCTGGTAGTGCTGCCGCAGCGGCTCGTTGCGGTACAGCAGTTCGTACGAGCGCAGCAGCAGCTCGGGAAAGTCGGCGACGCCCTCGCGCTGGCACTGCGCGTCATAGGCCTCGTAGAGTTCGGCCATGCGCATCGAGTATTCGTCGTAGGCCTCGGCGTCGCGCGCGCGCCGTCCGGCTTCCTTGTGGCCGTTGATGAACCACTGCACCTTCTTGGGTTCGAATTTCTCGGTATCGACGTTCATCGACTTCATCAGCCGCTTGATCGCCGAGAGCTGGTCCGAGCTGTCGAGGATCTGGAACGACTGCGGCAGGCCGGCCTCGCGCCAGTGCGTGCGCAGCAGCCGGTTGGCCAGGCCGTGGAAGGTGCCGACCCACATGCCGCGCGTGTTGATCGGCAGCATGGCCGAGATGCGGGTCAGCATCTCCTTGGCCGCCTTGTTGGTGAAGGTTACCGCGAGGATGCCGTGCGGCGACACCTGTCCACTCTGGATCAGCCACACGATGCGCGTGGTCAGCACGCGCGTCTTGCCCGATCCGGCGCCGGCCAGGATCAGCGCCGACTCGTGCGGCAGCGTCACCGCGGCGCGCTGTTCGGGGTTGAGGTTTTCCAGAAGATGGTTGAACATACGAAGGTCGTATCGAGCAGTCAATGACGAATTATAAAGGTCTCGACCATGGTGAAAATTCTGTTTTTCGGCGATCTGGTGGACGCCCTCGGCACAGCGGCCGAGGAAATCGAGCTGCCTGCGGACATCACTGATGTCGAGCGCCTGCTGTTCATGCTGTCGCGCCGCGGCGAGATGTGGAAAAAGATGCTGCTGGGCAACCCCAAGCTCAACATCACGATCAACAAGCAGTTTGCCGAGAAGACGGCGACGATCCAGGATGGAGATGAGATCGCGCTGGTGGGTTTTGCTGTCGTCTAGGCGGCCGTGCCGCTTTGACGACTGATAAATCCCGATGACCGGTCCGGCCGCACTCGCACGGAATCGCTCGCTGATCGCGGGGTTCGCGGTCTTCCTGCTCGCCTCTGCCCTGTCGGGTTGGATGGCGTGGCAACTGGAAAAGCATGCCCTCGAGGGTGACCGAATCAGCGCGGATCGCTATGCCGGCGTCCACGCCCATTTGATTGACCACACCATCGAGCATTCGCTGTCTGCTGCCCATGCCCTGGCGGCCCAGGTCAAAATGGGACACGGCAGCGTGCCCGATTTCGACGAGGCGGCCGGCGCGATGCTGCCGTTTTACCCGAGCGTGTCGGCGCTGGCGCTGGCGCCGGGAGGCGTGATCCGGAAGATCGCACCGCTCGAGGGCAATGAGGCGGCCGTCGGCCTGGATCTGTTGAATCTTCCGGCGCAAAGCCAGGAGGCGCGACTGGCCCGCGACAGCGGGCAGCTCACCCTGGCAGGGCCGCTCGAACTGGTGCAGGGCGGAACAGGCGTGGTCGGGCGCCTGCCGGTTTTTCTGGAAGACGAGGCGGGGCGGAATACGTTCTGGGGGTTCACGGGGATTGTGATACGCCTGCCCGGAGGCCTGAATGTCGAGCATCTGTCGGAACTGCAGGAACGGGGGCTGGAATACGAACTGTGGCGGTTCAGCCCGGTCAGCGGTAAAAAACAGGTCATTGCCCGGTCTTCCGCAGTGGAGCTGGCCGACCCGGTCAAACAAACCCTGAGCGTGCCAAACGCAAGCTGGACCTTGAGCGTGGCGCCAGCCAAGGGCTGGATGCAGCCGTGGCGGCTTTATCAGAAGCTGGGGCTGGCGCTGCTGGTCAGCCTGCTGCTCGGCTATCTGGTGACGCTGCTGTTCGATCTGCGTCGCCACAAGAAGCGGCTCGAGCTGCGCGTGGCCGATCGCACCGCCGATATCCTGATGACGCAGCGCAAGCTGCGGGCCACGCTCGATGCCATCCCAGACCTGGTCTGGATGAAGGATGCGAACGGCGTCTACCTGAGTTGCAACCCGATGTTCGAACGCTTTTTTGGCGCTCGCGAGGGCGACATCGTCGGCAAGACCGACTACGACTTCGTCGACCGGGAACAGGCGGATTTCTTTTGCGAGCACGACCGCAAGGCGATGCTGGCCGGCAAGCCCAGCGTCAACGAGGAATGCCTGACGTTTGCCGACGATGGCAGCAAGCGTTGGGTTGAGACGGTGAAAACGCCGATCTTCGACGAGCAGGGACAAGCGGTCGGCGTGCTCGGCATCGCCCGCGACATCACCGAGCGCCAGCAGGCGGAGCGGAGTCTGTATGCCTCCCGCCAGCGCCTGCGCCTGCTGCTCGATTCGATGGCAGAAGGCGCCTACGGCGTGGACATCGACGGCCGGTGCACCTTCGTCAACCAGACGTTTCTCGACATGCTGGGCTACGAAGACGTCTCCGAGGTGCTGGGCCGCGTGTCGCATGAGCTCATTCATCATTCTCATGCCGACGGCCGCCCGTACCCCAAGAGCGAATGCCGGATGTACCGCGCGATGCAGGCCGGCCAGCCGATCAGCGTGTCAGACGAGGTGTTCTGGCGCAAGGACGGCACACCGCTGCCGGTCGAATACCGGGCCAGGCCCATCGTGGTCGATGGCAAGGTGGTGGGCGGCATCTCGACCTTTGTCGACATCAGCGAGCGCCTGCGGGCGGAAACCCAGCTGGGACTTGCCGCCCAGGTGTTCGAGCACAGCAGCGAGGGCATCCTGATTACCGATGCCAGGCTCAACATCGTCATGGTCAACCAGGCGTTCACGGCCATCAGCGGCTACAGCGAGGCGGAGACCCTGGGGCAGACGCCGAGCATGCTGGCCTCCGGTCGCCACGACAAGGCGTTCTATGACGAGATATGGCGGTGCCTGGCCAGCGAAGGGCGCTGGCAGGGGGAAATCTGGAACCGCCGCAAGGACGGTACCGTCTACCCGGAAACCCTGTCGATCATCCGCGTGCTGGATGGCCGGGGCGAGGTGACGCACTACATCGGCGTCTTCCAGGACATCACCCTGCAAAAGGAAACCCAGGACCGCATCCAGCGGCTGGCGCATTACGACCCGCTGACCGGGCTGCCGAACCGCGCGCTGCTTGCCGACCGCATCCACATTGCGCTCAGCGCAGCCCAGCGCAATCATGAACCGCTGGCCCTGCTGTTCGTCGATCTCGATCATTTCAAGAACATCAACGACACGCTGGGGCATCGTGTCGGCGACGCGTTGCTGGTCGAGGTGGCTTCGCGCCTGGAAGGCGCCCTGCGCGAGGTGGACACGGTTTCGCGCCAGGGCGGCGACGAATTCGTCCTGATCCTCCCAGACACCGACGCCAGGGGCGCCGCGCATGTGGCAGGCAAGCTGCTGGAAACCGTCGCGCAACCCTGCAGGATCGGCGATGACGAGCTCAACATCACGCTTTCTATCGGTATTGCCCTCTATCCCGACGACGGCGCGGATTTCGAGACGCTGTCCGGGCGGGCCGATGCCGCCATGTACCGGGCCAAGCATGACGGCCGCAATGCCTACTGCTTCTTCACGACGGAGATGCAGGCGCAGCTGAGCCGCAACCTGCAGCTGGAGAACGCGCTGCGCCGAGCGCTGGAACGCGACCAGCTGCAGCTGCATTACCAGCCGCAGGTCTCCTTGCAGGATGGTCGGCTGATCGGCGTGGAGGCGCTGATGCGCTGGCAGCATCCCGAGCTGGGCATGATCCCGCCGACTGAATTCATCCCGCTGGCAGAGGAAAACGGCCAGATCGTGCAGATCGGCGAATGGGCGCTGCGGCAGGCGGTCGGGCAGATGAAAGCCTGGATGGACAGCGGCCTGGTCCCGATCGCGGTGGCGGTCAACCTGTCGGTGGTGCAGTTCCGGCATCCCCGCCTGTCCGAACTGGTCGGGCAGATCCTCGACCAGGCACAGCTGCCGGCCGGTTGCCTGGAACTGGAACTGACCGAAAGCATCACCATGGGCGATGCCCCGGCGGCCATCGCCGTCATGGATCGGCTGCACGCGTGCGGCATTCGCCTGTCGATCGACGATTTCGGCACCGGCTATTCCTCACTGAGCTACCTCAAGCGCTTCAAGATGCACCGGCTCAAGATCGACCAGGGGTTTGTGCGGGGCGTCTGCGACAATCCGGAGGACCGCGCCATCGTCGAGGCCATCATCAGCCTGGCGAAGAGCCTGGGGTTGATGACGATCGCCGAGGGCGTGGAAACCGAGGCCCAGCTGGATTTCCTGCGCGCCCACGGGTGCGACGAGATCCAGGGCTACCTAGTCAGCAAGCCCATGCCGGCCGACCAGTTCATCGGCTTCGTGCAGAAACGGTTTCCCGCCGCATGGCTGGCAGGCTGAGTGAAGCCCACAAAAAACGGAGCCCGGGGCTCCGTTTTTTGTGGACGTCGTGACGCGCCTTACTTGTTCTTGTTCGCGATCATTTCCTGGATGATCGGAGCCAGGATCAGTTCCATGGCGAAGCCCATCTTGGCGCCCGGCACCACGATGGTGTTGCGGCGCGACATGAAGGAGTTCGAGATCATGTTCAGCAGGTAGGGGAAGTCGACGCCCTTGGGCTCACGGAAGCGGATGACGATGAAGCTTTCGTCCGGCGTGGGGATGTCGCGCGAGATGAAGGGATTGGAGGTGTCGACGGTCGACACGCGCTGGAAGTTGATGTCGGTGCGCGAGAACTGCGGGGTGATGTAGTTCACGTAGTCCGGCATGCGGCGCAGGATGGTGTCGACGATGACGTCGGCAGAATAGCCGCGCTCGGCGCCGTCGCGGTGGATCTTCTGGATCCATTCCAGGTTGACGATGGGCACCACGCCGATGCCGAGGTCGACGTGCTGCGAGACGTCGACCTTGTCGGTCTTCACCAGGCCATGCAGGCCTTCGTAGAACAGCACGTCGGAGCCGGCCGGCACGTCTTCCCACGGGGTGAACTCACCAGGGTTGAGGCTGGTGTTGAGGCGCTTGTTGTGCTCGGCGGCCTCTTCGTCGCTGTGGATGTAGTAGCGCTTCTTGCCGCCACCGGTCTCGCCGTAGGTCTTGAACAGTTCGGCCAGCTTGTCGAAGTGGTTGGACTGGGGGCCGAAGTGGCTGAAGGAGAAATTGCCTTCGGCTTCGGCCTTCTTGACGGCGGCCTTGAAGTCGACGCGCGACAGGGCGTGGAAGCTGTCGCCTTCGATCACGGCGGCGTTGATCTGCTCGCGGAAGAAAATGTGTTCGAACGCGCGCTTGACGGTCGTGGTGCCGGCGCCGGATGAACCCGTGACCGCAATGACGGGATGCTTCTTGGACATGCTGGGACTCCCTGAAGGATGAGAAAAATGCGAAAACGCTACATTTTACCCGCCTGAGCCGGGGATTGTCACCCGCATGTCAAACCCCGTTTTCAGGCCTTACAGGGCGAATTCGAGCCGTTCCTCGACCTTTTTCAGCGCTTCGGCCGCACAGGCCGCATCCTTTTCGCCACCGGGCGCGCCCGACACGCCCACCGCGCCGATCAGGCTGCCGGCGGCGCGGATCGGCAGGGCGCCGTCCATCACGATCAGGCCGGCCATGTGGTTGAGCTCGGGGCGGATGTCGCCGCGTGCGGCCTTGAAGGCGCCCGAGTCGATGCCCGACATGATCGTCATGCCGGCCTTGCGCTCGGCGATTTCCAGCGTATGGCGCGCGGCCAGCGTGTCGCGCAGCGCGACCTGGACGTTGCCGGCACGGTCGAGCACCACAGCCGACACGTTGTAGCCGTCCTTGCGGCAGGCCTCGACCGAGGCCATGGCGATGTCGCGCGCCATTTCGAGGCCGATCTGCTTGACCGGCAGGACGTCGGGCTGGGCGGAGAAGGCGGGCAGGGATACGGCAAGCAGCGTGATCGGAAGCAGGGTTTTCATGGGCTCTCCATTGGTAATTGTGATTGGCCAGGGGCAGCCATGCCGCCCCTTCAGGTAACTATGATACTGAATCGGGTCGGACCGGGTTTAGGGCGGTTGGTTCACGGCGAATCGGCCGGCCGGCCGGGTATAATCAGCCGCCTTGAAACTGTGCGGTTGCTGCAATGCAAGAAAAATACCTTCCTTCGGAGATCGAGCGCGCCGCGCAGGCGCACTGGGCGGCCAGCCAGGCCCATCGGGCCGCTGATGCGTCTGGTCGCCCAAAATACTATTGCCTGTCGATGTTCCCGTACCCGTCGGGCAAGCTGCACATGGGCCACGTCCGCAACTACACGATCGGCGACGTGCTCGCGCGCTACCACGCCATGCGCGGCTTCAACGTCATGCAGCCGATGGGCTGGGACGCCTTCGGGCTGCCGGCCGAGAATGCCGCGATCGCCAACGGCGTGCCGCCCGCGACCTGGACCTACGCCAACATCGATCACATGCGCGCGCAGCTGCAGGCGCTGGGCTTTGCGATCGACTGGTCGCGCGAGCTCGCTACCTGCAAGCCCGACTACTACCGCTGGGAACAATGGCTGTTCACGCGCCTGTTCGAAAAGGGCGTGATCTACAAGAAGATGGCGACGGTGAACTGGGATCCGGTCGACCAGACCGTGCTCGCCAACGAGCAGGTCATCGACGGCCGCGGCTGGCGCTCGGGCGCGCTGGTCGAGAAGCGCGACATCCCGATGTACTTCTTCCGCATCACGCAATATGCCGACGAACTGCTGACCGGGCTGGACACGCTGCCGGGCTGGCCCGAGCGGGTGAAGACCATGCAGGCCAACTGGATCGGCAAGAGCACGGGCGTGCGCTTCGCCTTTCCCTACCAGATGGACGGCAAGGACGAGCAGCTGTGGGTGTTCACCACGCGCGCCGACACCATCATGGGCGTGACCTTCTGCGCCGTGGCCGCCG
Source organism: Thiobacillus sp. (assembly GCA_041592455.1). Taxonomy (GTDB): domain Bacteria; phylum Pseudomonadota; class Gammaproteobacteria; order Burkholderiales; family Thiobacillaceae; genus Thiobacillus. Next base: position 18,153 of record JBFHQA010000023.1, on the reverse strand, counting down.
AGCACCCGCTCGCCGCCCGCGCTGCCGAGAACAACCCCGGACTCGCAGCCTTCATCCATGAGTGCAAGCAGGGCTCGGTGGCCGAAGCCGACATGGCGACGATGGAAAAGAAGGGCATGGACACCGGCTTCACGGTGACGCATCCGCTCACCGGCGAGCAGGTGCCGGTGTGGGTCGGCAACTACGTGCTGATGAGCTACGGCGAGGGTGCGGTCATGGCCGTGCCGGCGCACGACGAGCGCGACTTCGGTTTCGCGCAGAAGTACGGCCTGCCGATCAAACAGGTGATCGGCGTGGAAGGCGAGACGTTCTCGCTCGACGGCTGGCAGGAATGGTACGGCGACAAGACGCGCGGCCGCTGCGTGAACTCGGGCAAGTACGATGGCCTCGGCTACGAAGCTGCGGTCGACGCCATCGCCGCCGATCTCGCGGCCAAGGGCCTCGGCGAGAAGAAAACCCAGTTCCGGCTGCGCGACTGGGGCATCTCCCGTCAACGCTACTGGGGCTGCCCGATCCCGATCGTGCACTGCGACAGCTGCGGCGACGTGCCGGTGCCGGCCGACCAGCTGCCGGTGGTGCTGCCCGAGGACGTCGTGCCCGATGGTTCGGGCAACCCGCTCAACAAGCGCGCGCTCTTCGTCAACTGCGACTGTCCGAAGTGCGGCGCCCCGGCACGGCGCGAGACCGACACCATGGACACCTTCGTCGAGTCGTCGTGGTACTACGCGCGCTATGCCTGCCCCGACTTCGACGGCGGCATGCTCGACGGACGCGCCAACCAGTGGCTGCCGGTCGACCAGTACATCGGCGGCATCGAGCACGCGATCCTGCACCTGCTCTACGCGCGCTTCTTCCACAAGCTGATGCGCGACGAGGGCCTGGTGACAAGCGACGAGCCGTTCGCCAACCTGCTGACGCAGGGCATGGTCGTTGCCGACACGTTCTACCGCGAGGCGGCCGACGGCAAGAAGACCTGGTTCAACCCGGCCGACGTTGACGTCAAGGACGGTGTCGCGGTGCTGAAATCGGACGGCCAGCCGGTCATCGTCGGCGGCACCGAGAAAATGTCGAAGTCGAAGAACAACGGCGTCGACCCGCAGGCGCTGATCGACCAGTACGGCGCCGACACCGCGCGCCTGTTCACGATGTTTGCCGCGCCGCCCGAGCAGAGCCTCGAGTGGTCGGACGCAGGCGTCGAGGGCGCGCACCGCTTCCTCAAGCGGCTGTGGAAACAGGTCTTCGAGCACGTCCAGGGCGGGACGGTGGCGGCATGTGCCGGCGGCGACCTGCCGGACGCCGCCAAGACCCTGCGCCGCCAGCTGCACCAGACCATCCAGAAGGTCGGCGACGACATCGAGCGCCGCAAGCAGTTCAACACCGCGATCGCCGCGGTGATGGAACTGATGAACGCGCTGGCGAAGCTCGACGGCGACGATGCGGTGACCCGCAGCGTGCGCCAGGAAGCGCTCGAGGCCTCGGTGGCCATGCTCGCGCCGATCGTGCCGCACATCGCCGAGGCGCTATACGCCGAACTCTGCCCCGGCGCCGCGCTAGCCTGGCCGGCGGTCGACGAGGCCGCGCTGGTGCAGGACGAGATCGAGCTGATGCTGCAGGTCAACGGCAAGCTGCGCGGGCAGATGCGCGTGCCCGCCCAGGCCGACAAGGCCGCCATCGAGGCCGCCGCGCTCGCCAGCGAGACCGCGCAAAAATACCTCGAAGGCCAGCCGCCGAAAAAAGTGGTGGTGGTCCCCGGGCGATTGGTTAATATCGTCATATGAACCGACGACTCTTTCTCGCACTGATCCCCGCGGCACTGGCCGCCGGTTGCGGCTTCCAGTTGCGTCGCATGGAGGGCATCCCGTTTGCGACCCTCTACATCGATGCGCCGCCCGGCAATACCGTGGCCCAGCGCATTCGCCAATCGCTCGCGAAGATCAAGGGCACGCGGCTGACCGCGTCTGCCGGCGAGGCCGAGGCGGTGCTGAAGATTGGCCCGGAAACCCGCACCAAGGTCATTCTGTCGCTGTCCGGCGCGGGCCGGGTGACCGAATACCGGCTGGGGCTGCGCCTGAGCTACACGCTCACCGATCGCGAAGGGCTGAACTGGGGCGAGGAAGAAAACATCGAGCTGGTTCGCGACATGACCTACGATGACTCGCAGTTGCTGGCCAAGTCGGCAGAGGAGCAGCTGTTGTACCGCGACATGGAAGACAACGCTGCGCTGCGGATTCTGCGCCGGCTGCAAGGCATCACGCCCGGCAAGCGCAGTTGAACATCCCGGCAGAACGCTTGCCAGACCAGCTCGGACGCGGGCTCGCGCCCCTGTACGTGGTGGTGGGCGACGAGCCGCTGGCGGCGCAGGAAGCGAGCGATGCCATCCGGGCGGCGGCCCGTGCAGCGGGGCACACCGAGCGCAGCGTGTTCACGGTGCAGGGGCGTTACAACTGGCAGGCCCTGTTCGCCAGCGGCGACAATTTCTCGCTGTTTGCCGAAAAGCGGCTGACCGAGATCCGCATTCCCTCCGGCAAGCCCGGCGTGGACGGCGCCAAGGCGCTGGAAGCGTATGCCCAGCAGCTGCCTGCCGACACCCTGACGCTGATCAGCCTGCCGGGCCTCGACTGGAAAAGCATGCAGAGCCGCTGGTTCTCCAGGCTGGCTGCTGCCGGCGTCGTGGTCGAGGCGCGACCGGTCGATCGCGCGGCGCTCCCCGGCTGGATCGACCGACGCCTGGCGAGGCAGGGCCTGCGGGCCGACCGCGACGCGCTGGCCTTCCTGGCCGACCAGGTCGAGGGCAACCTGCTGGCGGCGCAGCAGGAAATCGACAAGCTCGCGCTGCTGCTGCCGCCCGGCAACGTGACCCTGGCCGACGTCGAGCGGGCTGTGGTCGACGTCAGCCGGCTGGAGGCCGACGCCCTGCAGGATGCCTTGTACGCGGGCGACGGCAAGCGCTTTGCCCAGATCGTCACCGACCTCAAGGACGCCGGCGAGGCGGTGCCGGCCATCCTGTGGCAGGTGTCGTCGGCGATCCAGCTGCTGCTCAGGCTAAAATCGGCCGTGGCGCAGGGCGAATCGCTGCCCGGCGTGATGCGGGGCTTGTGGGGGCGCGACAAGCAGCGCGCGCCGCAGATCGAGCGGGCGATGAAACGCCTGACGCTGGAACAGGTCGAATCTGCCCTGGCCGACCTGGCGCTGATCGACTGCCAGGCAAAAGGCCTGGAACGCGTGGGCGACCCCTGGGATACGCTGTTGCGCGTGGGACAGACAATGGCCATTCCCGAATCCGGAATGGCGAGCACTAGGACAAGATGATGGACGTGAAAAGCTACATGCAGACGGTCGGCAAGCAGGCGCGCGAGGCTTCGCGCGCGATCGCGCGCGCCGACACCAACCAGAAGAACCGGGCGTTGCTGGCGATGGCAGCGGCGATCCGCCGCGATGCTGCGAAGCTGCTCGAGGCCAACGCGCGCGACATGGAGCACGCGCGCGCCAGCGGGCTCGACGACGCGCTGCTCGACCGGCTGCAGATCAATGCGAAAGGCGTCGACGCCATGGCCGAAGGGCTGGAGCAGATCGCCGCGCTGCCCGATCCGGTCGGCGAGATCGACGACCTCAAATACCGGCCTTCCGGCATCCAGGTCGGCAAGATGCGGGTGCCGCTCGGCGTCATCGGCATCATCTACGAGGCGCGTCCCAACGTCACCGCCGACGCCGCCGGCCTGTGCCTGAAATCCGGCAACGCGGCGATCCTGCGCGGCGGCTCCGAGGCGCTGCATTCCAACCAGGCGGTGGCCGCCTGCGTACGCGAAGGATTGGAGGCCGCCGGCCTGCCGGCGACTGTTGTGCAGGTGGTCGAGACCACCGACCGCGCCGCCGTGGGCGAACTGATCACGATGAAGGACTACGTCGACGTCATCGTGCCGCGCGGCGGCAAGGGACTGATCGAGCGCGTGACCGGCGAGGCGCGGGTGCCCGTCATCAAGCACCTGCACGGCAACTGTCACGTCTACGTCGACGATCGCGCCGACCTCGCCAAGTCGGTGAAGATCATCGAGAACGCCAAGACCCAGCGCTACGGCACCTGCAACACCACCGAGTCGTTGCTGGTGGCGCGCGGCGTGGCGGCAGACGTGCTGCCCGAGATCGGCCGCATGCTCGCCGGCAAGGGCGTCGAGATGCGCGGCTGCCCCGAGGCGCTGGCCATCCTGCAGGGGGCCAGCGTGGATTCGGACAAGTTGAAGGCCGCTGTGGAATCGGACTGGCACGAGGAATACCTCGGCCCGATCATCGCCGTGAAGGTGGTCGACGATATCGACGCGGCCATCGTGCATATCAACACCCACGGCTCGCAGCACACCGACGCCATCGTCACCGAGGACTACGCTCGCGCGCGGCGCTTCCTGCGCGAGGTCGATTCGGCCAGCGTCGTCGTCAACGCGTCGACCCGGTTTGCCGATGGCTTCGAGTACGGACTCGGCGCCGAGATCGGCATTTCCACCGACAAGATCCATGCGCGCGGCCCGGTCGGCCTCGAAGGACTGACCAGCCAGAAATGGATCGTGCTGGGCGACGGCCATGTCAGAGGGTGAGGGGTAAGGCGTGAATCGAGAGGCGCGGTCGGCGCCAAGCCGGCTACTGTGCCTGTTGCCCAACGTGTGCAAGCGGGCAGGCTGAGCGTGGCTTCCCCCGTGCCTCACGCCGCTCCCCACCCGTCTCACGCCCATCACGCCATCGGCGTGATGGGCGGCACCTTCGACCCGATCCATTTCGGCCATCTTCGACTGGCCGAGGAAATGGCGGAAGCGCTGGGCCTTGAGCGGGTGCTGTTCATCCCGGCCGGGCAGCCCCCCCACCGCGATGCGCCGCGCACCGCTGCCGCACATCGTCTCGAGATGGTGCGCTGCGCCATCGCCGGCAACCCTGTTTTTTCGGTCGATGCGCGGGAAGTGCTGCGCGACCGGCCGAGCTACATGGTCGATACCCTGCAATCGCTGCGCGACGAAATGGGAACGGAGCGGCCGCTGTGGCTGATGCTGGGGGCCGACGCCTTTCTGGGGCTGCCGGACTGGCACGCATGGCGACAGCTGTTCGAGCTGGCGAACATCGCCGTGGTGACCCGCCCCGGCGCGCCGCTGCTGACGGTCGAATCGATGCGCGAGCCGTTGAAAGGCGAAGTGCAGGGGCGCCTGTTGACCGACTGGCAGGCAGCAGGGCCGGCCGGATCGGTCGGCTTCCTCGTCATGACGCCGCTCGACATCTCGGCCACGGCCCTCCGGAAAACACTGGCACGGCAGGGCAGCGTGCGCTACCTGCTGCCCGATGCTGTGCTTAACTACATTGATGAACACCAACTTTACAGACAGCCATGAACCTTGAAGCCAAACTCAAACTGATCGTCGACGCCCTCGAAGACGTCAAGGCGCAGGACATCACCGTGCTCGATACCAGCAAGCTCACCTCGCTGTTCGAGCGCATGGTGATCGCCAGCGGCACCTCGAACCGCCAGACGCGCGCGCTTGCAGACAACGTGCGCGTTCGCATGAAGGAGGCCGACCAGTACGTCGGCAATACCGAAGGCGAGGAAACCGGAGACTGGGTGCTGCTCGACCTGGGCGAAGTGATCGTCCATGTGATGCAGCCCGCCACGCGCGCGCATTACAACCTGGAAGAGCTGTGGGGCGCGGGCGAGGCCGCTCGCGCCCGGCACGTGCAGGCCGACCATTAGGCGATCGATGAAGCTGCATCTGATCGCTGTCGGCCACAAGATGCCCGGCTGGATCAATGCGGGCTTCGACGACTATGCGCGCCGGATGCCGCCCGACCTGCCGCTGCTGCTGACCGAAATCAAGCCGGGGCATCGCGTGGCCGGCGAAGACGGCGCGAAGGCGCGCCAGATCGAGGCCGAGCGCATCCTGGCGGCGCTGCCGGCGGGGTGCGTGCCCGTGGTGCTCGATGAGCGCGGCAGCCAGATCACCACGCGAGAGCTGTCGGGCTGGCTGCAGGGCTGGATGGCCGAAGGCGTGACGCCGGCCTTCGTGATCGGCGGCGCGGATGGTCTCGACGACAGCGTGAAGGCGCGCGCCGGCAAGTTGATGGGATTGTCGAAGCTGACGCTGCCGCACGCCATGGCGCGAGTCATGCTGGCCGAGCAGTTGTACCGCGCTGTCTGTATCATCAAGGGGCATCCCTACCATCGGGATTGATGGAGCAAGCGCATGCTGGTCGATAAACGAATCTATCTGGCTTCCCAGTCGCCCCGGCGACGCGAACTGCTCAAGCAGATCGGCGTCGCCTTCGACGTGTTGCCCCTGCGCGCCGTGCCGGGGCGAATGGACGTCATCGAAATCCCCCACCCCGGCGAGGAAGCCGCCGATTTTGCGCAGCGCATGGCGACCGAAAAGGCGGCCTGCGGCTGGCGCGCGGTCGATCAGCGCCATTTGTTGAGATTTCCCGTGCTCGGTGCCGATACGGTCGTCGAACTGGACGGCACCATCATGGGCAAGCCGGCCAATCGCGGCGAGGCCGAATCGATGCTGGCGCGGCTGTCGGGCCGCACGCACCGGGTCCATACTGCGGTGGCGGTACACCATGAAGGGCAGGCGGACATGCGGCTGTCGACCAGCCAGGTCCGGTTTGCCGAGCTCGACGCGGCCACCATCATGCGCTATCTGGAGACCGGGGAATACCTGGGCAAGGCCGGCGCCTACGGCATCCAGGGCCGTGCGGGGGCGTTTGTCGAGCATATCGAGGGCAGCTACAGCAGCATCATGGGTTTGCCGTTATACGACACAACACTATTACTAAGAGCCTTTGGCCTGGATGTCTGAGGAGACGCGGGCCCTCCCACCATGAGCGAAGAAATTCTCGTCAACGTCACCCCGCAGGAAACGCGCGTCGCCGTCCTGCACCTGGGATCGGTACAGGAACTGCACATCGAGCGCGCGCAATGCCGCGGGCTGGTCAGCAACATCTACATGGGCCGTGTCGTGCGCGTGCTGCCGGGCATGCAGTCCGCCTTCATCGACATCGGCCTGGAGCGGGCGGCCTTCCTGCACGTCGCCGACATCTGGGAAGAGCGCCACAACGGCGAGCCGGAGCGACCGATCGAACAGATCCTGCATGAAGGCCAGAGCCTGATGGTGCAGGTGATCAAGGACCCGATCGGTACCAAGGGCGCACGGCTGTCCACCCAGATCAGCTTCGCTGGCCGCTACCTGGTGTTCCTGCCGCAGGAGACGCACATCGGCATCTCGCAGAAAATCGAAGGCGAGGAGGAGCGCGAGTTCCTGCGCCAGAAACTGCACCAGCTGATCCCGGAGGATGCGACCGGCGGCTTCATCGTTCGCACCATGGCCGAGACCGCCGAGGATGCCGAGATGCAGGCCGACATCGAATACCTGCGGCGGCTGTGGAGCAGCATCCAGTCGCGCGGCAACTGCGTGGTGCCGTGCCTGCTGTACCAGGATCTCGACCTGTCGCTGCGCGTGCTGCGCGATTTCGTCAACAGCGACACCACCCGCATCCTGATCGATTCGCGCGAGACCTACCAGCGCATGGCCGAGTTCGCGCAGAACTACACTCATGCCGTGATCGACAAGCTGCAGCACTACGGCGCCGACCGGCCGCTGTTCGACCTGCACGCCATCGAGGACGAGATCGCCAAGGCGCTGGGCCGGCGCGTCGACCTGAAATCGGGCGGCTACCTCATCATCGACCAGACCGAGGCGCTGACCACGGTCGACGTCAACACCGGCGGCTTCGTCGGCGCGCGCAACTTCGACGACACCATCTTCAAGACGAACCTCGAAGCGGCGCAGGCGATCGCGCGGCAGCTGCGCCTCAGAAACCTCGGCGGCATCATCATCATCGACTTCATCGACATGGACAACGCCGAGCATCAGGAAGCGGTGCTGACCGAACTGAAGAAAACCCTCGCGCGCGACCCGACCCGCACCACCGTCAGCGGCTTTTCCGCGCTGGGTCTGGTCGAGATGACGCGCAAGCGCACGCGGGAGAGCCTGGCGCACGTGCTGTGCGAGCCGTGCCCCACCTGCGCCGGGCGCGGCGAGATCAAGACCGCCCAGACCGTGTGCTACGACGTGCTGCGCGAGATCCTGCGCGAGGCGCGCCAGTTCGACGCGCGAGAGTACCGCATCGTCGCCGCACAGAGCGTGATCGACCAGTTCCTCGACGAGGAATCCGGCAGCCTCGCCCAGCTCATCGACTTCATCGGCAAGCCCGTGTCGCTGCAGGTCGAGGCCACTTATCCTCAGGAGCAGTACGACATCATTCTGTTGTGAGGGGTGAGGGGTGAGGGGTGAGGGGTGAGGGGTGAGGGGTGAGGGCCCATGAACCACGCTTCTAGCATGCAATCCAACCGATGACGATGAATCCGCAGCCTCCCGATTACTGGCACGCCGCCTGCGCTGAACTCGCCGCCGCAGACCCGGTGATGGCGGCGCTCATCGAGCGTTATCCCGACTGCGTGCTCGGCAACCGCGGCGATCCTTTCCAGACCCTGGCCCGCGCCATCGTCGGTCAGCAGATATCGGTCAAGGCCGCGGACAGCATATGGGCGCGCTTTGCGGCGCTGGCGGGCAAGGTGGTGCCGGCGCGTGTCGTCGTGATCGATCCGGACGCGCTCGCCGCCTGCGGGTTGTCGCGCCGCAAGGTCGAATATCTTGTCGACCTTGCCGGGCATTTCGTCGATGCTCGCATCGAGCCTGCGCGCTGGCAGTCCATGGACGACGAGGCCGTGATCGACGAACTCTGCGACGTGCGCGGCATCGGCCGCTGGACCGCCGAGATGTTCCTGATCTTCAACCTGCGCCGACCGGATGTCTGGCCGGTCGACGACATCGGCCTGCAAAAGGCTGTTGCCCTGCACTATCTCGAAGGCGACCGCCCCACGCCCAGGCAACTGCGGCAGCATGGCGAACGCCATGCGCCGTGGCGTACCGTCGCCACCTGGTACTTGTGGCGCAGCCTCGACCCGGTAGTGGTGCAGTACTGAATGCCGATGCTTCTGGCGTGAGTGACGGGCTGGCGGCTGCAGGAGTGGTGCGTTCGGCTACGCGCCAACCTTCAACCTGTCGTCTGGTTCGGTTTTCAATGCGGTCCTTGCCGGCGCTTAAGCAGGCGATGAATAAAGTGCTGGCGTTCAGTTTGCGCCCGACCGCAGGGCCTTGGCTGCCGTGACCATTCTTGAAAGGGCCGGGATCACCTCGCTCCACTGGCGAGTCTTCAGGCCGCAGTCCGGGTTGACCCACAGGCGCTCAGCGGGGATGCGCTCGGCTGCTTTTTTCATCAGGTCGATCATGTGCTCCTCGGTCGGGATGTTGGGCGAGTGGATGTCGTAGACGCCAGGGCCGATTTCGTTCGGGTACCGGAAGTGGTCGAAGGCATCCAGCAATTCCATGTCGGAACGCGAGGTCTCGATGGTGATGACGTCAGCGTCCATGGCAGCGATAGCCTCGATAATGTCGTTGAATTCCGAGTAGCACATGTGAGTGTGGATCTGGGTCTCGTCCGCCACGCCGTTGGCGGTGATGCGGAAGCATTCCACGGCCCAGTCAAGATAGGTTTTCCATTGCGACTTGCGTAGCGGCAGGCCTTCGCGCAATGCGGCCTCGTCGATCTGGATCACCCGCACCCCGGCCTGCTCCAGATCCAGCACTTCCTCGCGGATGGCCAGTGCGAGCTGTTTGCAGGATACCGAGCGAGGTTGGTCGTCGCGCACGAACGACCAGTTGAGCAGGGTGACCGGGCCGGTCAGCATGCCTTTCATCGGTTTGCAGGTCAGGGATTGGGCGTACTTGATCCATTCCAACGTCATGGCCCTGGGCCGGCTGATGTCTCCGAACAGGATGGGGGGTTTGACGCAGCGCGAGCCATAGGATTGCACCCAGCCGAACTGGCTGAAGGCGTAGCCGTCCAGTTGTTCGCCGAAATATTCCACCATGTCGTTACGTTCGGCTTCACCGTGCACCAGGACATCGAGGTCCAGAGCCTCCTGTTCGCGCACGCTGCGCGCGATCTCGGCCTGCATGGTCGTCTTGTAGGTCGCCTCGTCGATCTCGCCCGCCTTGAACCGGCTGCGTGCCTGGCGGATTTCGAGGGTCTGCGGAAAGGAGCCGATGGTCGTGGTGGGAAACTTGGGAAGCATGAGCTGCGCGGCCTGCCTGGCGGCGCGCGCCGCGTAGGGACTGCCCCGCTGGCCGAAATGCGGCGTGATGCCGGCCAGGGCGGCCTGGACCGACGGGTTATGCACACGTGGTGAGCAGCGCCGAGCATCGCAAGCGATCCGATTCGCATCGAGGGCGGACCTGACGGCATCACGGCCTTGGTTCAAGGCAGTGGCCAGCACACGCAGTTCTTCGAGCTTCTGTTTGGCGAAGGCGAGCCAGGGCTGGATCTCTCCATCAAGCTGCAGTTCGCTATCCAGGTCCACCGGAACGTGCAGCAGCGAGCAGGAGGGCGCAAGCCACAGCCGATCGCCCAAGCGGGCAGCGATGGGTTCCAGCCAGTCGAGGGCTGCGTTGAGATCGGTCTTCCAGATGTTGCGGCCATTGATCACGCCCAGAGACACCACCTTGTGCGCGGGCAGCAGGCTCAACAGCGGCTGGACGTCGTCGCGACCGCTGATCGCGTCGATGTGAATGCCAGCCACGGGCAGGTTGGCAGCGAGATACAGGTTCTCCTGCAATTGTCCGAAGTAGGTGGCCAGCAGCAGCTTGACTCGGCTCGCCTTGAGGGCGTGGTAGGCAAGCCGGAAGGCATGTTGCCAGTCGGCATCGAGCTCGGTGACCAGGATCGGCTCGTCGATCTGCACCCAGTCGGCTCCCGCATCTGCAAGCGTATCGAGCAGTTGGGCGTAAACGGGCAGCAGGCGTTCCAGCAGGGCGAGCTTGTCCGAGCCGTCCTTGGCCTTGCCGATGGCAAGGTAGGTCACGGGACCGATGATCACCGGCTTCGCTCTGACGCCCTGGTCACTCGCCTCGGCCAGGTGCTCCAGAAGGCGTGAGGCATCCAGCCTGAACGGGGTGGAGGCGGTGAACTCGGGGACGATGTAATGGTAGTTGGTATCGAACCATTTGGTCATTTCACCCGCGGCCACCTCGCCGCACCCGTTGCCGCAACTGTGCGTCTCGGCGGCACGGGCCGAGCGGCCGCGGGCCACGCGAAAGGTGTTGTCCAGAGGGTCGCCATGAAACCCCAGTACTCGCTCGGGTTGGTTGCCCAGGGTGAAGCTCATGTCGAGTACATGATCATAGAACGAGAAGTCACCGACCGGCGCCAGGTCAAGGGCCGACTGATCCTGCCAGTGCCGCTGGCGTAGACGGGCGCCGAGTGTCTTGAGTTCGTCGAGGCTGGACTGGCCTTTCCAGTAGGATTCTAGGGCGAATTTCAGCTCGCGCCTGGCGCCTATGCGGGGAAAGCCGAGGTTGTGGGTGAAAGCCATGATGGATGCTCTTGAGTAATGAGAAGAGATGACATCCTAGGCGGCTTGATTCATGAATAAAAATGGTATTGTTTCATTAAACAATTACATTTATTCATATATTAGGGCCGGTAGATGTCCATCCTGGATCGCACCCACCTCGAAGTCGTTCGTGCCGTCGAACGGTACGGCTCCCTGACCGCCGCGGCGGAGAAGCTATGCCTCACCCAGTCGGCGTTGAGCCATGCCGTGCGCAAGCTGGAGGATCACCTTGGCGTTGCGATCTGGCGTCGCGAGGGCCGCAGCCTGCGCCCTACCGAGGCAGGCGCCTACCTGTTGTCGTTGGCCAACCGCCTGCTGCCGCAGTTCGAGCAAGCCGAGGAACGTTTCAAGCAGTTCGCGCGAGGCGAACGCGGCACGCTGCAGATCGGCATCGAATGCCATCCTTGCTACGAGTGGCTGATCAAGATCGTTGCACCCTACCTTGCCGCCTGGCCGGCAGTGGAAGTGGACGTCAAACAGAAATTCCAGTTCGGTGGCATCGGCGCGTTGTTTGGCTACGAGATCAACCTGCTGGTGACCCCTGACCCGTTATTCAAGTCCGGACTTATCTTCGAGCCGGTGTTCGACTATGAGCAGGTGCTGGTGGTCGGACCGGGACACCCCTTGCGACAGGCCGACTTCGTTCGGCCCAGGCAGCTTTCCGACGAGACCCTGATCACCTATCCCGTGGAAACCGAACGCCTCGATATTTATGCGAAATTCCTCACGCCGGCCGGGATCAGCCCCCGGCGGCGCAAGATCATCGAGACCACGGATATCATGCTGCAGATGGTTGCAAGCAGGCGCGGCGTGGCTGCGCTACCGCGCTGGCTGGTGGAAGAGCAGGCCGACAAGTTCGATGTCGCAGCGGTGAAGCTTGGCCGTCAGGGCGTAGCCAAGCAGATATTCCTGGGCTTCCGCGACACGGACGCGCAAATCGATTACCTGCGTGCGTTCGTAGATTTGGCGCGAAATCATCGCGACAACAAGGATTGATCGTAGGATATTTCAGCTGCATCCCGCCGCGCGACGAAACGGCCGCCTTGGATCGGACGTTCACGCCCATTGGCCAGGGAGCGAATCCTCGGCGTTGTCTCAGGGGTTGGATTTCTCTTGCAGCCTGCTGACAGGCGAAAACCGCCCTGCCCCGGTCTTGCTCAAGCGCTAGCCAATTTCAGCCACTACCGGCGCGTGATCGGACGGCCGTTCCAGCTTGCGCATGTCGCGGTCGATGGTGCTGGAGGTGCAGGCCGCGGCCAGCGGTTCCGATAGTAGGATGTGATCGATGCGCAGGCCGTGGTTGCGGCGGAAGCCCATCATGCGGTAGTCCCACCAGCTGAAGGTTTTTTCGGGCTGCTCGAACAGCCGGAAGCTGTCCTTGAGCCCCAGCGCCAGCAAGGCCTGGAAGCGTGCACGCTCGGGTTCGGAGACCAGCACGCAATCCTTCCAGACAGTGGGGTCGTGCACGTCGCGGTCGTCGGGTGCGATGTTGTAGTCGCCGAGCACGGCGAGCTTGTCGTGGCGCGAGAGTTCGTCCTTCAGCCAGGCGGTGAGGGCGTCGAACCAGGCCAGCTTGTACGGGTATTTGTCGGAATCCAGACTCTGACCGTTGGGGCAGTAGACGCAAACGATCCGCACGCCGTCGACGGTGGCGGCGATCATGCGTTTCTGCTCGTCGTCCAGACCGGGGATGCCGATCTGCACGTCGGCGAGTGCGTGGCGGCTGAGGATGGCGACGCCGTTATAGGTTTTCTGGCCGGCAAAGGCGACGCGATAACCCGCTGCCTCGATTTCGGCGGCCGGGAAGGCGTCGTCGGTGAGCTTGGTTTCCTGCAGGCAGACCACATCGGGCTGGCGGGTGGCGAGAAAGTCCAGCAACTGGGGCAGACGGACCTTGAGGGAGTTGACGTTCCAGGCGACGAGTTTCATGCAGATGGCGTGCCGCAGCCGACCAGGCTGCGGCGAGAGGAAGATTACTTGGCTGCCGTGGGGGCAGGTTCGGCGGGTGTCTTGGCTGTCGAGGGGGCGGGGGCCGCCGGCTTGCTGCCGGGCAGCGCGCTCTTGGGATAGCCGGCCTTGTCGAGCGCGGTCTGCCAGAGATTGGCCTCGAAGCCGTCGACCTTTTCCGTGCCGACGACCAGCACGGGAACGCTCAGGCGACCCGTGAGCTTTTGCAGTTCGGCCTGCGCTTCGGGACTGGCCTGCGGATCCTTGCTGCTATAAGGCACGCCGCGCTCGTTCAGCAGGGTGCGCGCCTGGTCGCAGGGGGCGCCGCAGGCGCTGGCGTAGAGGACGATCGGGTTCTTTTCGCGTGCGGACTTGGTGGCGTAGGATTCGCCGCCCTCGATGAAGCTGCCCTTGAAGGACTTCTGCTGCGCGCCCTTGACGCTGGGCGGCGGCGGCTGGTCGCTGTAGACCATGCGGCCCTGGGCATCTTTCCACTGATACAGCTGCGCGGCGGCCAACTGCGTGCTGGCAGCGGCCAGACAGAGTGCCATGACGGTGAGTCCTGCTTTCATTCCTTGCTCCTGAAAGACGTAATTCCCTGTCTTAACGGCCATGATCGGGGGCGGCTTTACCCGCGCCGGCAAGCGCGGGAGCGCAACGGGCGATCAGGCCATGCCATTGTGACGCAGCAAGGCGTCGATGGTCGGCTCGCGGCCGCGGAAGGCCTTGAACGACTCCAGCGCCGGGCGCGCGCCGCCCTGGGCGAGGATCTCGCTCCAGAAGCGGTGGCCGACTTCCGGGTTGAGCACGCCGCCGTAGCCTTCGGCCTCGTCCTCGAACAGCGCGTAGGCATCGGCCGACAGGACCTCGGCCCACTTGTAGCTATAGTACCCGGCCGCGTAGCCGCCGGCGAAGATGTGCGAGAAGTTGTTGGGAAAGCGGTTGTAGGCCGGCGGAATCAGCACCGCCACCTGGCGGCGGATATCGTCGATCAGGTCGAGCGCGGTGCGGCCCCCGTTGGGGTCGAAGTCGTCGTGCAGGTGCATGTCGAAGCTGGCGAACTCGATCTGGCGCAGCGTCTGCAGGCCGGCCTGGAAGTTCTTGGCCGCCAGCATCTTGTCGAAGAGGGCGCGCGGCAGCGGCTCGCCGCTGTCGACGTGCGCGGTCATGTGCTTCAGCACGTCCCATTCCCAGCAGAAGTTCTCCATGAACTGGCTGGGCAGTTCGACCGCGTCCCATTCGACGCCGTTGATGCCCGAGACGCCGAGTTCCTCGACCTGGGTCAGCAGGTGATGCAGGCCGTGGCCGGTCTCGTGGAACAGCGTGATGACCTCGTCGTGGGTGAACAGCGCGGGCTTGCCGCCGACCGGGCCGGAGAAATTGCAGTTGAGATAGGCCACCGGCGTCTGGATGCCGTCGCTCTTGCGACGGCGCGTGATGACGTCGTCCATCCAGGCGCCGCCGCGCTTGGATGCGCGTGCGTAGAGGTCGAGATAGAACTGGCCGACGCGCTGGCCGCTGTGATCGGTGAGCGTGTAGAACTTGACCTCGGGATGCCACACCGGGGCCTGGTCCTCGCGGATGTGCAGGCCGTAGAGCGTCTCGACCAGCTTGAACAGGCCGGCCAGCACGCGCGGCTCGGGGAAGTACTGCTTCACTTCCTGATCCGAGAAGCTGTAGCGGGCGACGCGCAGTTTTTCCGACGCGTAGGTGGTGTCCCAGGACTGCAGGTCGGCGATGCCCAGTTCGTTGCGGGCAAAGGTCTTGAGTTCGTCCAGGTCCTGCTCGGCATAGGGGCGGGCGCGGGCAGCCAGCTCGTCGAGAAACTTGAGCACGTCGGCGGGCGTGTCGGCCATCTTGGCTGCCAGCGAAACTTCGGCATAGCTCTTGAACCCGAGCAGTTCGGCGGCCTCGCGCCGCAGCTTGAGGATGCGGGCGATCAGGGGCGAGTTGTCGAATTCGGGCTTGCCCAGCTCGGAGGCGCGGGTGACATAGGCGCGATAGAGCTGTTCACGCAAGTCGCGATTGTCGGCGTACTGCATCACCGGAAGGTAGGACGGCATGTGCAGGGTGATTTTCCAGCCGGTCTTGCCGTCGGCATCGGCGGCGGCCTTCATCGCGTCGAGCACGTCGGCCGGCACGCCGGACAGCTGGGCGGCGTCGTCGATGAGCAGCGAAAAATCGTTGGTCGCGTCGAGCAGGTTTTCCTCGAACTTGGCCGACAGCTGCGCCAGTTCTTCCTGCACCTGCATGAAGCGGGCCTTCTGGTCGGCCGGCAATTCGGCGCCGCCGAGACGGAAATCGCGCAGCTCGTTTTCGACGATCTTCTTGCGCGCATCCGACAGCGCGGCGTAGCCCGGGCTCGCCTTCAGCGCCTTGTACTTGGCGAACAGCGCCTCGTTCTGGCCCATTTCGGCGTAGAACACGGTGATCTTGGGCAGGTTGGCGTTGTAGACCTCGCGCAGCTCGGGCGAATCCATCACCGAATGCAGGTGCGAGACCTGGCCCCAGGCGCGCCCCAGCCGTTCGTTGGCGTCGTCGAGTGGCGCCACAAAGGCGTCCCAATCGGCCGGCGTGTCGGCGGCCTCGGCCAGCTTCACGGCGGCGCGGGCGTCGGCCAGCAGCTGGTCGATGGCGGGCGTGACGAATTCGGGTTTGAACTCGGCGAAACGGGGCAGACCGGAAAAATCGAGCAGGGGATTCATGGCGGCAGACTGAATAAGTGAGAGAGGGAATTATACTTTCGGTCTGGAGTCCGGAGTTTCAACCCCATGACAGACAAGGTTAACGCTCACTTTCTGGCGCCGCACCACGGGGTCGCGCCCACGCTCGCGGCCGGCGCCTGGGTGCACCCACGCGCCACGGTCATCGGCGAAGTGGCGCTCGGCGCCGACGCCGCGGTGTGGCCGGGCGCGGTGATCCGCGGCGACGTGAACAGCATCGCCATCGGCGAGGCGACCAATATCCAGGACGGCAGCGTGCTGCACGTGTCGCACAAGACGCCGGCCAACCCTGAAGGCGGGCCGCTGGTCATCGGCGCGCGCGTGACCGTCGGCCATACCGTGATCCTGCACGCCTGCACGATCGAGGACGAATGCCTGATCGGCATGGGCAGCATCATCCTCGATCGCGCGGTGATCCAGAAGCATGTGCTTCTGGGGGCCGGCTCGCTGGTGCCCGAAGGCAAGGTGCTCGAGTCCGGCCACCTCTATCTGGGCAGGCCCGCCAAGCTGGTGCGAGCGCTGACCGACGAGGAAATCGCCTATTTCAACTATTCCGCGCAGCACTATGTGCAACTGGCGCGGTCATACGAATCCTAGATACAAGACACAAGGTTCAAGGACATCCAGTGAAAGCCACGAAACTGCTTTTTGCCGCCGTTGCCGCACTTGCCATTGCGGGCGCGCTGTTCTTCGCCCTCACGGACAAGCCCGGCGCGCCGCCCTCCACCTTTACCACGCTGGAAGGCAAGACCATCACGCTCGATGAACTGCGCGGCAAGGTCGTGCTGGTCAACTTCTGGGCAACCTCGTGCCCCGGATGCATCAAGAAGATGCCCGACATGATCGAGACCTACAACCAGTACAAGGGGCGCGGCTTCGAGGTCATTGCCGTCGCCATGAGCTACGATCCGCCCAACTATGTCGCCAGCTTCGCGAAGACACGCCAGCTGCCGTTCCCGGTGGCGCTCGACGTCGATGGTGGCCACGCGCGCGCGTTCGGCAACGTCCAGGTCACGCCTACGACCTTCCTGATCGGCAAGGACGGCCGCATTCTCGAACAGAAGCTCGGCGACTACGACTTTGCCAAGCTGAAAACCCTGCTCGACAAGGAGCTGTCCTGATGAAGATCCTGCTCGTTCCCCTGCTGCTGTTCAGCCTGGCGGCCTGCCAGTCGACCGGTGCCGACACCGCGGTCAAGCCTGCGCCCAAGGCCGGCAAGACCTTGCCGCCTGCGCCGCCCCCGCCCGGCCTGCAGGAAGACCGCATCGTCTGCCCGGCCGATGTCAGGCTGTGTGCGGACGGCAGCTACGTGTCGCGCAATCCGGACAAGGCCTGTGCCTTCAATCCCTGCCCGGGCGACGGCAAGCCCTGATTTCCTGAATACTTTTGATGACTGTTTGATTCCATGGCGCAATACGTTTACTCCCTCAACCGTGTCGGCAAGATCGTCCCGCCCAAGCGGCAGATCCTGAAAGACATTTCCCTGAGCTTTTTCCCCGGTGCAAAAATTGGCCTGCTGGGCCTCAACGGCTCGGGCAAGTCCTCGCTGATCAAGATCATGGCCGGTGTCGACAAGGACATCGAGGGCGAAGCGATCCCGATGCCCGGCATCCGCATCGGCTACCTGCCGCAGGAACCGCAGCTCGACCCGGCGCAGACCGTGCGGCAGGCGGTCGAGGCCGGCCTCGGCGAAATCGTCGAAGCCAAGGCGCGGCTGGATGAAATCTACGCGGCCTACGCCGAGCCCGACGCCGACTTCGACAAGCTCGCCGAAGAACAGGCCAAGTGCGAGGCGATCCTCGCCACGGCCGGCGCCGACCTCGATACGCAAATGGAAATCGCGGCGGATGCCTTGAGATTGCCGCCGTGGGACGCCGTCATCGGCAACCTGTCGGGTGGCGAAAAGCGCCGCGTCGCGCTATGCCAGTTGCTGCTGTCCAACCCCGACATGCTGCTGCTCGACGAGCCGACCAACCACCTCGACGCCGAGTCGGTCGACTGGCT
>JBFHQA010000022.1:0-26695 GCA_041592455.1 Thiobacillus sp. | reverse complement strand
CCGAAGAACACCACCGGGTCGGCCGGCAGCACCGCGCTGATGCTGGGCTGCAGGCTGTAGAAGCCGGATCCGGTCGGCAACTCGGTAGGCAAATTGAATTGCGTATCGTAATTGACTTCGTACTGGTCCTTGCCGGTGCGGGTCTTCAGGCGCAGACCGGCGACATAGAAAGCGCCGTCGTCGCGCGGCGCGTTGAGCTGGTAGCGTGCCGCGAGTTCGATGTCACCCAGGCCCTTGCCGTCTGAGCTGAAGGCTTCATCTTGTGTGCTGATGCCAATACGACGCGATAGAGAATCGTCGCTGCGATAGACATACGGTATGCGGGCCTCGAGCTCCAGCCGGTTGGTCAGGCCGTAGCGGCCGCCCAGGGTGGCCACCCAGTTGTTGCGGTTGACGCTGCGCACGTCGATGGCGCCGATCAGCACGGCGTTGAGCACGCTGAAGCCGACGATGGAGACGCGGTCGGACGAGCTGTACGAATACTGCAGAGAGGGCTCGAAGATGAAGGTGCCCTCGGGTGTCATGATGCTCGGTTGGGAAAACACGGTGGCGACATCGAGCGTGGTGCTGACGTTGCCGGCCTCGTTGCCGCGGCCGCTCAGCTTCGACTGCTCGGCCTGGGACAGCATCTGCGGTCTCATGTCGACCGGCATGCCCAGCCGGCTGCGCATGGCCTCGATCTGGCGCTGCGTCTCTTCCAGCTTTCTCATTTCCAGCGCCAGCCGTTTTTGCTGCTCGGCGAGGATTCGAGTCTGCTCGGCCAGTTGCTGGCGCAATATCTGCAGGTCGGCATCGGCCGGATCGACGAGTGGCGCGTCCTGCCGGACCGACTCGGCAAGGGCGGGATGAACGCCTTGCAACAACATCATGCTGATAAAAACACTGGTTCCCTTGCTCGATAGCTTCATGACTTCCTCCCTGGAATGCTCACGCGTTGTTATCGGAATCTGGATGCTGGTTGGCGCTGGCCTCACGCAATCGATCAGGATCAATGCCTGCGGGTCGGCGGCTGCGGCGCACCTGATGAATATTACTCGCCGAATTCATCAGGGCGCGGTCGTAAACGTCAGAAAACACGGCCAGTTTTCAATAATGTTTGTTTTTGCACACAAATCGGCGTGTTGGTTACGTAAATGTGCTTATTCATCAGCTTGTCGTGCCATCCTGTCCTTGCCGGGGCCCGATAACTCGTGGCGGTCCAGCAGGCGGTACAGGGTGGCACGAGACACGCCGAGATCGCGGGCGGCTTCCGAGACATTGTGCTGGCAGCGGCGCAGGGCCGAGCGGATCGCGTCGAATTCGGCCTTCGCCCGGGCCCCATCCAGCGTCACGCGTCCGGGACAGCTTGCCCGGCGTTCCATTCCGAGGTCGTCAGGCGTCAGATAGGGGTGCTCGGCCATGACCACCCCCTGGCGCACGCGATTGATCAGTTCCCGGACATTGCCTGGCCAGGCGTACTGGCTGATGGCGCGCAGAGCCTGCTGGCTGAATCCCTTGATCCGTCCCCCCGTCTCCCAGGTGAACTTGTCGAGCAGGGACTGGGCCAGCAGGACGATGTCGCCCTGGCGGTCCCTCAAGGGGGGGGCCTGCAGGTGGATCACGTTGAGCCGATAGAACAGGTCCTCCCGGAAGTGGCCCTTCTCAACGGCTTCCTTGAGGTCGACGTGCGACGCGGCGATGACCCGGATGTCCAGCTGGATTTCCTGACTCGACCCCAGGCGCCCGATGACCCTGTCCTGCAGGACGCGCAGCAGATTGGCCTGCAAGTCCAGCGGCAGGTCGGCGATTTCATCCAGGAACAGGGTGCCGCCCTGGGCCGCTTCCATGCGTCCGATCTTGCGCTGGTGCGCACCGGTAAAAGCCCCCTTCTCGTGACCGAACAGTTCGCTCTGGATCAGGTGGGTGGGCAGGGCGCCGCAATTGACGGCGACAAACGGACGGTTGCTGCGCGCGGACATGTTGTGGATCGCGTGGGCCGCCAGTTCCTTGCCGGTGCCGCTTTCGCCGCCGATGAGCACGGGCGCCTCGACCTGGCTCGCCTTGCGCAGGGCCTGGCCGAACTCGAGCATGGCCGGGCTGTTTCCGATGATGCCGAGTGGCTCGAGGGAGTCGGGGTGGGAGAGGGGATGCTTGAGCAGGTTGCCCTTGCCCCAGGCGTGTCCCAGCGAGACGGCCAGCCTGTCGTGATCGACGGGCAGCGTGTGGAAATCGAATACGCCCGCCAGGAAATTCCTGTGCTGGGCCGTGGGGTGCCAGCATGCATGATCCATCAGCGCAATCCATTGCAGCGACTGCTGCCTGCCGACGAGGTCGAACAGCCTGGCGTTGTCGGGGCGCTGCCATTGCAGCAGCCCGGCATGAAACGTGTTGCGGTCGAACAGGGTTGCCAGTTCCTCGGCGCCGGACGCCTTCTGCACGATCCAGCCCCTGTCCTGCAGGCCCAGGTTGATCTTGTGGTGCAGCGCGTCGTCCACCAGCGCCACGACCTTTCGCTCCGATGTCATCCAGTTCACCTTGTTCCGTTCACGAATGGCCGTCTGGGGCATTCGTCGTTTCAGAATCAGCAGGGTGTCGTGAATCGTTCGCCTGCTGGTCGGGCTGCAAGGTTGTTATGGGTATTCAGGCAGGTTTTCCAGTCAATGATCAAAATCAGTGTAGAACATTGGGCCTGAAAGCAAGTCAGGGACTTTGGTGAGGGCTTATGCGTAGCCGGTGCCTCAAGCGTGCGCCAGCCCGATATTGGGAGAAACCAGGCAATCGTGGGAAAATTGCAGGTTTTTGCATTTTGGAGCCCGTTCCCGGTTGCAGCAGGATGTTTCCGGCTATCGCCTGCCGGCTGTCCTGGGGCGCATGAACGTTCCGGCCGAATCCATGAAATTCTTCTCCTGTACCGACTACTCTCCTGCCCGCATCAAGCTGTGCGTGCTCAGCGGCCTGACGGTCGCGCTCGCGCTGGTGCCCGAAGCCATTGCCTTTGCCTTCGTCGCGCAGGTCCATCCGCTGGTGGGTCTGTATGTCGCGTTCATCATGGGCCTCGTTACGGCCGCGTTCGGCGGCCGCCCCGGCATGATCTCGGGCGCGACCGGCGCGCTGGCCGTGGTGATGGTCGCGCTGGTAGTGACCCACGGCGTCGAATACCTGTTTGCCACGGTCGTGCTGATGGGCGTGCTGCAGATCACATTCGGCCTGCTGAAGTTCGGCAAGTTCATCCGCATGGTGCCGTTCCCGGTGATGATCGGGTTCGTCAACGGCCTGGCCATCGTGATCTTCCTGGCGCAAATGGGGCACTTCAAGGTAGAGGATGCCGCAGGCAACCTGGCCTGGATGACGGGCATGCCCCTGGCGACCATGCTCGGCCTGGTGGCGCTGACGATGGCGATCATCTATCTGCTGCCGCGCCTGACCCGGGTGATTCCGTCGGCGCTGGGCGGCATCGTCGCGGTATCGGCACTGGTGATTTTTGCCGGCATCGACACCCGGACCGTCGGCGACATGGCGTCGATCGAGGGCGGTCTGCCGCAGTTCCATCTGCCGGCCGTTCCGCTGACCTGGGAAACGCTGGGGATCATCTTCCCCTATAGCCTGATCCTGGCGGCGATCGGCCTGATCGAATCCCTGCTGACCCTGAACCTGATCGACGAGATGACGGATACCCGCGGCCAGCCCAACCGCGAATGCGTGGCGCAGGGCTCGGCCAACGTGATCACCGGATTCTTCGGCGGCATGGGCGGGTGCGCCATGATCGGGCAAAGCATGATCAACGTCAGCAATGGCGCGACGCAGCGCCTGTCCGGCATCGCAGCGGCCCTGTTCCTGTTGTCCTTCATCCTGTTCCTGTCGCAATGGATCGAGTTGATCCCGATCGCCGCGCTGGTGGGGCTGATGTTCGTGGTGTCGCAAAAAACCTTTGCCTGGGGCAGCTTCAACGCCATGCGCCGGGTGCCGCGCAGCGACGCCATCGTGGTGGTGGCGGTGACCGTTATCACCGTCCTGACCGACCTGGCCATCGCGGTCGTCACCGGCGTGATCATTTCGGCGCTGGTGTTTGCCTGGCAGCACGCCAAGCACGTCCGCGTCCGGACCGGGGTCGAGCACCACGGCTGGAAAGTGTATGAACTCGAAGGCACGCTGTTTTTCGCATCCACGGCTGATTTCCTGTCCCGCTTCACGCCGGTCGAGGATCCCGACGAGGTGGTGATCGATTTTGCGCGCGCCAGGGTGATGGACCACTCCGCGATCGAGGCCATCGACAGCCTGGCCGAGCGCTACCGCAAGGCCGGCAAGCGGCTGCATCTGCGCCACCTGAGCCCCGACTGCCTGGAGCTGCTGACCAAGGCCAAGGACATGGTGGAAATCGACGTGCGAAACGACCCGCACTACCACATCGCCGACAACAAGCTGGGGTAAGCCCGGGTTCATGCTGTCCGGCCGGATGGCATGAACCCGAGGAAGGCCGGGGCCATCCGGTGGGGCCATTCAGTTTTACCGGAATCGGCCGATAAACCGTTTATTGCCCGAATAAATAACAAAACAGGCGTATGCGGTTTGGTGTTCCGTCCCTGACATCCCTGCTGTCCCGATGGCTGATTCTCGGCTTCGGTTTCCTGTTCCTGCTCGTCGTGCTGGTCGTGAGCGCCAGCGTCCGCTATCTGGATGCCTTGCGCATCGAGCTGGAGAACGTGGCGGATATCCAGATGCAGCGCGTCAGTCGTGCGCATGAAATGCGCATGATCACGCGAGAGCGCATCCTCAGCCTGGAGCGAATCTTTCTCGAGGACGATCCCTTCGAGCGCGATGCCCTGCACATGGCGTTCAATGAGCTGGGCGGGCGCTTCGTCGCGCTTCGAAGCGGCCTGGAGCCGCTGGCGAAAGATGCGGCCGAGCGCCAGCTGCTGGCCGATTTCCGGCAGGAGACAGTGACGGCGACGATTTTGCTGCAAAAGGTCGTCGACCTGTTCCAGCAGGGCCGTCTGGCAGAAGGACGCTCCTTGCTGTTGCGGGAGGCGATCCCGACCCAGTCCAGGGTGACTGCGGCCAGCGACGCCGTTCATGCGTTCTACCAGCAGCGTGGCCAGGCGACGGTCGAGCATGCGCGCCAGGTGTATGGCTCCGCCTTCAGGATCGTGGTCGGACTGGGGGTGGGCGCCATCCTGCTGACCTTGCTGACGGCCGTGCTTGTCGTGCGCCGCACCCTGAGGGACCGCCAGACCCTGCTCGAGGAAATCGAGACCCGGCGCGAAGCCGAGGAAGAACTGCTGGAACTCAGCGGCGACCTGGAAGAAATCGTCGCGGCACGCACTGCCCGCCTGCAGGAGGCGACCGATCTGCTCAAGGAGGCGCATCGCATCGGCCAGATGGGACACTGGGAATGGGATATCCCGGCGGATGCGATGCGCTGGTCGGACGAGGTGTACCACCTGTTCGGCATGGGGTCCAAACACACCGTCACGACGTATTCGGCCTTCCTCGATGCCGTGCACCCGGACGACCGCGAAAAGGTGGTTGCGGCGATGGACAAGGCGCTGGTCCAGGGGCATTACCGGATCGTCCATCGCGTCCTGTGGCCGGACGGCCACCTCCGCTACATGGAAGAGCTGGGACGCGTCACCTATGACGACAACGAGCGGCCGCTACGCGTCGTGGGCACGGTTCAGGACATCACCGAGGAGCAGCGCCTGCAGCAGCAGTTGTGGGACCTGGCGCATCACGACAGCCTGACCGGGCTGCCCAATCGCAACCTGCTGATCGACCGCCTGGAGCAGGCGATCGGCATCGCGGAGCGCCAGAACGGCACGCTGGCGGTGGCGCTGTTCGACCTGGATCGCTTCAAGCAGGCCAACGACAGTCTGGGCCATGCGGCAGGCGACCGCCTGTTGATGGAAGTGGCCAACCGCCTGCGCGGATCGGTGCGCCAGGGCGACATCGTGGCGCGATTCGCAGGCGATGAATTCGTCGCCGTTTTTCCGACGATCGGGTCGACCGAGGAAGCGGGGCGTGTCATCACCAAGATTCAGGCGGCGCTGAGCGAACCCTGCCAGTTGCATGGCGTGGATTGGCAGATCAGCGCCAGCATCGGCATCGCGTTCTATCCCGGCGATGCGCGGGATGCCCAGGATTTGCTGCAGGCGGCCGACGAAGCCATGTACGCGGTCAAGCAATCCGGGCGCAACGGCTTCCGCGTGTTCGAGACGCCCCAGACCTTGCAGTAATTCAACAGGGTGCTGTTGCGGGCATGGCCTTCCCGTCGCGGCCTCAGGGTCTGGCGGGCGTGTTGTTCTCCTTGGTGCTCGCCTGCTTGCCGACGGGTTCGTCAGCATAGCGCCAGATATCCACATCCCGGCCGCTTTCGCGGATATGCTCGGACCGGGCCGACAGATAGCGCTGGAAGTTGGGCTCCTTGAGGTGGTCGCCCGAAGACACGTAGTCGAACATGCCCATCGTGTGGAACACGCGGAACGACGACTCCCAGCGGATGGCTTCCTTGCCCGTGCGGTCGAACAGCACGATGCCGGGCGCGTAGTTGACGCCCAGTTGGCGGGCCCAGTCGCGTACCGTCATGCGCTTGCCGTCGGGCGTGGTGATGAGCGCGCGCGACCACATGTCGAGTTGCACATTGTCGAACCGTGCGATGGACTGGCGCGTTTCCGGGTCGGTCAGGACGCGACGATGCAGCACTTCGCAATCCGGGCAGTCCTTCTGCTCGAAGAACACCGCGAGCGGCCGGGCGGACTTGCCGCGGCGTCGCAGGTCGACGGCGTTCTTCAGAAAAAAGTCTTCGCCGATCATGTCGCCCGTCGCGCGCGGGGTCTTTTCGCGCGCCGCGACGAAGTCGCTGAGCGCGATGCGGTTCTCGTGGCGACCGCTGACCCAGTCGAGCGCGGCCTGCATGCGCGTCGGCGGCACGTAGCCGTTCAGGCGCAGGATGGTCTGCCCCGCCTCGTCGAAAAACATCAGGCTGGGTGTGAACTGTATCCGGAGCGCCGCGCTGTAGGTCTTTTCCGTATAGGTCTTGCCGTCCAGCCCCACCAGCTCCCGGTCGCCCCAGATGTTGATGGCGATCACGTCGAACTTGCTCCTGAGGGTGGCCTCGATGTCGCGCTGCGACAGGTTGCGTTCCACCAGCGCCGAGCAGTAGGGGCAGTTGTCCTGGGTGAACAGCAGCATGACGCGCTTGCCGTTGTTCCGGGCCTCGGCAATGTCCTCTTTCAGGTGCAGAAAGCTGTCCTTGAACCAGGCGGGATACTCGGCGGGGCTGGCGCCGTAATACGTGCCCATCCTGACGCCCGCCTTGGGGGCATCGGCATGCACGGACGGGGTGAGCAAGGCGGCAAACAGGGCAAGCAGGGCAGGCAAACGGACGCGCATCGTGTCTCTCCAATCGTTGTCATTCGTTCGGCTGACGCCGGTCGCATCAGTCCTGAGTGTCGCTATCTGTTATTACGTCACAGACATGCGCACTCTTTACAAGGACCCGCGAATCCGCAGATTGGTTCTCGACAACGCGTCAGCCCGGGTGCCCCGCCACCAGGACGTCACCGCCGGAATAGGCGAGCACGTGCTTGGTCACGCTGCCGAGCAGCAGTTCCTCCAGCGCCGACTGTCCGTGCTTGCCCATGACGATGAGGTCGATGTCGAGCGACTGCTCGTGCTCGAGAATCTGGAGCGTCGCCGCACCGTGCACGATGCGGCGTGTCAGGCGCGATGTGGGGATGGCGAGCTCGGCGATGAACTGTTCCATTGCCTCGAACGCCGTCTCGCGGGCGCGGGCCCGGTAGGCATGGATCTGTTCCTCGGCAATGCTGGCAAAGCGCAGCGTGCTTTCCATCTCGACGCCGAACGCGTGCAGCAGGACAATCTCCGCATCGGGCAGCCAGGCGTGCGCTGTCTTTGCCGCATTCGCGGCATGGGCGGAAAAGTCGACCGGAACCAGCACGCGCCGGTAGGCGCCGCGCGGGCGCTGCTTGACCGCGAGCAAGGGACGACGGGTTTGCCGCAGCACGCGTTCGGTGGTCGAGCCGATCAGCAGCTCATGCACGAAGTGTGCGCCGCGTGCGCCCATCACCAGCAGATCGGCCTGCAGTTCGTCGGCGAGGTCGGGGATCGCGTGCAACGCCAGGCCCTGGCGCAATACCGTCTCAGCCGGGCATCCGTATTTCCCGGTCAGCTGGGCCACCTGCTCGTTCAGGGCGGCCTGCGCTTCGTCCAGCAGACGTGCCTGCACGCCAGGCGCTTCATCCTGGACCAGGCCGCGCAGGCGCTCGAGCATGGAACTGCTGACGATGTGGGCCAGCGTGAGCCGGGCGCCACTGAGGGTGGCGGTCAGTTGGGCCGCACGCTCCAGTGCATGGCGGGCCGGGTCGGAAAAATCGGTGGCGGCCAGCAGGGAAGGCGAGGGGGTCATGGAGTCTCCTTGTGGTCGGGTGACAACTCGGCCGAGGCAATGCGGGCGGCCAGGTCGAGTGCAGCAAAGTCAGCCGCCTGGTTGAACGGCAGGATCACTTCGATTCTACCGAGATCGCGTAGCGCTGCAGCCTCCTGCTCGTCGCGCGCCACGATTGCGATCTGCCCGGCGTAATGCCCAGACTCGAGCCCGTGCAGCAGGATGCGGTTCGAGGCGGTGTCCGGCAGGGTGCTGACGATCCAGGGCACTTCAGCCAGCGGCAGGCCCTCGATGAAATCCGGCGCCTCGCCGTCGCCAAAGCGGGCGTCCAGGCCATGCCGCTGGTGCGCGCGCACCACTTCAGGGTCGAAGTCCACCCCCAGCACGCGCATCCCCTGCTCGTCCAGCTTGCGCGCCAGCCGGCTGCCATAGCGGCCGAGGCCGAACACGAGGATATCGGGGCGTTCGTGGTGGGGGCGGGCATGCTCGACCGCGAGTTCTCGAAAAGGGTGCTTGCGCTCGAACAGGTGCAGCCAGGGCGCGAGCCACGCATACAGCCGGTGCGAGTACAGGATCATGTAGGACGACAGCGCAATGGTGATGAGCCCGACCAGCGTGGTTAGCCCGAGTGCACTGGAACCGACATGGCCCAGGCTGATACCCATGGCGACGAAGATGATCGAGAATTCGGATATCTGCGCCACCGTCAGGCCGGCGAGAAAGCCGGTGCGCTTGCGGTATCCCATGTAGCCCATGATCGCCATCACGATCAGCGGGTTGCCGATCAGCACGAACAGCGAGAGCACGATGGCCGTGCCGGTCTCGTCACCGAGCGTCGAAAAGTCGAGCTTGGCGCCGAGGTCGATGAAAAAGAACAGCAGCAGGAAATCGCGGATGCTGGAAAGGCGGGCGCTGATCGCTTCCCGGTAAGTGGTGGAGGCCAGCGAGAAGCCTGCGATGAAGGCGCCGGCCTCCTTGCTGAAGCCGACATGTTCGCCCAGCGCCGCTAGCGCGGTGCCCCAGGCAATGGCAAAGATCAGCAGCAGTTCCTGCGAACGCGCCAGCGTGTCGACGATGCGCGGCAGCACGTAGCGCATCAGTACATACAGCAGCAGTGCGGCCCCGCCCAGGCGGGCGAGCAGGGTCAGCACCAGCATGCCGAGGTTGGCGTTGCCCTGGCCCAGGTCGCCCAGGCCGCTCATGACCATCATCGCGATGACGACCGCCAGGTCCTGCACGATCAGGAAGCCGACCGCGATACGGCCGTGCAGCGAATCGAGCTCGCGCTTGTCGGACAGCAGCTTGACGATAATGATGGTGCTGGAAAAGGTCAGCGCGACCGCGACATACAGCGCCTCGAGCCAGCTCTTGCCGAGCGCCAGGATGAGCAGGAAGCCGAACAGGATCGTGAAGGCGAGCTGTCCGAGTCCGGTGGCGAGCGCGACCGGGCCGATGTGGCGGATGTGGCGCAGGTCGAGCTTGAGGCCCACCACGAACAGCAGCACCGTGATGCCGATCTGCGCCAGCAGGTCGATCTGGTCATGGGCGGAGACCCAGCCGAACACGGCCGGTCCCACCACGATGCCCACGGCGATATAGGCCACCAGCAGCGGCTGGCGCAGGCGTACCGCCAGCGCCCCCACGATGGCGGAGACTGCGAGCAACAGGGCGAATTCCTGATAAATGCTGTCCATGAAATCAAACCGGGCCGAAGCGCTCGACGCCAGCACCCCACCCATCATCACTAAGGCGACAGCAGCATGATACGCTGTAAGCGGGTCGTCCAAGTGGACGCTGGCTTGCCGATACCCGGGAGGCGCTGCCGTGCGTCGAAGGCGGTGCCCGGATGCGCGGTGGCCGCCCGTTGCCTCAACGCAGGGCACGTTGCGTGCCCGAAGAAACGGAGCCGAACATAAGCGACATGCAAGACCTGTTTTCCATCTGGCTTTCCCTGCTGGCCTGCCTGGCCGTCATCGGCTTTGCGGGCGTCAGGCTCTCGCGCTATGGCGACATCATCGCAGAGAAGAGCGGGCTCAGCCGAGGCTGGGTGGGGTTGATCATGCTGGCTTCGGTGACCTCGCTGCCGGAACTGGTAACAGGCATTTCCGCCGTCACCGTCGCCAATGTCCCGGACATCGCCGTGGGGAACATCCTGGGCGCCTGCGTCTTCAACCTGGGGTTCATCGTGGTGCTGGATTTCATGTACCGCAAGGAATCCATCTACACGCGCGCCCGGCAAGGCAACGTGCTGGCAGCCGGCTATGGCATCGCCCTGATCGGGTTTGCCGGCTTCAACCTGCTGGTCTACCGCGACGACTCCATTCCGTCGATCGGGCATGTCGGGCTCTATACGCCGCTTATTCTGATGCTGTATCTGCTGGCCATGCGCTCGCTCTACCGCTACGAGCAGGCTCAGGTCAGCGATTATGTCGAGGATCGTGTCGAGCTTCATCCCGACACAAGCCTGAGACAGGCGGTGCAAGGCTATGTCATGGCAGCGGTCGCGGTGGTGGCGGCCGGCGTCTTTCTGCCTTACATTGCCGCCGACCTGGCCGCGGTGATGGGGTGGCAGCAGAGTTTCGTCGGCACGCTGTTCGTCGCCGCCGTCACGACGACGCCCGAAATCGTGGTGACGGTGGCCGCCCTGCGCATGGGGGCGATCGACCTGGCCATCGGCAACCTGTTCGGCAGCAACCTGTTCAACATCCTCATCCTGGCGATCGATGACCTGCTGTTCCTGCAGGGGCCGCTGTTCGCTCACGTATCGATCTCGCATGCCGCTTCGGCATTCTCGGCCATGATGATGAGCGGGCTGGCGGTGGTCGGCCTGGTTCTCCGGCCGCAATCGCGCGTATTGCGCTCGGTCAGCTGGATCAGCGTGCTGCTGCTGTCCATCTATCTGTTGAATACCCTGTTCCTCTATCTGTATGGCAACTGAATCGCAAGACTGGCATGTGGTGACGGCCCAGGAGGCGGCAGCCAGGCTGGAGGTCGACCCTCAGGCAGGCCTGGATTCCCGGTCGGCCGGGGAACGGCTGGCGCGCGTCGGCGAGAACAGGCTTGCCGAGCCGGTGCCCCGTCCCTTGTGGCTCAAGTTTCTCGACCAGTTCAGGAATTTTCTGGTCATCGTGCTGCTGTGTGCCGCGGTGCTGGCATGGGCGATCGGCGACCTCAAGGATGCGGTGGTCATTCTCATCGTCGTCGTGTTCAACGCCACGCTGGGGTTTTATCAGGAGCATCGGGCCGAGCAGACGCTGGCGGCATTGAAGAACATGCTGGCGGCGCATACCCGGGTGCGGCGCGATGGGCGGGTCATCGACCTGGATGCGATTCAGCTCGTTCCCGGCGATGTCGTGTTGCTGGAGGCGGGTGACCGGGTTCCGGCGGACGGGCGCCTGCTGGCGGCGCATGCGCTGGAAGTCGACGAGGCGGCCCTGACAGGCGAGTCGCATGCGGTCGGCAAGACGATCGCCGTTATCGACGCCGCGGATGCGCCGCTGGGCGATCGCGTCAACCTGCTGTACATGAATACCGTCGTGACGCGCGGTCGCGCCGAATTGTTGGTGACTGCCACCGGCATGTCGACTGAAATGGGCAAGCTGGCGGACCTGATCGCCGCCTCGCCCGACACGGGCACCCCGCTGCAAAGACAGCTCGACACGCTGGGCAAGAAACTGGCCGTGTTTGCCGGCGTGGTGGTGGCGCTGATATTCGTGCTTGATTTCGCGCGCGGAAAGCCATGGACCGAAGCCGCGCTGACCGCGGTGGCGCTGGCGGTGGCGGCCATCCCCGAGGGCTTGCCGGCGGTCGTGACAGTGACGCTGGCCA
Organism: Thiobacillus sp.; assembly: GCA_041592455.1. Lineage (GTDB taxonomy): Bacteria > Pseudomonadota > Gammaproteobacteria > Burkholderiales > Thiobacillaceae > Thiobacillus. The sequence goes on along the minus strand of JBFHQA010000022.1, from coordinate 14,487 downwards.
TCGGCATGTGGCGCATGGCCCGGAACCGGGCCATCCTGAAAAAGCTGTCGGCGGTGGAGACGCTGGGTTCCACCACGGTGATCTGCTCCGACAAGACCGGCACGCTGACGCTCAACCAGATGACGGCGCGTGCCGGATGGCATGCCGGCAGCCGCTTCACGGTCAGCGGTGAAGGGTATGCGGCGCAGGGCGAGATTCACTTCGAGCAGCCGCCGGGCGACCTGCGCGCCTTTTTCCTGCCGATGGCGCTCTGTACCGAATCGCGTGTCTCGCAGGGCCATCTGGTGGGCGACCCCACCGAGGGCGCCTTGTGGGTGCTGGCCCAGAAGCAGGGACTGGATCCGGAATACGAGCAGGACGAGCAGCCTCGCATCGCGGAAATCCCGTTCGACTCGGCGCACAAGTTCATGGCGACCTTCCACCACGCGGGCGACACCGTCGAGATGTTCATCAAGGGGGCGCCCGACGTGCTGCTGGCCCGCTCGACCGCCTGGCTGTCGCCCGACGGTGAGGCGCCGCTGGATGCCGGCACCCGGGAAACCATCGATGCCGAGAACACGCATCTGGCCAACCAGGCGTTGCGGGTGCTAGCGGTGGCGCGGCGGATCATTCCGGCACACGACTTCGATCCCGCCGGCGACCTGATGACCTGGGCCGGCGAGTGGACCCTGCTGGGGCTGGCAGGCTTGATGGACCCGCCGCGCGCCGAGGCCAGGCAGGCGATCGCCCACTGCAGGCACGCCGGCATCCAGGTCAAGATGATCACCGGAGACCACAAGCTGACGGCTGCCGCCATCGGCCATGAACTGGGGCTGAAGGGCGAGGCGATCAGCGGGGCGGAACTCGACGCCATGGATGATGCCGAGCTGGCGCGGCGCATCAACCACATCGGCGTGTTTGCCCGCGTCTCGCCCGCGCACAAGGTCAAGATCGTCAAGGCCCTGCGCACCGACGGCCATGTGGCCGCGATGACAGGAGACGGCGTCAACGACGCGCCTGCGCTGAAAGCGGCCGACATCGGCGTGGCCATGGGCATTACCGGCACGGCGGTCACCAAGGAGGCTGCCACCATGGTGCTCACCGACGACAACTTCGCCACCATTGTGCGTGCCGTCGAGGAAGGCCGCGTGGTCTACGACAACATCGTCAAGTTCGTGCGCTTCCAGCTGTCCACCAATATCGGCGCGATCATGACCGTGCTGGCAGCCACCCTGCTGGGCATGCCGACGCCGTTTACCGCGATCCAGCTGCTGTGGATCAACATCATCATGGACGGCCCGCCCGCGATGACGCTGGGCATCGAGCCCGCCCGCCCGGGCATCATGCGCGAGAAGCCGCGCCGCCAGTCGGCGCAGATCCTCACGGCCCATCGCCTGGTGCGCCTGACTCTGTATGGTGCCACCATGATGGTCGGTACGCTGTTGCTGTTCCAGCATGCCCTGTCCACGCAAGCTCCGGACTATGCCCTGACGCTGGCATTCACCACCTTCGTGCTGTTCCAGTTTTTCAACGTGTTCAATGCGCGGATGGAGTACGGCAGCGCATTCAATGCCAACTTCCTGCGCAACGGCAAGCTGTGGCTGGCGCTGGCGGGGGTGCTCGCCTTGCAGGTCGTCGTCGTTCACTGGCAGCCGGCCCAGGCCCTGTTCGGCACGACCGGCTTGTCGTTGCAGGACTGGCTGCTGGCTGCACTGGTGGCATCGAGCGTGCTGCTGCTCGACGAGGCGCGCAAGCTGCTGCTGCGCGTCTGGCGCCTGGTGGCTTCCAGATGAGCGCCGCTGGCCGATGGCGCGCTTGCGACCGACATTATTTTTATGCAAAAATAAAACCGGTTTTGCTATATACACAGATGAACTTTTCCCTGGGCTGAACGGCAATGTATGCGCCTCCGGTGCGCGTGCCCAGGCGGCCCCTCGCTGCCGAACGGGCAACTTTCGGCCTTCAGGATGATGGATTCGGGCGTGCGCCGCCTGATGGTGCAGTCTTCATCCTTGAGAGGCTCCCGGCCCAGGGCCATTCTTTCAATGGTGTCCGCGTGGCCGGAGCTGCCCCGGCAATCCACGGTCACCTATTTGGCGTGAGGTGTAGATGATGAGTCCCTCGATTGAAACAGATGCAACCCGGATGGGCGATGATTCCATGCACCCGCTGACGCATGCTGTCGTGGCCTTCGGAGAGACGCTGGTCGACCAGTTCAAGGATCGCAGCGTGCTGGGCGGCGCGCCATTCAACGTGGCTTGCCACCTGGCGGCGATGGGCGCCCACCCGGTGCTGGTCACCCGCGCAGGCAAGGACGAGTTGGGTGAACACCTATTGCAGGCCATGGCCGAACGCGGCCTGGACATGAGCGGCGTCCAGAGCGATCCGGTGCGCCCGACCGGGCGTGTCCAGGTCACCGAGGGCCCCGGCGGGCATGAATTCAATATCCTGACCGACCAGGCCTACGATCATATCCATCCGGGGCTGGCACGCATGGCGGCGATGTCGGCGCGTCCTGCCCTGTTCTACTTTGGCACGCTCGCGCAGCGCGGCGAGTCGCGCCGCGCGCTGCGCGACATGCTGGAATCGGTTGAAACCTGCGCCTTTCTCGACGTCAACCTGCGCGATCCCTGGGTCGACCCGGAGGTCCTGCACTGGTCGCTGCGCATGGCGGCCGTGGTCAAGATGAACGAGGAGGAATTATCCCGGCTGTGCAAGATGTTTTCGCTGGGCGGTGCGACCGCCGAGACCTGCGCCGTGGCCTTGCTGTCCAGCTTCGACCTGCAGCGGGTGGTGGTGACGCGAGGCGCGTCGGGTGCATGGACCGTGGACCGGACGGGCCGCGTCGTATCGGTAGATGGGCTGCCGCTGTCGTCGATCGTCGATACGGTGGGCGCGGGCGACGGCTTTGCCGCCATCTTCATGCTGGGCATGCTGCTCGAGTGGCCGCTGGACGTGCAGCTGGCGCGTGCGGATGCATTTGCCCGCGCGATCTGCGGCATACGTGGCGCGGTGCCGGCGAAACAGGATTTTTATCGGCCTTTTCTGCGCGAATGGAAACTTGAAACGGAGGCTGCGCGTGCGTGACCTATATGTGTTGATGCTGAGCATGCACGGCCTGATGCGCGGACGCGACCTCGAACTCGGTCGCGATGCCGACACGGGCGGCCAGACCCTGTACGTGATCGAACTGGCCCGGGCGCTGGGACGCAACCCGCGGGTCGAGCAGGTGGATGTCCTGACCCGGCTGGTCGACGACCCCGACGTGTCGCCGGACTATGCCGCCCAAAGCGAATCGCTGGGCGAACGTGCCAGCCTGGTCCGCCTGCCTTTCGGCCCCAAGCGCTACGTGCGCAAGGAAAGCCTGTGGAACCATCTCGACCAGATGGTCGACCGCACGATCAGTTATCTGCGCCAGCAGCCGCGCCTGCCGGACGTCATCCACAGCCACTATGCCGACGCCGGCTATGTCGGCGTGCAGCTGTCGCAGCTGCTGGGGATTCCGCTGGTGCATACGGGCCATTCGCTGGGGCGCTGCAAGCGCCAGAGCCTGCTCGATCATGGGCGCAAGGCCCAGGCGATCGACCGCCAGTTCAATTTTGCGCGGCGCATCGCCGCCGAGGAGGAGGTGCTGGCGCACGCCTCGCTGGTCGTCACCAGCACGCAGCAGGAGGTCACCGAGCAATACGGCCTGTATGAGAATCACCAGCCTTCGCGCATGGCGGTCATCCCGCCCGGAACCGATACCTCGCGATTTGCGCCGCCCGGCCAGGAGCCGATTCCTGCGCATGTGCCGGGCATGGTCGACCGCTTCTTCGACCAACCCAAAAAGCCGCTCATCCTGGCGATCTGCCGGCCCGAGATCCGCAAGAACCTGCGCCGCCTGGTGACGGCGTTCGGCGAATCGGCCGAGCTGCGCGAACGCGCGAACCTCGCCATCGTGGCCGGCAACCGGGACGACATCCGTGCGATGGACGAGGCCCAGGCCGACGTGCTGAAGGACCTGCTGCTCGATGCCGACCGCCATGACCTGTGGGGCAGCATCGCCTTGCCCAAGCAGCACCAGCCGGACGATGTGCCGGCGCTGTATCGCCTGGCGGCGCAGCGGCGAGGCGTGTTCGTCAACGCGGCGCTCACCGAGCCTTTTGGCCTGACGCTGATCGAGGCGGCGGCCAGCGGCTTGCCGATCGTCGCCACCCACGATGGCGGCCCGCGCGACATCATCGCGCATTGCGAGAACGGCGTGCTGGTTGACCCGCTCGACCCGGACGCCATCGCCCGCGGCCTGCTCGAGGTCGTGTCCGACGCCCGCACCTGGCAGCGTTACGCGCGGCGCGGCATCAGCGGCGTGGCGGCGCATTACACCTGGGATGCGCATGTCGAGAAGTATCTGAAGTCGCTCGATCACGTCATCCATCGCACCCGCAAGCACGTGCGCCGCGAGCGCGCCGTGCAGCGCCCGGCAACGAACCCCATGCCGCATGTCCAGCGCCTGCTGATCAGCGATATCGACAACACCCTGATCGGCGACCACGACGGCCTCCAGGCCCTGGTTCGACTGCTGCGCGAGCGTCCTGAAGACTTCGGTTTCGGAGTCGCCACCGGGCGTCACCTGCCCAGCGCGCTCGACGTGCTGAAGCAGAGCCGGGTGCCCTTGCCGGACGTGCTGATCACCGCTGTGGGCAGCGAGATCCATTACGGTCCCGATGTCCGTCCCGACACCGGATGGATGCGGCATATCCAGCATCTGTGGCGGCGCGATGCGATGGCCGCGCTGTTTGCCGACGTACCGGGCCTGACGTTGCAGTCGGACGACCAGCAAAGCCCGTTCAAGCTGAGCTACAACGTCGACCCGGCGGTTGCGCCCAGCGTGCGCGAACTCGAAATGCGGGTACGCCAGGCGCGCCTGCATGCCAATCTGATCTATTCGCACGATGCCTACCTCGACGTGCTGCCGATCCGCGCTTCCAAGGGCCAGGCGATCCGCTACCTGGCCTACAAGTGGGGCCTGCCGCTGCACGACTTCATGGTCGCCGGCGACTCGGGCAACGATGTCGAGATGCTGGTCGGCGACACCCGGGCGGTCGTGGTGTCGAACCACAGCGCCGAGCTGGACAAGCTGCGGGGCCTGGAGCACGTCTACTTTGCCGGCGCGCCCTGCGCGTGGGGCATCATCGAAGGCATTGATCACTACGGCTTCGGCTGGCAAACGGAGCCGGACCTGCAACAGGACGTTGCATGATCGATGCCCTCAAGAACTGGGCCGCCGAACATCGCGACCCCGTGAACGCCTATCTGCTGCGCTGCTTTTCCGAGGAAAGATCGCTGCTGCTCCAGAGCGACCTGGCACGCGCATTCGACCAGCTGGCCGCCGATCATGAGAGCCCGCTCACGGGCACGCCGCTGCACCGGGCCGTGCAGCATTTCCAGGAAGGCGTGTTCCGGCGTCCGTGGGCCTGCTTCGCGTTGCGCGAAGGCGCCGGCCGCTGGCGCTATGTCCGCATCCACGAGGACAGGCTCGACATCGAGAGCGTGACGGTCAGCGCGTTCCTGTTTTTCAAGGAGCAACTGGTCCGTCCGGAAGGCGACAACAACAGCGTGTTGGAAATCGACTTCGAGCCGTTCGGCCGTCATGTGCCCCGGCTCAGGGAGACGCGCTCGATCGGGCAGGGCGTGCTGCATCTGAACCGGCATCTGGCGAGCGCGATGTTCGTCCAGCCGGCCGTCGGGCAGGCGCGGCTGCTGAATTTTCTCCGCCTGCATGCGATGGAGGGGCAGCCTCTGATGCTGGCGCCGCACATCCGGGATGTCTCCGAGCTGCGCGAAGCGCTGCGCGAGGCCATCGAGCGGCTGGACGCGCTCGACCCGGAAGCGCCGTGGGCGCAATTTGAGCACGTCCTCGGCGAATTGGGGTTCAAGCCCGGCTGGGGGGCGACGGCGGCCCGCGCGAGCGAGACCATGGGCCTCCTGGTCGACATCCTCGAAGCCCCGTCGCCGGCCGTGCTGGAAGCCTTCCTGGCCCGCATCCCGATGATTTCCCGTCTCATGATCCTGTCGCCCCATGGCTATTTCGGGCAGGACAATGTGCTGGGCCGGCCCGATACCGGCGGCCAGGTGGTCTACATTCTCGACCAGGTCCGGGCGCTGGAGCGGGAGGTGCGCCAGCGCCTGGCGATCCAGGGGGTGCAGGTCGAGCCGCGAATCATCGTCGTTACGCGCCTGATCCCCGAGGCGGAAGGCACCACGTGCAACGAGCCGCTGGAGAAGATCGAAGGCACCGAGCATGCGATGATCGTGCGTGTGCCGTTCCATCACGCCAATGGCGAGGTCGTGCCGCACTGGATTTCGCGATTCGAGATATGGCCGTACCTGGAGACCTTTGCCGGACACGTCGAGCAGCGCGCCCTGGAGATCCTGGGCGGGCGCCCCGACCTCATCATCGGCAACTATTCCGACGGCAACCTGGTGGCGAGCCTGCTGTCCGCCCGGATGGATGTCACCCAGTGCAACATCGCCCACGCGCTCGAGCAGACCAAGTACCTGCACTCGGCGCTCTATTGGGAAGACAACGATCCGGCCTATCACTTCGGCTGCCAGTACACCGCGGACTTGATCGGCATGAACCACGCCGACTTCATCATCACCAGCACCTATCAGGAGATTGCCGGAACGGCGCACAGCATCGGCCAGTACGAGAGCTATCGGGCATTCTCGATGCCCGGCCTGTACCGGGTGGTGAACGGCATCGACCTGTTCGACCCCAAGTTCAACATCGTGTCGCCGGGCGCCGACGCCGACGTCTATTTTCCCTACACCGAGAAGGCGCGGCGGCTGGACGCGCTGCAACCCGACATCGCGCGCCTGCTCTACGCGGACGATCCCGGCGTACCGCATCGCGGGCGCTTCGAGAATCCCGACAAGCCACTGGTGTTCAGCATGGCGCGGCTGGACCGCATCAAGAACCTGTCGGGCCTGGTCGACTGGTTCGGCCGGTGCGAATCCCTATCCGGCTCGGCGAACCTGCTGGTGATCGGCGGCCATGTCGACGCCGCCGCCTCGGGCGACGCGGAAGAGCAATCCGAAATCGCCCGCATGCATGCGCTGATGGACCAGTACCAACTCGATGGCAAGGTGCGCTGGTTGGGCGCGCGGCTCGACAAGACACTGGCCGGCGAGCTGTACCGGCACATTGCCGACCGACGTGGCGTCTTCGTGCAGCCGGCCTTGTTCGAGGCCTTCGGCCTGACCGTGATCGAGGCGATGGCTTCGGGCCTGCCGGTTTTTGCGACCCGTTACGGCGGGCCGCTCGAAATCATCCAGCATGGCACGTCCGGCTTCCACATCGATCCGAACGAAGGCGACGCCGCCGCCACGGCCATCGCCGAGTTCCTGCACCAGTGCGCAGCCGACCCGGCAGTCTGGCATCGCCTGTCGGAAGCCTCGCTGGCGCGGGTGGCCGCGCGCTACACCTGGAAGCTCTACGCCGAGCGCATGATGACCCTGTCGCGCATCTACGGCTTCTGGAAATTTGTCAGCAACCTCGAGCGGGACGAATCCAGCCGCTATCTGGAAATGTTCCACCATCTGCAATTCCGCCCGCTGGCGCGCGCCGTGGGCGAACCCTGAAAGAGGACCGCATGGAATTCCTGAATGCTCTCCAGCCCTATCTGGGCGAATGGCGCAGCCTGTCGGTGACCACGCTGCACGTGCTGCTGATCCTGGTGTTGTCGTGGGTGGCGCTGCGCCTGTCACGCAAGGCGCTGGGCCGGCTGAAGCTGCACTTGCAAGAGGACGAGGACGACCCGGAAAGGATCAAGCGCCTCAATACGCTGGAACAGGTGTTTCGATATATCGCCACCGTCATCATCACGCTGATCACCGCGATGCTGGTGCTGAGCGAAGTGGGCATCTCGATCGCCCCCATCCTGGCGGCCGCCGGGGTGCTCGGCATCGCCATCGGCTTCGGCGCGCAGAGCCTGGTCAAGGATTACTTCACCGGGCTGTTCCTGCTGCTGGAAAACCAGGTGCGCCAGGGCGACGTGGTCGAGGTCGCCGGCAAGGGCGGGCTGGTCGAGGAGATGACGCTGCGCTATATCCGGCTGCGCGATTACGAGGGCAGCGTGCACTACATCCCCAACGGCACCATCGACACCGTCACCAACCGCAGCCGCAGCTTCGCGCACGCGGTGATCGACGTCGGCGTGGCCTATCGCGAGGACGTCGACGAGGTGATGGCCGTGATGCGCCGGGTGGGCGCCGAACTGCGCGCCGATCCCGACATGGCCGAGAAGATCGTCGAAGACCTGGAAATGGCCGGCGTCGACCAGTGGGGCGACTCGGCCGTGGTGATCCGCTGCCGCTTCAAGGTGAAGCCGCTGGAACAGTGGGGCGTGCGCCGCGCCTACCTGCAGCGCCTGAAAAAGGCCTTCGACGCCGCCGGCATCGAGATTCCCTACCCGCACCTCACCGTGTACGCCGGCCAGCCCAAGGCCGGCGAGGCGCCGCCGCTGCCGCTATTGCTGCAGCGCCAGCCCGACTGAGCCACGCGGGCGCCTCATGGCGCCATCACCTGCTGCCATAGCGCGCGTACCGCATCGCGCACGTTTTCCATCGCCGCGGGCGGCACCCGGGCGAAATCGGCCCCGCTGAGCTTGATGGCGTGCTGCTGGCGCCGCAGCTCGCGGTAGGCGTCGGCCCCGGCCCGGGCGATGTCGTCCGGAACCCGTCCGGCCGCCCCCGCGCGCTGCAGCAGCGCGATGTTGCCGACGTTGTCGGCGAGCTCGGGGTGCGCATGACCATCCCGCAGCACCAGGTACTGCACGCAGAATTCGACATCGACGATGCCGCCTTCGTCGTGCTTGATGTCGAACAGGTCGGTGTCGTTGACATGGCCGGCGTGCATTCTCTCGCGCATGGCCAGCACTTCTTCGCGCAGCTTGCCGGCATCCCGCTGCATGCACAGCACTTTGCGGCGCAGCGCTTCGAAGGTGTCGCCGATCGACGCATCGCCGCACACGAAACGCGCGCGGCTTAGCGCCTGGTGCTCCCATACCCACGCGTGGTTCAGCTGATAGTCGCGGAAGGCCTCGGTCGAGCTCACCAACAGGCCCGACGCGCCGTCCGGCCGCAGGCGCAGGTCGGTTTCGTAGAGGATTCCGGTCGAAGTGAGCGTGCCGAGCCAGGTGTTGATGCGCTGCGCCAGGCGTGAATACGTCGCCTGCGCCTGCTCGTCGGCGTCGTCGTAGAGAAACACGATGTCGAGATCGGAGGCGTAGCCGAGCTCCTTGCCGCCCAGCTTGCCATAGCCGATGATGGCGAAGCGCGGCGTGTCCCGGTGCCGCGTCTTGAGGCCTGCCCAGCAGCGCGCCAGCGTCTCGGCCAGCAGCGTGTCGGCGAGATGCGACAGGTGGTCGGACAGCGCCTCCAGCGTCAGCGTGCCCGCCACGTCCTGGGCCAGCAGGCGCAGGGTCTGCACCTGCTTGAAGCGGCGCATCACATCCATCTGCATTTCGGTGTCGCCCGGGTGCGATTCGAGCTCGTCATGCAGCTGGCCGGACCGTCGGACCCAGTCCGGCACCCGCATCAAATGCTGCGGCGCGATCAGTTCGTCCAGCAGTTGCGGCTGGCGCGTCAGCATCTGCGCGGCCCACGGGCTGGCCGCCAGCAGGCGCACCAGTTGCCGCAGCGCGGCCGGATATTCGGCCAGCAGCGCCAGATAGGTGGCGCGCCGGGCGATCGACTGGATCAGGGCGGCAAAGCGTTCCAGCGTGACGATGGCGTCGTCCTGACTGCCGATGACTTCGAGCGCAGGCGGCAGCAGTGCGTTGAGCCTGAGCTGGGTCGACTCGGGCAGCCGTGCCGTGCCGTGCCGCAGCGCGTCGATTATGGACAGCACCCGCGCCGGATCCGCGTAGCCCGCGTTCTCCAGCAGGGCCAGCATGGCGTCGTCGTCCGCCGAGCCGTTGCACACGGCGGTGAGCGGATGGCTGTTCTGGTCGGTTTGCGGCGCGGCGAACATCTGCTCGAAGTGGCGCGTCACCTTGTTGCGGTGCACGTCGAGCGCCTCGACCAGGGCCGCATAATCGTCGAATCCCATGCCCTCGGCGAGCATCGCCCGGGATTCCGCGTCGTCGGGAAGCAACTGCGTTTGCGCGTCGTCCAGATACTGGATGCGATGCTCCAGCCGCCGCAGGAAGTCGTAGGCAGCGGCCAGTTCGTGTTGCGCATCCGCCGTCATCAGGTCGTACCTGACCAGCGTCTGCAGCACGTCGAGCGTCGGACGCTGCTGCAGTTCGGGGATCTGGCCGCCGCGTATCAGCTGGATCACCTGCGCGGTGAATTCGATTTCGCGGATGCCGCCGGGACCCAGCTTGACGTTGTGCGCCATCTCGCGGCGGGCGACCTCGCGGCGGATCTGCACGTGCAGGTCGCGGATGGCGGCAAACGCGCCAAAGTCGAGATACTTGCGAAACACGAACGGTCGAACGATCTGCGCCAGTTCGTCGTGGCGGCTGCCCGTCAGCGCCCGCGCCTTGATCCAGGCATAGCGTTCCCAAGGCCGGCCCTGCGCCACCAGATAGTCCTCCAGCATCTCGAAGCCCATGGCGAACGGGCCCGAGTCGCCCCACGGGCGCAGGCGCAGGTCGACGCGAAACACGTAGCCGTCGGCCGTGTTTTCCGACAGGGCGGCCGCCAGCTTGCGTCCGAGGCGGATGAAGAATTCATGGTTGCTGATCGACCTGACCGTCTGGGCGGGATCGTCGCCGGAGGTATCGCCTTCTTCTGGATACAGGTAGATCAGGTCGATGTCGGACGAGACGTTGAGCTCGCCGCCGCCGAGCTTGCCCATGCCGACGACGACCATCTGTTGCGACCGGCCTTCCGCGTCGCGCGGCTCGCCGTGGCGGGCGGCCAGTTGGGCGTGATGAAAGTCGAGCGCGGCCGCGATGCACACCTCGGCCAGCGTGCTGTAGGTGGCCACGATCTCCGCGAGGTCGGCGTCGCCCGACAGGTCGCGCGCGGTGGCGACCAGCCAGACGCGCTGGCGCAACTGGCGCAGGCGCTGGTTCAGCACTGCTTCATCGGCGCAGGGCGGCTCGGCCAGGAAGGCTTGCATCGCGTCGCGGGTAAAGGCGAGGCCGAGTTGGCCTGCCAGCGCGTCGGCCAGCTGCGGCTGCGCCTCCAGCAGGCGACGGCCAAAGCGGGAACAGCGGGCAATGCGGTCGAATGCGGGTGAAGTCATGGCCTGGATCGGGGAGCTTGGGGTAGGATGGATGGAATTGGAATCTTGATCTATCACAACACTTTATCAGTGGAGGGACTGTATGGCAGCCATCGAGTCGATTTTGACTGAAACCCGTGTATTTCCGCCTGCGGAAGACTTCGTCAAGCACGCGAACGTGTCGGGCATGCAGGGCTACCAGGCCTTGTGCACCAGGGCCGAGGCCGATTACGAGGGCTTCTGGGCCGACCTTGCGCGCCAGACCATCGACTGGAAAAAGCCGTTCACCCGCACGCTCGACGAGTCGAAGGCACCGTTCTACAAGTGGTTCGACGACGGCGAGCTCAACGTCTCCTACAACTGCCTCGACCGCCACCTGGCGAAGCGCGGCGACAAGACCGCGCTGATCTTCGAGGCCGACGACGGCACGGTGACGACGGCCACCTACAAACAACTGCACGCGCGCGTCTGCCAGTTCGCCAACGGTCTCAAGTCGCTGGGCGTAGCGGCGGGCGACCGCGTGATCGTCTACATGCCGATGAGCATCGAGGCCGTGGTGGCGATGCAGGCGTGCGCACGCATCGGCGCGATCCATTCCGTGGTGTTCGGAGGCTTCTCCGCCAAGAGCCTGTTCGAGCGCATCGAGGACGCGCAGGCCAAGGTAGTGGTCACCGCCGACGAGTCGCTGCGCGGCGGCAAGGCGGTGCCGCTGAAGCGCGCCGTCGACGACGCGCTGGCGATGGGCGACACGTCCTGCGTCGAGCGCGTCGTGGTGTATCGCCGGTCCGGCGGCGCAGTGAACTGGAGCGCGCGCGACCTATGGTGGCACGAGCTGACCCAGACCCAGGCCGACAGCTGCGAGCCGGTGTGGGTGTCCGCCGAGCATCCGCTGTTCATCCTCTATACGTCGGGCTCGACCGGCAAGCCCAAGGGCGTGCAGCATTCCACTGGCGGTTATCTGCTCGGTGCGATTCTGTCCATGCAATGGGTGTTCGACGCCAAGCCCGACAGCGACGTCTACTGGTGCACGGCCGACGTCGGCTGGATCACCGGCCATACCTATGTCGCCTATGGCCCGCTGGCCCTGGGCATGACCGAGGTCATCTTCGAAGGCGTGCCCACCTATCCGCATGCCGGTCGGTTCTGGGAAACCATCGCCAAGCACAAGGTCACCACCTTCTACACTGCGCCGACCGCGATCCGCAGCCTGATCAAGCTCGGCTCCGACCTCCCCGCGCAGCACGACCTGTCGTCGCTGCGCCTCTTGGGCACCGTGGGCGAGCCGATCAACCCCGAGGCCTGGATGTGGTATCACGAGGTCGTCGGCGGCGGTCGCTGTCCAATCGTCGACACCTGGTGGCAGACCGAAACCGGCTCCAACATGATCGCGCCGCTGCCGGGCGCCGTGCCGACCAAGCCGGGCTCCTGCACGCTGCCGCTGCCGGGCATCATGACGGCGATCACCGATGAAACCGGCCATCCGGTCGAAAAGGGGCAGGGCGGCTTCCTGGTGATCGAGCGACCGTTCCCGTCGCAGCTGCGCACGCTGTGGGGCGATCCGGAGCGCTTCAAGAAGACCTATTTCCCGCCGGAACTGGGCGGCAAGACCTATCTGGCCGGCGACTCGGCACACCGTGACGACGACGGCTACTTCTGGATCATGGGGCGCATCGACGACGTGCTGAACGTGTCGGGCCATCGCCTCGGCACCATGGAAATCGAATCCGCGCTGGTGGCCAATCCGCTGGTGGCCGAGGCCGCCGTGGTCGGCCGCCCGCACGACATCAAGGGCGAGGCCGTGGTGGCGTTCGTCGTGCTGAAGGGTGCGCGGGCCAGCGGTGCGGCCGCGAAGCAGATCGTCGCCGACCTGCGCGACTGGGTGGGCAAGGAGATCGGCCCGATCGCCAAGCCCGACGAGATCCGCTTCGGCGACAACCTGCCCAAGACTCGCTCGGGCAAGATCATGCGTCGCCTGCTGCGGGCAATCGCCAAGGGCGAAGAAATCACCCAGGACGTCTCCACGCTTGAAAACCCGGCGATCCTCGACCAGCTCAAGGAGGCGGTCAAATAAGCAGACGTACCACGGGGCCCGCGGCCCCGTTTTTTGCTAGAATAATAAGAGAAAGATATCCTAATTAAACAACAGGAGGGAACCATGTCCCACTACCACGCAGTTGTCTGGCTCGACCACAATGAAGCCCATGTCATGCATATCAGCCTCGACGATATCGAAAAATCCGTCGTCAGCCCGGCCGAGCCGCACCGTAACCTGCACCGCAAGCGCGGCTCCGTGAGCGGCAGCCGCCAGCCCGAAGACCAGCACTACTATCATGAGGTGGTCGAGGCGCTGAAGGGCGCATCCGAGATCCTCGTCGTGGGTCCGGGCCTCGCCAAGCTCGAATTGATCAAGCACATCCATGCGCACGACCACGATGTCGTCGACAAGGTGGTCGGCGTCGAGACGGTCGATCACCCGAGCGACGGCCAGTTGGTGGCCTATGCGCGCAGATACTTCGTGGCCAAGGACCGGATGCTGGCCCAGTAAAGCCTTCCAGTCGTCACGAAACGGAAAGCCCCTGCGGGGGCTTTTTTCGTTTGCGAAGGATGCCGAAAGGCCAGCGACAGAACAGAGAAAAGCGCTCAAAAATCCAAGTTGCTGTTTATAAAGAACATTATTTTTTGAGCGAGGGCGATTTCGGCCTCAAGTCCGTCGAAATATCGTCGTTACTGTTGATAACCTGTACAAGGGCAAACCCGTCGTGAGGCGGGGACGCAAAGCCTCCGGTCTTGAAAAGATAGCGGGGTTGCCGATGGAAAATGTTTTTCGCGGTGCGTGTAGTCCCTGATTCAGGCCTTTTTGAAACAGGAGTCCACATGTCGCACCATAGCCCCATCCCCGTCCGTTCCACCGACAGCCGCCGTTGCTACCGTACCGGCAGCGCACCGGGTTTTTCACTGTGTCTTGCACTGCTGGCCGTCCTGTCGGGCTACGCGGGCTACACCCATGCCGCACCGGGCGACAGGCCCTCTGCCACGCCTGCCACGGTCCCGGCCAAGGCCCAGCCTTATGTGGGCTATGCCCGGGGCAGGCTGCTGGTGGCGCCGCGCGCCGGGCTGTCGGCGAGCGAATTCGACCAGGCGCTGAAGTCGCACAAGGGGCGTTCCCGCGCCTTTATCCGGAAGCTGAACACCCATGTCGTCGAACTGCCTGCGGGCGTCGACGAGGTGGCGACGATGCGCGAGATGCGCAAGAACCGCAAGCTGAAGTTCGTCGAACTCGACATGCT
>JBFHQA010000021.1:0-27274 GCA_041592455.1 Thiobacillus sp. | reverse complement strand
TGATGTAGACGTTGTCGCCGCGGCGCAGGCCGATCGAGGCCAGCATGGCGTCGAGCAGCTTGCCCGCCTGGCCGACGAAGGGTTCGCCCTGCGCGTCTTCGTCGGCGCCCGGCGCCTCGCCGACGATCAGCCAGTCGGCCTGGCGGTCGCCCACGCCCAGCACGCCCTGCGTGCGCGTGGCAGACAGCTTGCAGGCCGTGCATCGGGCAACGGCATCGGCCAGTTGCTCCCAGGTCTGCAGACCGGATGACTGCAGCTCGGGCGCCGATGGCTCGGATGAGCGGTCAGCCCCCGGGGCACGCAACGTCCACACCGGGCCGATGCCCAGCTCGCTGAATACGTCGTCGCGGCTCAGCACGTCAGTTCGCGCTTCATGACGAGCGCATCCTCGCGTCCGCCGCGCGCGGGATAGTAGGCGCGGCGCACGGCCAGGTCGACGAAGCCGCTGCTGTGATAGAGGCCGATCGCGGCCGTGTTCGAGAGACGCACCTCGAGGAACATGCTGCTCGCCTTGTGGTCGCAGGCGCGGGCCATGCAGTGCTCGAGCAGGTCGCGGCCCAGGCCGTGGCCCCGCCAGATGGGCGCGATGGTGAGGTTGAGCAGATGGGCCTCGCCTGCCGCCGCCATCATGGCGTAGTAGCCGATGATTTCGCCATCCGCTTCGCGCACCCACATGCTGTAGCCCGCGTGCATGGAGTCGGCGAAGTTTCCGGGCGTCCAGGGGTATTCGTAGCTCGCCAGCTCGATGCGATGGATGCGCGGCAGGTCGGCCTCGGTCATCGGGCGCAGGCGATGGGCCACTTCGAAGACGGCGCTCATGCGGGCTGCCTCGCCCGTCGCTCGTCCACGGTCAGCGCCACCTTGTCGCGCAGATAGATCGGTGCGGCAAGCGCCGCGTCGCCCGCCAGCCCGCGCTCGAACGCGCGCACCGCAAGCGGCACCATGGCCGCGGCATCCGGCATGATCGCGTCGTCGATGCGCAGCAGCCGCGAGGCCAGGCGTGGGCGCAACGCCTCGCCCAGCGCGGCAAAGCCGTTGCCGGCGCCCACCCATCCCTCGCCTTCGGGCACCTGCACCGACTCGGGGAGCGCCAGCGCAGGCTCGGCCACGCACAGCCATGCGTCGGCCTCGCGCCGGTAGGCGGCCCAGTAGACTTCGGCCATGCGCGCATCGAGGACGGTCAGCACCCGGTCGGCGCCGGCCTGCTCTGCAACGGACTCCAGCGTCGACACGCCTGCCACAGGCAGGTCGGCGCCCAGGGCCAGGCCCTGCGTGACGGCGCAGGCGATGCGCAGGCCGGTGAACGAGCCGGGGCCGGCTCCGTAGGCGATGCCGTCGAGCTGCCGCAGGCCGATGCCCGCTTCGTTCAGCAGCGACTCCACCATCGGCAGCAGCAGGCTGCTGTGCCGCTGCTCGGCCAGCGTCCTGCGCGCGCAGGTCTGTCCGTCCAGCCACAAGGCCGCCGAGCAGTATTCGGTGGAAGTATCGAGGACAAGCAGTTTCATTGGCCCGATTTTACCGGTTGCCGCGATAGCTGACACGGTAAATTGCGCCTGCCTGGTCATCCGAGACCAGCAGGCTGCCGTCCGGCATGACCAGCACGTCGGCCGGCCGGCCCCAGGCGCGTTCTTCATGCGCGCGGCCGCTTTCCAGCCAGCCCGTCACGAAGGGCTCGTAGCTGACGGCGCGACCCGCCTGCAGGCGCACCACGCTCACGCGATAGCCGCTCTTGCGGCTGCGGTTCCACGAACCGTGCTCGGCGATAAAGACGGCGTTGCGATAGCGCTCGGGAAACTGCGTGCCCGTGTAGAAACGCATGCCCAGGCTAGCCACGTGCGCGCCAAGGTTCTGCACCGGCGGCACGAATTCTGCGCAACGCCGCGAATGTCCGAACTCGGGATCGGCCAGGGTGCCGCCGTGGCAATACGGGTAGCCGAAGTGCTGCCCGGTCCGGCTCAGGCGGTTGAGCTCGTCGGGCGGTGCGTCGTCACCCAGCCAGTCGCGCCCGTTGTCGGTGAACCAGAGTTCGCCGCTTTGAGGATGCCAGTCGAAGCCCACGCTGTTGCGCACGCCGCGCGCGACCACCTCGATGCGGCCGCTGTCCACGTCCAGGCGGGTTATGACGGCATATCGATCGGGGTCTGGCTCGCAGATGTTGCACGGTGCCCCGACAGGCACATGCAGCTTGCCGTCCGGCCCGAACGCGATGAATTTCCAGCCGTGGTGCGTCTCGCCGGGATAATCCTGGGTGACCACTTCGAGTCGCGGAGGGCGGCTCAGGCGCGACTCGATGTTGCGCAGCCGCAGGATCCGGCTCACCGCCGACACGTAGAGGTCGCCGTCACGAAACGCCACCCCGACCGGCATGTTCAGCCCTCGGGCGATCACCACGGGCTTGCCGGGGTTTTTCAGAGGAATGGCGTGGACCGTTCCGTCTCGCATGCTGCCGACGAACAGGGTGGAGCGGCCGAGTGCCATCTGCCGGGCATTCGGCACGCGGGCGAACAACTCGACCTGGAAACCGGCTGGCACCTGGAGGCGCGTGACCGGCAGCGCGGCTGCGCCATGGGCGATCGTGGATGAAATGAGCATGCTGGCAACCAGTCCGCCCAGCATGATCCGGAATCTTCCTCGCATCATTTCTGTCTCCTGCGGTTTGGCATGCGCGAGAGGGCGTTTGATCGGGAGCGGGCGTGCCGCACCCGAAGTCCGTCTGCGGGAGTAGCCGACCATTCTAATGACAAAACGGCGGCCGTTTTCAGAATGACCGCCCGGTTTTTTGTTTAGTTTTTCGGGTGGACAAGAGGGCTTCTGCTTGATGTAGGATGAAGGCATTCTCATCACCGGTCCATCACCACCCCGCCATGCCGAGAAAACCTGCTGCTCAAACCAAACTGTTCGTCCTGGATACCAACGTGCTGATGCACGACCCCACCAGCCTGGTCCGTTTTGAGGAGCACGATGTGTATGTGCCGATCGCCACGCTCGAAGAACTCGACATGCACAAGAAGGGCATGACCGAGGTGTCGCGCAACGCGCGCCAGGCCAGCCGATTCATCGACGAAATCGTCAGCAGGCTCGACTCGATCGAAGAGGGCGTGCCGCTCGCGACGCACAGCCACAACGCCGCCACCGGCAAGCTCTTCCTGCAGACCGAGGCGATCTCCGGCGACATCCCGATGAACCTGCCGACCAGCAAGGTCGACAACCAGATCCTCGGCGTGGTGCTGTTCCTGTCGCGCCACCAGCCCAAGCGCCAGGTCATCCTGGTGTCGAAAGACATCAACATGCGCATCAAGGCGCGTGCGCTGGGCCTGCCGGCCGAGGACTACTTCAACGACAAGGTGCTGGAAGACACCGACCTGCTGTACGCCGGCCTGCGCGAGCTGCCTGCCGATTTCTGGGACACCCACGGCAAGGGCATGGAGTCGTGGCAGGCCAACGGCCACACCCACTACCGCATCAAGGGGCCGCTGGTGTCGAGCTTCCTGCCCAACGAGTTCGTCTACCAGGAAGGCCCCAGCCCCCTCTACGCCAAGGTCCTGAGCGTGGAAGGCAAGCAGGCCGAACTGGTCACGGTGCGCGATTTCAGCCATCAGAAGAACAACGTCTGGGGTATCACCGCGCGCAACCGCGAGCAGAACTTTGCGTTCAACGTGCTGATGGATCCGGAGATTGACTTCGTCACCCTGCTCGGCCAGGCCGGCACCGGCAAGACGCTGCTCACGCTGGCCTCGGCGCTGGCGCAGGTGCTCGACAAGAAGATCTACAGCGAGATCATCATGACCCGCGTGACGGTGCCGGTGGGCGAGGACATCGGTTTTCTGCCCGGCACCGAGGAAGAAAAGATGACGCCGTGGATGGGCGCGCTCGAGGACAACCTCGACGTGCTGAACAAGAGCGACGACGAAGCCGGCGACTGGGGACGCGCCGCGACACAGGATTTGATTCGCAGCCGCATCAAGGTCAAATCGTTAAATTTCATGCGCGGGCGCACTTTCCTCAACAAGTTTCTTATCATTGATGAAGCACAGAACCTCACGCCCAAGCAGATGAAGACGCTGATCACGCGTGCGGGCCCCGGAACCAAGGTCGTGTGCCTGGGCAACATCGCCCAGATCGACACCCCCTACCTGACCGAAGGCAGCTCCGGCCTGACCTACGTGGTGGACCACTTCAAGGGCTGGGCGCACAACGGCCACGTGACGCTGCAGCGCGGCGAACGTTCGCGACTCGCCGACTTTGCCGCCGAGGTGCTGTGATTTCCCAGACTCACAGGAGACCCGCCATGACCCGTCCGACCTCTAAGCACTGGATGATCCTGGCCGCCGGCCTTGCGCTGGCGGCGCCCGCCCACGCGTTCGACTGGGGCAGCCTGTTGAAGGGCGTGACCAGCAAGCCCGCCAGCCAGCCGGCGGCCAGCGGCGTCGATGCCCTGTCGCAAACCGACATCAACGCCGGACTCAAGGAGGCGCTGACCCGCGGCGCCGATGCGGCCGTCGCGCAGCTCGGCCAGAAGGATGGCTTCTTCGGCAACGCCGCCATGAAGATTCCGCTGCCGCCCACCCTGCAAAAGGCCGAAAAAGCCATGCGCATGTTCGGCATGGGCAAGCAGGCTGACGACCTGGTGCTGTCGATGAACCGCGCCGCCGAGGCTGCCGTGCCGGAGGCCAAGACCCTGCTGGTCGGTGCCGTGAAGGAGATGACGCTGGAAGACGCCAAGGGCATCCTGACCGGCGGCAAGACGTCGGCCACCGATTTCTTCCGCAAGAAAACCGAAACCACGCTCACCGAGCGCTTCGGGCCCATCGTCAAGGCCACCACCGACAAGGTCGGACTGGCACAGCAATACAACCAGTACGCCGGCATGGCCGCGCAGTTCAACCTGGTCGACAAGAGCCAGGCCAATGTCGAGCAGTACGTGACCCAGCAGGCTCTCGACCGGCTCTATACCCTGATCGGCGAGAAAGAAGCCGCCATCCGCGCCAACCCCGTGCAGGCCGGCAGCGACCTGCTGAAAAAAGTCTTCGGCGCCGTCATGGGCAAGTAAATCCGACCCGCTTGCACTGCGGTATGCTAGGGGCTGGTTCAAACCAGCCCTTTTTCATGCCATGGCGAACACAACAACAATGCTTTGCCTGTTATCTGCAACGCTGCTGGCGCAGCCTGCACAGGCCTGGGAAGTGGGCGAATTCAGAAGCGGCATGAGCCGCGCCGAGGTCGAGCAGGCGCTCGCGACCTGGAACTTCGACAAGACCCTGCCCGTCGGCAACGACGGGCTGTTTGCCTACGACCTGCCCAACAGCCCCGCCGGGCGCCGTTTTCTGTTCACCTTCTGCAACAGCAAGCTGGTGTCGTTCGACCAGGAGGTCGAGCCGGCCTTTCGCCATTTCGTGATCATCGCATCCAACTATTCCAACCTGTACGGCAATCCGCTCAAGGTGATTCCCTATTCCAGCGTGGTCGCCACCGGCGAGAAAAACCTGCTGGCGATGTTCTGGCGCAAGGGTTCGGACTACATGGGCGTGAAATACGTGCTGTTCCCGGCGGGCGAGCAGTTGTCGATGTCGTGGCAGGTCAACAACAATTGCTGGCAGGCACCGCGCTGACACCGGACGGCGCATCACGACGGCGATTCAGGGCGCGCGACATTTCTTGCTACCATGTGGCAGGAACCCACGCCGCCGCAGAATCCCCGCGGCATCGGCGGCTGGCTGGCCTGACAACCGAACAAGACGCGCAACGGACCGAGTCCATCTGACGGGAGCCTTGAGGCGCTCGCGCCATGTCGACGCCAGTCCCTTGCGCCAGGCGGAGACCCGGATGGATATCCTCTCGCAATGGCGTGACACACTGGTCGGCGTGCTCAACCTGACCCTGGAACGGATCACGCTCTTCCTGCCGAATGTGCTCGGCGCCTTTGTGCTGCTGCTCGTGGGCTGGGCACTCGCTTATATGCTACGGTCGGTTGCGATGCGCCTGACCCGCCTCGGCGAGCGCACGCTGGCACGCGTGTCGTCCGGCCAG
This sequence comes from Thiobacillus sp., assembly GCA_041592455.1. GTDB lineage: Bacteria > Pseudomonadota > Gammaproteobacteria > Burkholderiales > Thiobacillaceae > Thiobacillus. Next base: position 21,247 of record JBFHQA010000021.1, on the reverse strand, counting down.
ACCGCGGGCGCCTCCCGCCTGCCCTCCTCGTCGGCCCGGATATTCGGCAGCGTGGTTTTCTGGGTGGTGCTGCTGTTCTTCCTGACGGCCGCCACGCAGGTGCTGGGGCTGGACACGTTCACGGCCTGGCTCGCGCGCATCGTCGATTACCTGCCGACGGTGTTCGCCGGCGGCCTCATCATCGTCGCCGGCTTTCTGGTCAGCCGGCTCGCGCGCGAAGTGGTGCAGGCGGCGGCTTCCAGCGCGTCCGAGCGCCAGCGCCTGCTGATCGGCCGCGTCGTGCAGGCGGCGATCCTGGTCACGGCCATCCTCGTCGGCGCCGAGCAGATCGGCATCAAGGTCACCTTTCTCGTCATCCTGGCGGCGGCGGCCGGCATCGCGCTGGTCGGCGCCGTGGCGCTGGCGCTCAGCCTGGGCGCGCGCGACTATGTCGCCAACCTGATCGGTGCACACTATCTGCGGCAGCGCTACAGCATCGGCCAGCAGGTTCGCGTGGCCGGGTTCGAGGGCCGCATCCTGGAAATCTCGGAAACCGCCGTCGTGCTCGAAACCGTCGAAGGCCGCGCGAGCCTGCCCGCCAGAGTGTTCAACGAGCAGCCCATCGTCCAGGTCGTCAGCGGACTGCGCGATGAGTAGCCGCGAGGAGCTCAGCTACGCCTTTCTGGAGGCGCATCCCGTCGATGCGGCGCGCGTGCTGGAGCGCCTGGCGCCCGCCTCGGCCGCCGCGCTGCTGCAGTCCGCGCCGCTGCGGCTCGCCTCGCCGGTGCTGCGACAGATGCTGCCGCTGGCCGGCGCGCGCTGCCTGGAGCAGTTCGACAACAGCGAGACCGCCGGCTTGCTGCACGCACTCGGTCCCCAGGCCGGCGTGGCTTTGCTGCGCTATGTCAGCCCCGAGCGCAGGGTCCGTGCGCTGGAGCAGTTGCCGACCGCCCTGACCCTCGCCTACGAACTGCTGCTGGGTTACCCGGAGGGCACGGTCGGCGCCTGGATGGATCCCCGCGCGATGGCGTTTCCCGCCGACATGACCTGCGGCGAAGCGCTCGAGCGCGTGCGCCAGGCAGACGAGGCGCTGATAGCCGACCCGTTCGTGATCGACCGCAACCAACGGCTGCAGGGCTATGTCGAGTTTGCCGACCTGCTGCGCGCGCATGCCACGACCCCGCTGACCCGCCTGCTGCGATCGAGCCCTAACCGCCTGCCCGCCCAAGCCTTGCTGGCAGGCCTGCGCGAGCATCCCGGCTGGCGCGAGGCCTCGACGCTTCCCGTGGTCGAGCGCGGCGACAGGCTGGTCGGCGCACTGACCCACACGGCACTGCAGCGCGCCCTGTCGCTGGAGCACGCCACGCCTGGCTCCGGCGCGACCGACGACACGCTGTCCGGCCTGGCCGGGGCCTACTGGTTCGGCGTCTCGTCGCTGATCCAGGCCATCGTCGGCCAGTTGCCGGCCAGGTCTCGCAGGGAGGAAACATGAAAACCGGCGCCGACGCCGCCATCGCTGCGCTCAACCAGCATTACCTGCTGGACTACCCACGCGAGGCCGCCTGGCGTTTCGAGACGATGTCCGCACGCGAGGTCGGCGCCATGCTCGCGGCCCAGCCCCTGCATGTGGTCGTGCCAGTGTGGAGCAGCCTCGCGACCGACGTGGAAGATGCGGTATTTGCCGAACTGCCGGAATCGTGGGCTGCTTCCCTGCTGGCCGAACTCGAACCCGCCCGCAGCGCCGCCCTGCTCAACCGCCTGGATCAGGACGATCGCGAACGCTTCATGGTGCTGCTGAGCACCCAGGTTGCTTCGGAGTTGCGCGCCCTGATGCAGCACCGACCCGACTCGGCTGGCCAGCTCATGGACCCGCGCGTGCTCGCGTTTCGGGCCGAGCAGACCGCCCAGGAAGCCCTGGCACGACTGCGCCAGTCCAAGCGGCGCGGACTGCGCGAACTCTATCTGGTAGACGGAGACGGCCGGCTTGACGGACGCGTCGACATCCTCGACCTGGCGCTCGCCGAACCCGACGAGCCGCTGTCGCGCCTCTCGCGCAAGATCGTCGATGCGGTTCAGGTCACCGAGCCGCGCGAGGAAGTCGTCGAGCGCATGCAGCAGGACGAAGTCACCGATCTGCCGGTCATCGATTTCGACGGCCAGCTGGTCGGCGTCATCCACCAGGCCAAGCTCGCGTCTGCCGTGCAGCAGGAAACCACGCTGGACATCCAGACCATGGTGGGCGCCAGTCGCGACGAGCGCGCGCTGTCGCCCGCCACCTTTGCCGTCTCCAAACGCCTGCCCTGGCTGCAGATCAACCTGTTGACCGCCTTTCTGGCCGCAGCGGTTGTCGGCCTGTTCGAAAGCACCATCGCCCAGTACACCGCGCTGGCCGTGCTGCTGCCTGTGGTTGCAGGACAATCCGGAAACGCCGGCGCCCAGGCGCTGGCCGTGACCATGCGCGGCCTGGTGCTGCGCGAAATCAGCCTGCGCCACTGGCCGCGCGTCGTGTTCAAGGAACTCAACATCGGCCTGATGAACGGCCTCGCGGTAGCCGCCACAACCGCTGTAGGTGTCTACCTGTGGAGCCAGTCGCTCGGCCTGGTGCTGGTCATCGCATCGGCCATGGTGATCTCGATGGTCACGGCCGGCTTTGCCGGAGCACTGGTCCCCATCACGCTGCGGCGCTTTGGACAGGACCCGGCGCAATCGTCTTCGATCATTCTCACCACTGTGACCGACGTCGTGGGATTCTTTTCGTTTCTCGGCATCGCCACGCTGTTCTCGGCCATGCTCTGAACGGGCCGGCCAGCCGCCTTGCCAGACGCGTCGTCAATACGCTTTCATCCCTTGACCCTCGCCCCGCTTCCCATCCTCTATTCCTTCAGACGCTGCCCCTATGCGATCCGTGCCAGGCTGGCCTTGCACGCCAGCGGCCTGCCCTACGAGTTGCGCGAGGTCCATCTACGCAACAAACCCGCGGCCATGCTGGCCGCCTCGCCCAAGGGCACCGTGCCGGTGCTGGTCGTGCCGGGCAGCCAGGTCATCGATGAAAGCTGGGACATCATGCTGTGGGCGCTGCGGCAGAACGATCCCGAAAACTGGCTGGGCCAGGATGACCGGTCGCTCCACGAAGCCCGGCAACTGCTCGCCCTCAACGACGGGGCTTTCAAGGCTGCGCTGGACCGCTACAAATATGCCGACCGTTTTCCCGAGCATGCGCAGTCTCATTACCGGGGCCAATGCGAGCCGTTCCTGCATGAACTGGAAGCGCGGCTGCAGGACCATGCCTGCCTGACAGGCCGTAACCCGTCGATCGCGGATGTCGCCATAGTGCCTTTTGTGCGGCAGTTTGCCGGCGTGGAACCCGAATGGTTTGGCGAAGCCCCCTATCCCCGGTTGCGCGACTGGCTGGACAGGTGGATCGAGTCCCGCCTGTTTGCAGAGGTCATGGGCAAGCACCCGCCGTGGATCAGCGGCCAGCCCCCTGTCCTGATACCGGCGCACGACACGTGAGCGGAAGCAGCCAGTTCGGCGAGGCTGTTCGAGTTTGACGGACTGCCCGGATCAACTGGTCGCGTGCTGATGCCCGGCACGCGCACGAAGATCGGGATCGGACAGAAAACGGGAAAAGACTTCGGTGGCTTCCATGGGACGCGCGTAAAAGTATCCCTGGTAATCGTGGCAATCCTCGTCTTTCAGCAGCGTGAGCTGATGTTCCGTTTCCACTCCTTCGGCAATGACCGAAAGCTGCATCGCGCGAGCCAGCGCGATGATGGCGCGGATGATGGCCAGATCCTCGTTGTCGGAATCGAGGTCCCGGACAAAGGACTGGTCGATCTTGACCCGGTCGATCGGAAAACGCTTGAGATAGTTCAGCGAGGAATAGCCGGTTCCGAAATCATCCAGTGCCAGCGTGACGCCCAGGGTCTTGAGTCCCTGCAGCGTGCTGAGCGTGTGCTCGCTGTTTTCCAGCAGGATGGACTCGGTGATCTCCAGTTCAAGCGACTGCGGGGGAATCCCCGATGCTGCCAGGGCATGGCGGACGGTATCGAGGAAGTCGGGATCGCGGAACTGCCGCGAAGCCACGTTGACCGACATGGTCAGACTTTCGTTGCCGGCCTTGTGCCAGGCACTCAACTGCGCGCACGCCGTTTCCAGGACCCACTGGCCAATCGGAATGATCAGGCCGGTATCCTCGGCCAGCGGAATGAATTCCGCCGGGGAAATCAGCTGCCCGTTGCCGTCGCGCCAGCGCAAGAGCGCCTCGACGCCGGTCGGGCGTTCATGCCGCGCGTCGACGAGCGGCTGGTAATGCAGCACCAGCTCGTTTTTTTCCAGGGCGCGCCGCAAGCGGGTTTCCATCTGCAGTCGGGCCTGCACGCTGACGGTCATATCGTTGGAGTAGAACTGGCAGTTGTTCCGGCCCAGCTCCTTGGCGTGATACATCGCCGAGTCGGCAAACTTGAGCAGCGCCTCCTTGTCCTCGGTGTCGGTGGGATACATCGCCACGCCGATACTGGCCCCGCTGAAGACCTCGCGCCCATCAATCATGATCGGCGCCTCGAACCGGGACAGCACTTTCTGCGCAATCCGAGCAATGAAGCGGGGCTCGGCCACATCGGTAAAGATCAGGGCAAACTCGTCGCCGCCAAGACGCGATACCGTATCGTTGGAGCGAACTCCGGCTGCCAGGCGGCGTGAGATTTCACGCAGCAACACATCCCCGGCATCATGGCCCATGGTGTCGTTGACAATCTTGAAGCGGTCCAGGTCAAGCAGCATCAGCGCCACCATGCGACCACGGCGCCTGGCATCGGTCAGCGCATGCTGCAGGCGATCATGAAACAGCTGGCGGTTCGGCAGGCCGGTCAGGCTGTCGAAATAGGCCAGCCGATGCAGCTCTTCCTCGGCCTGCTTGCTCTGGGTGATGTCGTTGAAGGCGACCACCGTGCCGACCAGTTCGCCGTTGCTGTGCATCGGGCGGGACCAGTATTCCACGGGGAAATACGACCCGTCGGCACGCCAATGGATCTCCTCCTTGCAATGGCACGAGCGCCCTTCACGCGTTGCCTGGTGAATGGAGGATTCCCCGACCGGATAGGGGCTGCCATCGGCATGGGTATGCTGGATCAACTCGTGCATGTGCTTGCCAACCAGGTCTGCTTCGCTTGCATACCCCAGCATGCGAATCGCAGCGGGATTCACGAACGTGCAGATGCCCTCGGTATCCATGCCGTAGATGGCCTCGGATGTCGAATCCAGCAACAGCCGCACCTGGCTCCGGCTTTCACGCAATTCGTCCAGTGCCTGGCGGGTTTTTCTCTGCATGTCATTGACCGACGACACCAGAACGTCCAGCTCGTCCGGGCGTGAAGTCGGTTCGCGCGCGAGCGCCAACTCGGTCTCCGCTACGGCGGGGTCGGCGGTGCGCAGATGATCAGCCACAAAAGTCAGGTGCCGGGTCACCAGGCGATAAAATACGGCAAAAATGAACAGCACCACCAGAATAATCTGGAGCGTATTGACCCACAGCAGTTCGATGGCATGGGACAGGATCTGACGCTCGATGTGTTCGAGCGTCGCCACCACCCGCAATGTTCCGATATCCCGGGTTTTCTCCTGCTGCGTGTAGCGCATCGGATACAGCCGCTCGATCCGGTGCTCGGCATTGGGGTTGCCGGCTGCCGTCATGCTGCTGCCGACCCCCTCGACCGAGGCGTACACGACGTTGGGCATGCGCAGGATCCCTTCGAGCTGGAGCCTGATTTCCTTGTTGTTGGCCACCCAGAGCGACTGGGTCAGCGAAGGCAATTGCACGGCACCGATCTGCTCCAGCTGCTTTTCCAGATTGAGCTTGTCGGTGCGGTACTCCTTGTACAACTGGGCGGCGGTCGTGACCAGCGCGACCACGGCACTGAACAGCACCATCGCCAGGATGATCCGGCGCGCCAGTGGTGACTGGAGAGTATGCAGGAAGGTGCGAGGCTTCATTTGGCAGCGGCGGCCATGGCCGAGGTCACCTTTTCCTTGTACAGCCGATCGTAGAGACCCTCCGCCTTGATGGCGCGCAAGGCTTCGGCGATCCGGGGCACCAGCGCGGCGTGGCGCTTGTTCAGGTAGATATACATCTCGCGCCTGGCCAGATTGGGGTCCAGCAAGTGGACGTTCTGGATGGCCTGGCGCCTGACCAGGCTCATTCCCATCCAGCGTTCATACAGGGCCGCATCGATGCGGCCCAGTTGGAGCAGCCGGAACATCTGGGCCGCATCGTCCGAACTGATGACATGAGGTGCCCCCTCCAGCTGTTTCTCATAGATTTTCCAACCGCGGATGTGGCCCACCGGAACGGCACGCAGCACGTTCCACCGCGCAGGCAACGCGGAATTCTGGCTGAACGCTGCAAATTCCCAGTCGATCAGCTTTTCCGGCACCCGGACCAGATTCGGGTAGTTCTGTTCAAGCCCGACGATACGGGTCAGGTCGCCGTCCTCCAGGCCCGCATCGACATTGATCAGCGCGCGCTCCGCCGGCAGCCGCACCAGGCGCAGCTGGACCCCTGCACGCCGAAAGGCCTCGCGCACGACGAGGTCGAGAAAGCCATTCCCGTCCGGGGTCGTGTAAGGCGGCTCGTTGGTGTTGTTGAGGACGAGAACCGGCATCTCGGCACTGAATGCCGGGCTCGACAAGCCGAGCCATGTGCCGAGCAGCAGGAGCGCAACAAACCGTTTCATTGGATGCACACACGTAATCTGAATGAGCTTCATCCATGAAATAGCGGCAAAGCAGAAGGGTTCTGAAGCAGGACAGTACGGATATTCCACATCCCCCGCAGGCGGGCCGGACTGGATGCCTTATTCCACCAGCAAGCCCTGGCGAGCGAACAACCACAGTTGCCGATGGATCGTGTCGGCCAAGTCAGTGGGCAACGACGCAGCATGCGATTCGTCGGCCCAGGCCTGCAGGCTGGCCGCAAGCGCATCGGCTGGACGGCTGCCATCCAGCCCGGCGAGCAGGAAACGGCCAGGCGCGTCGAGTTCGATCGGGACATGGCGCGCACCGGTGACGGCCCAGCCGGCGGACTGTGCCTGCAGCCGCGCCAGGACATGGGCGCGGGGATGTGTCCCGGGCTCGGCTGCATGGTGCTGCTGCCCGGCGGTCGGCATGACGATATGAGCCATGACCAGCGGAAACAGCGCCTCCCGGAACTCGGGCTCGGAGAATGCTGCCTCGACGCCGAAGGCCGACATGAGATGACGCGCCTCGGCCAGCAGGTCGGGATACGCCAGTGCGTTGGGATAGGCGGTCGACAGCGCGATCAGGGCGGCTTTCATGGCCGGCTGCGCGACCGGGAACGCCAGACCTGCCGGATTGACGAAGTGCTGCTCGCAGGCGCTTTCGAGATCGATTTCGTCGTGGCTCGCCAGGTCGGCATAGAACGCCAGTTCGCCGAGCGCCTCCGGCTGGGGCGGCTGCGCGCAGGGCGCATCGTCGCGTGCGACCAGCGCGCGCCGGAAACGGGTGGCCTGCGCCTCGTCGAGCGCGGCCTCGGCGTCCAGCCAGCGCCCGGTCATGCCTTCCGGAACCAGGCCCCAGGCGTTTTCCAGTTCGACCACAGCATGACGGGGACCGGCCTCCCCGACATAGCGCAACGCATGGGCATCGAGCTCGGATACAAACGTGTTGAAATCCTTCGGCTGGTTGTAGGCGTCGAGGTATTCATGGAACAGGTAGGACGGCGCCGCCGTCTTGAGGAAGGCGATTTCCTTGAGCAGGACCGGGTCGTGCCATTCGCGTTCCAGTTCCGTCAGCACGCCGAGTGCCTGCCGGTAACGTTCGGGGGCGGGCAGGCTGGCCGAGGTGCGTTCGACCAGCGCCTGGTGCAAGGGCAGCAGGGCCGCCCACCCGGCCGCCACGTTGAAGCTGATGCAGGCCACGCCCTGCGGCGACAGGTGCTGCCTGCAGGCCTCGAGCAGGGCCTGCTGCACCGCGGGCGGCACCCAGGAATACACGCCATGCGCGATGATGTAGTCGAATTCGCCGAGGTCGGGTGGTAACGCGGCCAGGTCGCCATGCAGGATGCGGACATTGGACACCCCCAGCCGCTCGACGAAGCGCGCGCCCGCCTCCGCCTGCACGCGCGACAGTTCCACGCCCACGCACTGCGCATCGGGCCAGCGCCACGCCAGCGGGATCAGGTTGCCGCCCTGCGCGCAGCCCAGTTCAAGAATGCGGGCCCGCTCGGGCGCCGGCGCCTCGAAGCCGTGCAGGCGGGCGATCGCCCGCAGCACGTCCGGCTGGGTGTCCGGAACGGGCAGGCTGTCGTAGGGAAGTTCGTCGTAGCTGGCCAGGGTATCCATGTCGGCGATTCTAGCCGCCCGGCCTTGGGCGTGTCAGTGGCCGCGCGTTCCCGGCTTGGCCGAGAACAGGGCGGCCTGGGGACGCGGCTTGCGCGGCTGGGCCGTGGCGTTCTGGCCGGGGCGGTTCGGGTTGGCGCGATTCTGATCGGCGCGCGGGGCCGACGGCTTGGCGCCGCCTGACACGGGTTTGCCAGGCTGGGACCGGCCCGGAGCATTTCGGTTGCCAGACTGCGGCTGATTCGCGGACCGGCCCTGCCCCTGACGTTGACCCTGGCCTTGTCCCTGTCTCTGTCCTGCGCCCTGGCCGCGCCCGCCTCGTCCTTGCGGCGGGCGCGGAGGACGCTCGTCCGACATCAGGTCGGCCTTGGTGGGCGGCACGAAGCCGGGCTCGATCTCGACCCGCACGATCGAGCGCTTGATCAGCTTCTCGATATCGCGCAGGTAGCTCATTTCCTCGTCGTCGACGAGCGACAGCGCCGAGCCGGTGGCGCCGGCACGGCCGGTGCGGCCGATCCGGTGCACGTAGTCTTCCGGCACGTTCGGCAACTCGAAATTGACCACTTGCGGCAGTTGGTCGATGTCGATGCCGCGCGCGGCGATATCGGTCGCCACCAGCACGCGCACGCTGCCGTCCTTGAAGCTGGCCAGCGCCTTGGTGCGCGCCGACTGGCTCTTGTTGCCATGGATCGCTGCGGCCGTGATGCCGTCCTTGTTGAGCTTTTCGGCGAGCTTGTTGGCGCCGTGCTTGGTGCGGGTGAACACCAATACTTGTTGCCAGTCGTGATGCTTGATCAGGTGTGCCAACAAATCCCGCTTATGCGCCTGCGGCACCCGATGCATCGACTGCTCGACGACTTCAGACGCGGTGTTGCGGCGCGCCACTTCGACGCTCTTGGGGTTGTGCAGCAGGCCGTTGGCCAGCGTGCGGATCTCGTCGGAGAAGGTCGCCGAGAACAGCAGGTTCTGGCGCTGCCGGGGCAGCACGGCGAGGACCTTCTTGATGTCGCGGATGAAGCCCATATCCAGCATCCTGTCGGCTTCGTCGAGCACCAGGATTTCGACGCCCGAAAGATCCACAGTCTTCTGGCCCAAATGATCGAGCAGGCGGCCCGGTGTGGCGACCAGAATGTCCACGCGCGACTTCAGCGCCTTGAACTGCGGATTGATGTTGACGCCGCCGAACATCACCATCGAGGTGAGCGACAGGTACTTGCCGTAAATCTTGACCGACTCTTCGACCTGCGCGGCCAGTTCCCGCGTCGGCACCAGGATCAGGCAGCGTGGGCGCCCCGGCTTCGCGCCCTGGGCGTCTCGCGTCGAAAGATGGTGCAGGATCGGCAGCGTGAAGCCGGCGGTTTTTCCCGTGCCGGTCTGCGCGGCGGCGAGCAGGTCGCCGCCTGCCAGCACTTGCGGGATGGCCTGGGCCTGGATCGGGGTGGGCGTGGTGTAGCCGGCATCGGCAATCGCACGCAAAATGGGTTCGGCCAGGCCGAGCCCGTTGAAATCGGGGCGGGCAACGTTTGCTTCAGTAGTCATGTGGTTTCCTGCGACGGCCTGTCACGTTTGCAGTGACACCAATCGAGGCAGACGAAAAGGGGATCGCGAGATCGAGGTAAGAGAACCGCGCACCGATTGGCTGGGTGCGGGAGGCCGCACTATACCGGCAGGGACACGGCGCAGCAATGGTTTTCTGCCAGCGCCCTCGCCCCCCATCGGGCCAGGCGCGGCTATTCCCTGGCAGCCTCCTGCACCACGTCGTTCACCAGCCCCGTCAACCGCTTGAGCGCCGCATCGCATGCCGGCTCCGGGTGGGCATGTCCAAGCCCGGCCAGGTTGCGGTAGCCCAGCCAGCTTTTTCCCTGGGCGTCTTCCCACGCCAGTACATGGACCGGCAGGTCGATGCCGTAGGATTGCGCGCATTTCATCAAGGGCGTGCCGCCTTTGGGGTGACCGAAGAGGATCAGTTCGGTGGGACGCAATGTCTCCCCGATGCTCGCCGCGCCTGCCGCATGGTCGATGCGCGCAAACACCTTGAGCCCGCGCGCCTTCACGATGGCTTCGAGCCGGTCCAGCGCGACTTTTGAAGCATGCACACTGGGCTGGGCGACCAGATCCTGCCCGGCATGGGCGGGAACGGACAACAGGGCTGCGGACAGTGCCGCCAGGGCAAGTCTGGACATGTTCGTTTCTCCTCTCGTGATGAAGCAGATTGGTCGCACCTCAAGCCAAAGCCTTACAAGTAAAGGCATCGACCACCCGGCCTCATCCTGACCTACCCTCCCCCGGCCCGTACTGAAAAAGTCGAAAACACGCTGTAAGGATCCGCTGCAATGTCCGACGAAGGGGGGAGAGACGCTGCCGCGGGATCAGACAAGACCGCTGCGCTTCGATCAGAAAATCCACCCATGCCCGGACCTGATGCAGGCGGGGCATGAATCAAACCGATCCACCTTTAATTGGAGCGTTAGCATGAAATCGAACCAGACCACCCTCGCACTCGCACTGACCGCAGCCATTGGTACGGCAGGCCTGGCCCACGCGGCAGGCAACCCGTTTGCCCTGAATGATTTGTCGCAAGGCTATCAGGTAGCCCAAGCCGAGAAAGCCAAGGAAGGCAAGTGCGGTGAAGGCAAGTGCGGCGGCAAGAAGGACATGAAGGCCCAGGAAGGCAAATGTGGTGAAGGCAAGTGTGGCGGCGCCAAGGCGACCGAAGCCAAGGCCAAGGAAGGCAAGTGCGGCGAAGGCAAATGCGGCGGCGCCAAGAAGAAGTAAGGCCTGAGTCGTAAACGCGTTCGGTCAGGCAGATGCCGGCCGAACGCCTTCAACCTCGATCGCTCGAACAAGAAGGGAGACGCCATGAACGCGATGTTTCGCCTCTATGCCGGCCTGGCCCATCAACTCGAACTGGCTGGAAGCTATGTCGGCCTGCTGGGCCTGAGGCTGCTGCTGGCCTGGGAATACTGGGAAGCCGGCGTCATGAAATTCCAGGGAGAAAACTGGTTCGACGGCATTCAGGAGGATTTCCCCTTTCCGTTCAGTGTGGTGCCGGTCGACGTTTCGTGGTTCCTCGCCACCTGGTCCGAACTGCTCGGCGCGGTTGCGCTCGTGATCGGACTGGGCACGCGATTCTTCAGCGTGTCGCTGGTCATCCTGACGATCGTGGCGTGGGCCAGCGTACACGCGGGCAACGGCTACAACGTCTGCGACAACGGCTACAAGCTGCCGCTGATGTACCTGATGATGTTCGTACCGCTGCTGCTCAGCGGGCCTGGCAAGCTGAGCCTGGATCACTGGCTGTCGCGCCGGTTTCTGGCAAGGCGCGCGTAAAGGCCTTCAGCTCGACTCGCCAAGATAAAAACAAAAAGGGCCTGCTCGATGCAGGCCCTTATTGCGTGTGTTCGGGATGGTGGGCAGTACAAGGTTCGAACTTGTGACCCCTGCCGTGTGAAGGCAGTGCTCTACCGCTGAGCTAACTGCCCGAAGCGGCGCGAATTAAACCACACCCCACCCCTATCGGTCAATTCCCGGCACCGCGACAGAATAAAACCGGGCAGGGTAAAATACCGGGTTTTGTTGCCCGGCCTTGTCATGATCCGCACCCGCTTCGCCCCCTCCCCCACCGGTTACCTGCATATTGGCGGCGCCCGCACCGCGCTGTTCTCGTGGGCGTTTGCGCGCCACCACGGCGGGCAGTTCATTCTGCGGATCGAGGATACCGACATCGCGCGCTCGACGCCCGAGGCGGTGCAGGCGATCCTGGACGGCATGGCCTGGCTCGACCTGAATCACGACGAAGGCCCGTTCTACCAGACCAAGCGCCTGTACCGCTACAAGGAAGTGATCCAGCAGATGCTGGACAACGGCCAGGCCTACCGCTGCTATTGCAGCACCGAGGAACTCGATGCCATGCGTGAAGCCCAGCGCGAACGCGGCGAGAAGCCGCGCTACGACGGCCGCTGGCGCCCCGAGCCCGGCAAGACGCTGCCGGTGCCGCCTTCCGGCGTCGAGCCGGTGGTGCGCTTTCGCAACCCCACCGAGGGGGTCGTGGCGTGGAAGGACCTGGTCAAGGGCACGATCGAATTTTCCAATGCCGAACTCGACGACCTGATCATCGCGCGCGGCGACGGCACGCCAACCTACAATTTCTGCGTGGTGGTCGACGACTGGGACATGCAGATCACCCACGTGATCCGCGGCGACGACCACGTCAACAACACCCCGCGCCAGATCAACATCCTCAAGGCGCTCGGCGCGCCGGTGCCGCAGTACGCGCATCTGTCGATGATCCTGGGCGACGATGGCACCAAACTGTCGAAGCGCCATGGCGCGGTATCGGTGATGCAGTATTTCGAGGAAGGCTACCTGCCCGAGGCGGTCATCAACTACCTGGGGCGGCTCGGCTGGTCGCACGGCGATGCCGAGATTTTCGATCGCGACCAGTTCGTGAAGTGGTTCGATCTCGATCACATCACGCCGTCGGCCGCGCAGTTCAACACCGAAAAGCTGCGCTGGCTCAACCAGCAGTACATGAAGAGCGCAGACGATGCCCGCCTGGCCGGCCTCGTGCGGCCTTTCCTGGTCCGCAACGGCGCTAACCCGGAAGATGGACCCGACCTGGCGGCGGTGTGCGCGCTGGTCAAGGAGCGGGCTTCCACGGTCGAGGAACTGGCCGATGCCGCCACGCTGTTCTATCGCACGCTGCACCCCACGCCCGAGTTGCTGGCGCAGCATGTCACGCCCGAGGTGTTGCCGGCGCTGGCCGACCTGGCCAGCCGCTTCGAGGCCTTGACCTGGGAGCGCAGTGCCATCAGCGCCGCGCTCAAGGAAACGCTCGCCGCGCACGGCCTCAAGATGCCCAAACTGGCCATGCCGGTGCGCGTGCTGGTAACAGGCGAGCCGCAAACGCCGGCCATCGACGCCACGCTGGAGTTGATCGGGCAGGACAAGGTCGTCAGCCGGTTGAAAGCTGCCTTATAGGTCCCCACACGCGCGCCGATTCCGCTATAATGCGCGCTGTTTTTCGCCGCTGTAGCTCAGTTGGTAGAGCAGCGCATTCGTAATGCGAAGGTCGCCAGTTCGATTCCGGCCAGCGGCACCAACAAACAAGCGGCTTCCAGCGATGGAAGCCGTTTCCATTTCAGCCACGGGGTAACGCCGGGGTAACCTCAGTAAACAACAAAAACCCGACACTAGGCCGGGTCTGTGTTGCGATTGCCCACTCAATGGGGCAACGAATGCGAATCACTCTTTGTGGATAACCATCGGCCCTGAACTAGAACGATTGTTAAACCTGTCGGGACGATCATAGTATCTGTCCGGCCCATTCGTTCTAGTCGGTAATGGATTCTGGCTTGCTCCAGGACTAGGGCTAACATATGTCTTGGTTGATTGAACGCTATTAGAGTTTTGGGGAGTGCGAGTTTCGCCCCATCGTTGGGCAAGTTCCTTTTCTCTAGCTGCTCGTTCCATAGCTTGCGCTTGGTTGAGCCGCGAGGGTGCTTGGCCGTTAATGTTGTCGATCACCCTGGCATTGGCGCATGGTATGTCCTGGTAAATAGTCTTGCCGCCTACCTGGCATCTATAAACATCTGCAAGTGTCGGTGACGCCACACACGCCAACATAACGATTACAACGGATTTCATTGTTTTTCTCCCCCCTTAGTTTTTCGTTATTTTAGCCACCATTCTGCCGAACATATCGCCGCGCTCAGTGGCCCTTCAGAATCGACGTGGCGCGGATTAATTCGGCTGTTTGGGTGACATCTGTCCATGCAGAATCGTCTGCCTGTATGCTCTCGCGGAAATAAGGGGGCAGCATGGCAATCACGCTGGACGAAGCAATCCAACACGCACAAGCAAATACCAACGCCAAAGCGCGTCGCAAAGAAGATGATAAAAAGGGGCGCCCGGTTTACAACGGACCCTCTCAGGCCGAGCAGCAAATCCGTCAGCAGATACACGCTCACCTCGTCGACTGCTGTTCGCTTATGCCCGCCGACTTTCTGAATGCGCAATTTGATTCGATCCCATGGCATGAAGTGGCTGTCTGCCTTGAGCAGTGCAATCTGGATCGGAAGATCAGCTCAACATCACGCACGAAGCAAAGGGTAAAAGTGTAGATTGTGGAGTTGTCAGCGATTGCTCAAAATTCTACGCCGAACGCTTAATTTCAATAGATTGTCCCGTTATTCCTTCGTCAGTTTTTACCATCTTTCATTTCTTGGAGTTTTTTAGTAGCCGCTAGATAGCGGTCTACGTCAATCAATGCTTTGCTTTGAAACAGTTGGCCTGAATCGATTGTTGCCGCTGTAAGGCTTGTAAGCGCCAAAATTCTTCTGTCACCCATTTCGTCGGCTTCGGTGGACAAACGGCTTAAATCTCCCTTTACATGCGTGAGCGTTGCGAGCTTGTAGCTAGACAGACTTGATTCCCCATCGTCATCTATCATGTCCTGAACTCTTGTCATATTGCTCGTTAACTCGGCATGTATGCGAATTATTCTGGACTGGATGCGCATCAAATCGCGCGAGGCCATCAAAATTCTCAATCCCTTATCTTGATGTTCTTTCAACTTGGCATTGTCAATTTTCTTTAATTGAATGATTGACTCATCTATTTTCTTGGCGGCCTCATCTGTTTTTGTTATTGCGTCACCGTAAGTAATATTTTTATCATCATCAAGAGAAAGTGAATTCTCTAATCGTTCTTTTGCGTCAACAAGAATTAACTCAACTTGTTCAACCTGACTCTTTAGCTGATAGTTGTTGTACCAAATTGCAGTGGCAACAGCGATAGCAAGCACCGCAATGATTTTGATTAGTGCACCCAATGTAAAACCAGATTGATTCATTTTCATGTTGTTGAAATCCAGTTGAGTACTTCAAACACTTTGAGGTCAAAACAAGGTCGTAAGCGTTAACATTAAACTATCTTTTGATCTCGGTCATACCTTCGGGTCAACATCAGACACATCATTGATGTCATGATCAGCGTGAAGCCAGCGGATTGGCGTAATGCATCACAGTTATAAACTGAACCTGAAAGCGTCTGGGAAAATGCAATCTGTTCTAGGTTCTCAGTCGAACTTGCGCGCCCACACTTTGCGGTTTCCTGCGTAGGCTAAAACCCGCTCCCGATATTTCTCCCAGGCAGCGCGGGCTAGTTCTGGGTCTAGTTCTCCGGTGTTATTTGGGTCGAGTCCAGACGTTCCGCGCAGCAATTCGCAGCCGTCAATCAAGGCGTCGGCCAGAAAGTTGTCGAACGGGCGGGCGGTGCGCATTAGCTTGTATCTGCGTCCAGCCATCACCCAACCCTCCGCAAGCTAACAGTAGTCGGGCGGCCAACATCGCCAGCGGCAACAGCATCTAGCCCTAGGCTGTTCATCAACGACGAAAAACCCTTCCGGCTGTCGCGCTCTACCAGCAGCAATGGGTGAGGCTTGCCGTCAACGATGATTCCATCGCGCTCGATGATTTCGCGGGCCTGTCGTAGCCGTTGGAGCGTTTCAGCGGCTAACGTGAGGGTGGCGAGACCTTGCGCGTCCGTAACGGCGTACTCGGCCTGTATTTCGGCCCAGAAAGCGGCCTCGTTCGGGCCTAAGTGCTTCGGTGTTTCAGTACGTTTCATTATGATTTCCCCATAAGGTTGACGATTGCATTAACAAAAAGGAATGGGCGGGGTGGCCGGTATGTAATTGCCAGACTTGGAACCCCCCCTTGGGGTCTATGCGTCACTACCCTATGTTTATTTGGTTTCGCATTCTTATGTCTCCTGTTTGTTGGGATCGTGCGGCCACAGGCATTCAGGCAGCGGTTCAATCCTGGCCGCGTCTGGGTACATCCGCGCCACGCCAGCGCAGTTCTTTTCTGGGTGGTGATACGTTTCGATTGCGCGTCCATTGAGGTGAACAAGCCAAGCCCATGCGGGGTCATCTGCTTTCTGTAACGCGTCAATGATTCCGGCCCGGTGATTGCGGATAAACCATCGCACGTCATCGTCGAGCAGGTCGGCTGGGGTGACGATCAACCGTCCGTTATCTGTTTCCAGATTCAGGCCGAGCAGTCTCAGCAGGTGCAATGCTTCGGTGGCATCCATTAGAAAACCTCCGCACCGCTGGAGATGCTTTCACCCCCCGCATAATCCGCTGTTTTATCCGTCCCAGCGTCCCAGCCCTTATTTGGCGCGGGTTCCAGTGGTACGGGAGCGGCTGTCGCATCAGTCCCATGATTTTCTAGCCGTCCCACGTCCCAGCCCGTATTTATTGGCTTTGCGCCGGTTGGGACGGTGGGACCGATAATTTCGGGGGGAGATAGATACCTGTTGAATGCGTCATCGAATTGCGCACGCTCAAACCCTTTGGCCTGCTCATATCCCATGCGCACGTTCTTGGATGCGATGCCATATCCCTTCAGCATCTTGGCAAGCTGCCTGGGTGCTAGCGGCCTGCCCCGGTTGTAGGTCGCCCATGCCGCCTCATCATCCGCAATCAGGGCCGCTATCAGGTCGGCAGTCGTGATACGCACCAAGCCCTTGCTCGCAAAAATATGATGTATGTCTGCCAGCAGTTCATTGCCTGCGCTCTGCGCTGTTTCTGTTGAGCCAGACAGCTTCAGTGCTGCCCTGGTTGCACGTTCATGCCATACAACCCCAGCGCATTCGGCAATCGACAGCAGCGGCTCCCAGTTGTCTTGGGAGCGGTCATCGAGTGCTTCGGGTATGGCCGGGCGCGACAACCTCACATCGTCGGCATGGTCGAGTGCAAAGCGTGCCAATTTCGACGCGAGCGAATCGAATAACCCGGCGTCGGCATGGCGTAGCCGTTCAACCTTCTCGCCCTGCAGCTTGCGCCGCATGTTGAACACGATGGCGCGGCTCATGGTGGCGTCTGGCAAGTGCTTTTCTAAAGCGATGCCTGCCAGTGCCTTTGCCCCCCACACACTGAACAGCTTGGGTTCATGGCTGTCGCCTACCACTCGCAAGACATAGGCATTCGATCTTGTATGCCCGGCGTTCACCAGCCCCTTGAGTTCCTCGTTCTCACGGATGAATGTGTCGGCCTCGTCGATCAATACAGTGGGCTTCCACAGTTCAACCGCACGAAACAGTCCCGCTGCCGATGCGTTCGCCGCTGGTAATGGCCTAGCCGACAAGCGCCCCAGGACGTCGAGCAGTTGGGATTTGCCACATGCCCGTTCGGGTGCGTTTGCAATCGCTAGCGGTGCGACTTGTACCACGTCAACAAACCAAGTGAACGAAGCCCACAGCGCCGCCGCATCTGCCTGTTCAGGTTCCAGCACAATGAAGCGCCGGATGGTGTTCGATAGTTCAGACAGCAGTTCGGCAGGGTCGATGGCGTCCGGCCACGGATCAGGCTCGGCAAATGGGGTTTGAGCTGGCGCTGTTTCTACTCGTGCTTTCTTGACCTGTTCGTCCAGGGTGGCAGGTCGAATGCCCAGCTTCTTTGCTTCAGCCAGGCGGCAGCGGTCATAGTCAATCGGTCGAAGCATCGCCAGCCGCGCAAGTGTCACGGTGTCGAGCTCATGGGCGTGGGTGTCAGGCTCAACCGCGCCTTGATCGACGCTCTCCGTCGTTCCTGATGAAGTGATTCTTAGCAGTCGATCAATGTCGGCAGCGGTGGCAGTCGGATTTGTCATCAGCCAGTCCACACAATCCCCCTTGTGTGGCAGATCAAGTGCGGCCACGTCGATCAGTGCCACATCGCAGCCGATTGCCTCAAGCTCCGTTCTCACGGCATCCGCGTATTTCTGCCCGGCTTCGTCGTGGTCAGGCCAGATCGTCGCAGTACGTTCGGCAAGTATTGACCAATCCGCTTTGCCCGCCGAATCAGCCGCGCCCGATGTGGTGGCGAGAAGGCCAAGCCCGGCCAGCGCATCGGCGCAGGTTTCACCTTCAACAACCAAAACTGGTGCATTCTTTCGGGCGCTCAGTTCATGTAGTCGGTAAAGCGGTACGGCGTTTTGAAACTCAGGCTGCTTGAGTTCAAAGCGTTCTGGCGCGCTGTTGTCGTTGACCATGCGCCGCATAGGACGAATCCATTTTTCCCCGGTGTCGGGATGCTTCAGGCGAATACGCCAGTGCAGAGGATTGCCGTCTGGGTCGGTGTACTCATGCAATGCAGCAGGCTTGAAGCCGTCTCTTATTGGCTTGCGGCTCAGTTGCCGGGCGTGATGCTTAACCCAGGCCTGGACGTGTGCTGTGTGTGGTGTGGTGTTCATGCCTTCACCTCCCATGCGCCCAGGTCTTGCGCTGCCCGTACAAACGGCAGGCCGGTAATCAGTCGGTGATAGGCCAGCACGTCGCCACCATGCGCGCCACACACCATGCAGCGGAAGCCGCCGGAATCCAGACGGATGCGCAGGCTGGGGTGGGTGTCGTGATGGAATGGGCAGATAGCATTCTTCCATTCGCCGCCGCCGGTCAGCTTCAGCCCTTGAGCCTGGTAATACTCAGCGGGGGATGGCAGCAGATTACGTTGGAATCCGGACGGCTTACATGTGGTGTTCGGGTAGGTCATCACGCACCTCCCTTTTGAAGCAATGCCAAGCCAGCGCAGCACAGCAGCCGCCGAAAGTGTCGCTGGTGTCTTTCGTGGGATTGCCGGGCTTCTTCCAGCGAGTAGGACAGCGTCCAGACGAACAGGGTGATAGAATCAAAACTGAAGTGCTTTTTAGAAACCGCCCGGCTCCCCAGCTCAGTGGCGGTTTTCTTTTGGTTGGTAGTCATGGTCGCCCCTTACGCGGTTGCGCCATTCGTGCGAGTACGCGACTCAAGCCAGGCTTCCAAGGCCTTGCGCGAGTATTTAACCCGTCTTCCTACCTTGATGAATGGGAGCGAGTACCTGCCCGTCGATCTCCACACGCTCAATGTGCCAGGCACTACGTCGAGAATTTCGGCGGCTTCGTTTTCGTCTACCAGGTCGGTGTTTTTGGGCCGAAGAATGTCGGCCAAGTTGGATGCTGCTTGGATTTGATTGGTCATCATATGCACCTCATAAGCCCCGATAAATTTCATCGGTATGGGTGCAACTATTCAGCGTCGAGACTGAATTCCTGTTGTGTAATTATTTCGTTGGCTTGCGTCTGTCCGGATAAACCAGATCTAGCAGAGCGCCTGCTGACAGACCTGAAGTCTCCTCCATCTCCATCAGTGCGTAGTCAGCAGGCTTGATATTCTGCATTGGGTAGACGTCACGGCCTATCTGTTCTTTTGCTCCGCTGCGTTTAGCAAAGGCGATCATGGCTCTTTTTTGATCGAATACACACCGCGCCACAGCACGATCGTATGCACGCTTTACGTTAAGAGTCTCGGTGTTTTCCTTACTTGGCCTACCGGGTTTGCGTTGTACACCACCAATGGCGGCAAAGAATTTTTGCGCTGACTCTGGCAGGTCTGCCATCTGGATAGAACGGTTTTCAGTTGCTTGAATTCTCGCTTGCAACTTGTTTAGCGCATCCACCAATGCAGCGGGCTTTCCTTCCCACGCCAGAGAGACCAGTGATTCAAGATCATTCATTTCGCACCCCTGATCCGCTTAACCTTTGCCGGTTTCTTGACGCCAGCCGCAACCATCATCGCAGAAGTGGCAGCGTTCACGCTTGCCCGTACCGGGTCGAGGTCGAGTCGCGCATAGATCGAGGTTGCTTGGTGCGTCTTGTGATTCAGGCTCTTTCCGATGATCGAGAGCGAAGCGCCCGCCTTGGCCTGCCAACTGCCCAGCGTTCGCCTCAAATCGTGGATGCGTAAATCTTCAAGTTCGGCATCCTTGAGAATGCGCTTCCACGCATTCTTGGGTTCCGTTAAATGCCCCGTTTTACCTGTACCGGGAAACACAAAATCCGATTCTGCTGATTCCTTGCGGTTGCGTAATACGGTTACGGCTTCCGGTGATAGCGTTACGTTCTGGCTGGTGCCATTCTTCGTAACTGGAATGCGCCATACCCCTTCGTCTAGGCTTATCTCGCTAAACTTCATGGCCTGCAGGTTCGAGCGCCGCGCACCCGTAAGCAATGCCAATAAGAAAAAATCGCCCAGCGGGTCTTTTGCCATTGCAGCAATCAAACGGGGCAACTCATCCTTTCCAGCGAACCGTTCTCGCGGTGCCTCAAAGTTCTTTTTGATCTTGGAGGCTGGATTCGCACCGCTATAGATTTCAAGTTCGTCGGTGGCGTAGTTGTAGACAGATGAAACAATCGCCACGGCACGATTAGCTGATGCTGGGGATATTTTGGTCGCTGCAGCATGAGCACGTCTTACATCGTCGCGCCCGATTTGAGACAGCTTCAAATTTTTGATCTTGGACAAATGGATACGTAGACAGTCCCGGTAATCCCTCTTGGTGCGCTCAGAGAGCGGCTGGCCGTTCCGCTTGCGCTTGCCAGGTATGAAAAGATCAAATACTTCGGAGAATGTCGGTTCTTCACGATGCGCCCTCTTTGCCTTTGCCGGGTTTGACCCTTTGACGATCTCCGCACGAATCAGCGTAATATTGTCACGCGCCTGCTCCAACGTCACCTCTGGAAAACGCCCGAGAGTAATGCGCTCTAAGCTGCCTTTGATGCGCCGCAGAAATGAAAAAGTCTTAACGCCTTTGGACGTAACCCGAAGTTGTAACCCGGATGTCTCGGTGTCCCGGTAGTCAACACGGACACCCGGCGCGGGGATCGGAAGGGACTCTATTTCCTTCTTGGTGAACTTGATTTCAGTTGCCATTTTCTGACCCTCTCATAACCCTTGCTAAAGTGCGGGGTAATGCCGGGGTAACTTCAGACATACAAAATGGTTGAATTTCGTGTTACCCCGCTAAGGCAACTATACACCTAAACCATTGCTGTATATGGGTTTGTTAAGGTCTATTAATGCGAGGGCATCCACCCTTCTTCTGATTCGTAATG
>JBFHQA010000020.1:0-28098 GCA_041592455.1 Thiobacillus sp. | reverse complement strand
GAAAAGGAACAAACGGACGTGCTAGTCATTGGTGGATATATCGGGATCATGTTGTGCGTATTCGGCGGCTATGCGCTGGCCGGCGGATACCTAGCGGCGCTGTGGCACCCCGTCGAATTGCTGATCATTGGCGGAGGCGCGGTCTGCGCGATGATCGTCGGCAACGACAGCAAGGCGCTCAAGGCGACGATGAAGACGCTCCCGACCATTTTCAAAGGGTCGAAGTACAACCGCGCCCTGTACATGGACATGATGGCGCTGCTGTACGAACTGCTAACCAAGATCCGCAAGGAAGGCCTGATGTCGGTGGAAGGTGACGTCGAAAACCCGGAGAGCAGCCCGCTGTTCTCGAAGTATCCGACCATCATGGCCGATCACCATATCGTCGAATTTCTGACCGACTACCTGCGCTTGATGGTCAGCGGCAGCATGAACGCCTTCGAAATCGAAAACCTGATGGACAACGAGATCGAAACGCACCACCACGAGGGGGAGGTGCCGATTCACGCGGTCACCAAGCTCGGCGACGGCCTGCCGGCATTCGGTATCGTCGCGGCGGTCATGGGCGTGGTGAAGACCATGGGCTCGGTGCACCTGCCGCCGGCTGAACTGGGGATCCTGATCGGTGCCGCGCTGACAGGTACCTTTATCGGCATTCTTCTGGCCTATGGCTTCGTCAGCCCGCTGGGGCCGCTGCTCGAGCAGAAGCTGAACGAGTCGACCAAGATGTACCAGTGCGTCAAGGTGACCCTGCTGGCCAGCATCAACGGTTACGCGCCGGCGATTGCCGTCGAGTTCGGCCGCAAGGTCCTGTACTCCACCGAGCGTCCGTCTTTCAGCGAACTGGAATCACACGTCAAGGGCGCGAAGTCGCGCTAGTAGTCCGCCAGAACTTGGTCTTAACGTGTAGCCATGGTGTCTAAATGAAAGAACAAACAGCCCCTATCATCGTCAAGCGCATCAAGAAGGGTGGTGGTGGCCATCACGGTGGTGCCTGGAAGATTGCCTATGCCGACTTCGTGACTGCGATGATGGCGTTCTTTCTGTTGATGTGGCTGTTGGGCTCCACCGCCAAGGGTGATCTGGCAGGCATTGCCGAGTATTTCAAGACCCCACTCAAGGTAGCCATGCAGGGGGGGAGCGGTAGCGGCGACAGCTCCAGCGTCATCAAGGGCGGTGGACAGGACCTGACACGCAAGGACGGTCAGGTGAAGAAGGGCGAGGCGATCCCCGATAAAAAGTCTTACAACCTCGAAGCTGCGAAAGCAGAACTGGAAAGGGCTGAAGCGGCCAACCTCAAGATGCTCAAAGCTCGCCTGGAAGCAGCGATTGACGCCAATCCGACGCTGAAGCAGTTCAAGCGCCAACTGCTGATCGACATTACCAGCGAAGGCCTGCGCATCCAGATCGTAGACGAGCAGAATCGTCCGATGTTCAACCTGGCCAGTGCCGAACTGCAGCCCTATACCAAGGTCATTCTTCACGAGATCGGCCATGTGCTGAACGACGTGCAGAACCGGATCAGCCTGTCCGGCCACACCGACGCCACGCTGTATGCCAACGGCGAGCGCGGCTACAGCAACTGGGAACTCTCGACCGATCGGGCCAATGCCTCCCGGCGGGCGCTGGTGGCCGGTGGCATGGACGAATCCAAAATGCTGCGCGTGGTCGGACTGGCGTCGTCCGTGCCGTTCAACCAGGCAGCTCCGAACGACCCGGTCAATCGCCGAATCAGCATCATCGTCATGAACAAGCGCACCGAAGAGGCCGTCACCAAGGAGGCCAGCGGCGTGGAAGTCAAGGACGAGGCCGAGGTCAAGGAAGAAGTAGGCAAGGTCGCCGCGCCTCGCTGAGTCAACTGCCCGGATCGCCCGATCCGGCAATCGCCTGTTCGCCGGGCGGGATTTCACAGTCCGATCAATCACCCCCCGTCGCAACTTGAAGCCAAATAGAGGCTGAAAACCGCCTTTATTCATCCGATCGATTGCATCGGAAACCTCCAATAATCTACCTTAAGAAAACCCGTCTCGTGCCGAAACGCGAGGCGGCTCCCCCAAACAGGTGAATCAGGGATGGCTGAAGAAACCGATCAGGAACGGACAGAAGCCCCATCGCAACAGCGATTGGACAAGGCGCGCGAGGAAGGACAGGTTGTCCAGTCCCGCGAGCTGGCGACGTTTGTCGTCCTGATGGCAGGCGGCGCGGGGCTGTGGATGATGGCGAGCGGACTGGGTCAGTCCATGTCGCAGATCATGCGCGGCGGACTGAATTTCAGGCCCGAAGTCGCGCGCGACAGCACATATGCCATGGATCAGCTGGCGAGCCAGTTCTTCGATGCGGCCCTGGCGCTGGTGCCTTTTCTCGGCTTGATGATGATCGCCACCATGGCGTCGCCGCTGCTGCTGCGCGGCTGGCTGTTCAGCACCAAGGCGCTCATGCCTGACTTCAAGCGCCTGAATCCGCTGACCGGGATCAAGCGCATCTTCTCCAGTCATGGCCTGGTCGAGCTGGTCAAGGCGCTGGGCAAGGTCACCCTGCTTGGTGGCGTGGCCTTCTGGCTGATCTGGTCGAACCTGGGTTCGATCATGTCGCTGAGCCTGGAAACCCCGACCGTCGCGATCGAGCACATGGGCGACATCATCGGAAAAATCTTCCTGCTGATCTCGGGCACGATGATTTTCATCGTCGTGATCGATCTTCCGTATCAGCTCTGGAGCCACTACAAAAAGCTCAAGATGACCAAGGAGCAGTTGAAGCAGGAACACAAGGAATCCGAGGGCGATCCTTACCTGAAGGCGCGAATAAGGGCGCAACAGCGCGAGATGGCGCGCCGTCGCATGATGGCGGAGATTCCGACCGCCGACGTGGTGGTGACCAACCCGACCCACTATGCCGTGGCGCTGAAATACACCGAAGGCAAGATGGGCGCGCCGCGCGTGGTCGCCAAGGGTGCCGACGCCGTGGCAGCGCGCATCCGCGAAGTGGCGGCCGAGAACAATGTGCCGCTGCTGGAGGCCCCGCCGCTTGCGCGTGCCCTGTTCCGGCATACCGATCTCGGCGACGAAATCCCGGCCACCTTGTATGCCGCCGTGGCAGAAGTGCTGGCCTACGTCTTCCAGTTGCGTCATTACCGCCAGGCAGGGGGCGCCTACCCAAATGTGCCCACCGCGCTGCCGGTTCCGCCCGAACTTGATCCGTTGCAGGCCTCCTCATGAACGGCACGCTGAATCTGTCGAACCTCTTCAATCCGGCCAATGCGCGTGCAATGGCCGCGCCTGTATTCATCGTCCTCATCCTGGCGATGCTGGTGCTGCCGCTGCCGCCGTTTGTGCTGGACATGCTGTTCACCTTCAATATCGCGCTCTCGATCATGGTGCTGTTGGTGAGCCTGTCGACGAAGAAGGCACTCGACTTCGCCGCCTTTCCGACCGTGCTGCTGCTGTCCACGCTGCTGCGCCTGTCGCTGAACGTGGCCTCGACCCGGGTCGTGCTGCTGGAAGGCCACACCGGCCCCGACGCGGCTGGCAAGGTGATCGAGGCATTCGGCCATTTCCTGGTCGGCGGCGACTATACCGTCGGCATCATCGTGTTCGTGATCCTGGTGGTGATCAACTTCATCGTGATCACCAAGGGCGCCGGCCGCATCGCCGAGGTCAGCGCGCGTTTCACCCTCGACGCCATGCCGGGCAAGCAGATGGCGATCGACGCCGATCTCAATGCCGGCCTGATCGACGAGAACGAGGCGCGCCGCCGCCGTGCCGAGGTTGCGCAGGAGTCTGACTTCTACGGCTCGATGGACGGTGCCTCGAAATTCGTTCGCGGCGACGCGATCGCCGGCATCCTGATCCTGCTGATCAACATCATCGGCGGCCTGATCGTCGGCGTGATGCAGCACGACCTGAGCGTGGCCGATTCCGCCCGCAACTACACGCTGCTGGCGATCGGCGACGGCCTGGTGGCCCAGATTCCCGCCCTGGTGATCTCGATTGCGGCCGGTATCATCGTCAGCCGCGTCAGCACCGAAGAAGACATCACCGGGCAGATGCTGTCCAACGTGTTCAACAAGACCCAGGCGCTCTACATCACCGCCGCCATCCTGGGGATGATGGGCATGATCCCGGGCATGCCGAACTTTGCCTTCCTGTTGCTGGCCAGCGGCATGGTCTGGCTGGCTTACCGGAGCAGCCGGAAACAGGAGGAGGTCCCGGACGACGTCCAGACGGCTCCCGTTGCGGCGGTCGAGTCGCAGGAGGCGAGCTGGGAAGACGTCGCCCCCATCGACACGCTGGGGCTGGAGGTAGGCTATCGCCTGATCCCGCTGGTCGACAGCACGGCCGACGGCGAACTGGTTCGCCGTATCAAGGGCATTCGCAAGAAGTTTGCCCGCGAGATCGGCTTCCTGCCGCCCGCCGTGCACATCCGCGACAACCTGGAAATCAATCCGAACAGCTATCGCATCACGCTCAAGGGCGTGGAGATCGGGTCCGGCGAAGTGCGCACCGGCCAGTTCCTCGCAATCGATCCCGGCAGCACGACCGCGGCCTTACCGGGTACCGCGACGCGCGATCCGGCGTTCGGGCTGCCTGCCGTGTGGATCGAATCCGACATGCGCGAACAGGCCCAGGCCCTGGGCTACACCGTGGTGGACCCCGGAACCGTGGTCGCCACGCACCTGAATCACCTGGTCACGCAGCATGCCGCCGAACTGCTGGGCCGCCTGGAAGTGCAGGCCCTGCTCGACCATCTGGGCAAGAGTGCGCCCAAGCTGGTGGAAGAACTGGTGCCCAAGCTGCTGCCGCTGTCGACGGTACAGAAAGTCCTGCAAACCCTGCTGGTCGAGGGCGTCGCCATTCGCGACATGCGCACCATCATCGACACCCTGCTTGAGCACGGCGCGCGCGTGCAGGATTCCAATGAGCTGACTGCACTGGTCAGGGTGGCGCTGGGCCGCTCGATCGTTCAGCAGATCTACGGCGCGACCAGCGAACTGCCGGTCATGGCCCTCGAGCAAGGTTTGGAGCATCTGCTGCTGCAAACCCTGCAGTCCGGCCACGATGCTGCCGGCATGGAGCCCGGCCTCGCCGACACGCTGCTCGAGCGGGCCCAGTCGTCCACGCAGCGTCAGGAAGCGCTTGGGCATCCGCCCGTGCTGCTGACCCCGGCCGTCCTGCGCCCGCTGCTCGCCCGTTTCCTGCGGCGCACCGTGCCGCAACTCAAGGTCCTTTCGCACGCCGAAGTGCCCGAAGGTAAACAGATCAAAGTGACTTCCCTGGTAGGAGGAACAGCATGAACGTCAAACGAATCGTCGCCAAAACATCCCGCGAGGCCATGCGTCAGTTGCGAGACGCCTTGGGACCGGATGCGGTCATTCTTTCCAACCGGGCGGTCGAAGGCGGAGTCGAGGTTCTGGCCATGCCCGCCGACGACATCGCAGCGATCGCGCCGCCTGTCGTGGAAAAGCCTGTGCGTGCGGCCGCTCCCAGGCACGTCGAGCTCGAACCGTTAGCCGAACCTGAGCCGGAGCCGGTGGTGCGCCAGGAGCGCAAGGCTGAACGCAAGCCTGAGCCCGAGGCCGAACCCGCTGTGACCATCAAGCGCCGCCTGATCGAGCGGGTGGCCATGCCCAGCGAAGACAGTTCCCAGTTGGCACAGAGCGTGATCAGCGAGATCAAGTCGATGCAGACGCGCCTGGAAAGCCAGCTGGCTGACCTTGCCTGGCGCGACCTTCCGGGCCGCGATCCTTCCGGCGCGACCCTGATGCGCGACATGCTGGCGGCCGGCTTCAGCGCCACGCTGGCGCGCGAGATGCTGGATAACCTGCCCAAAGGTGATACCGAGCAGACCCAGGCCTGGATGCGCAACACGCTGATGAAGCGGCTTCAGGTCATGCAGAACGAAACCGACATGCTCGACAATGGCGGCGTGTTCGCCCTGATGGGGCCGACCGGGGCAGGGAAGACCACGACTACGGCCAAGCTCGCCGCGCGCTTCGTGGTGCGCCACGGCGCTGAAAAGCTCGCACTGCTGACCACCGACAGCTACCGGATCGGCGGTCACGAGCAACTGCGCATCTACGGCAAGATCCTCGGCGTGACGGTGCATGCCGTTCGCGATGCCGCCGATCTGCGGCTCGCCCTGTCCGAACTGCGCAACAAGCACACCGTGCTGATCGACACCGTCGGCATGAGCCAGCGCGACCAGGCCGTTGCCGAGCAGGTCGAGATGCTGTGCCAGGCCGGCAAGCAGATCAAGCGGCTGCTGCTGCTGAACGCCACCAGCCATGGCGACACGCTGAACGAAGTGGTGCAGGCTTACCAGGCCCGCGACCTGGCCGGCTGCATCCTGTCCAAGGTCGACGAGGCCGCCAGCCTGGGCCCGGCACTGGATTGCGCGATCCGTCACCAGTTGAACGTGCACTACCTGGCCACCGGCCAGCGCGTGCCCGAGGATCTGCACCTGGCCAATCGCCAGTACCTGATCCACCGCGCATTCAAGACCCGCTCGCTGGCTTCGCCCTGGCAGCTGGATGAAACCGAACTGGCTTTCGCGCTGTCGGGACTCCAATCAACCAATCGTGAAAGCGCGGTGGCCCTTGGATAAATTCATCACCGATCAGGCAGCCGGCCTGCGCCGGTTGCTCGGACAGACCGGCTTCCAGGTCATTACCGTGATGTCGGGACAGCAGGGCGCCGGCAAGACCGCCGCGACTGCCAATCTGGCGGTCGCGCTCGCGCGTTCCGGCCGTGACATCCTCATCATCGATCAGGACCAGCACGGCCGCGGTGCCGCCGCTGCGCTGGGGCTGACGCCGGTCTACGACGTGTCGGACGTGATCGAAGGGCGCTGCACGCTGGATGCCCTGATTCTCAATGGCCCGGACAACGTCCAGGTGCTGCCGATCGGCGATGGCTTCAATCGCCTGGGACGCCTGTCCGAACAGGACCAGGAATGGCTGGCGCAGAGCTTCAACCGCCTGCAGTGCGGCGTCGATGTCGTGCTGGTGGACATGGAGGAGGCGACCGACCCCGATGCCCTGCCGCTCGGCCTGGCCGCGACCGAGATCATGGTCGTTCTGCCGCCCGGCAACACCGCGATCACCCAGAGCTATTCGCTGGTCAAGCGCCTGGCGCAGAATTTTGGCAAGCGACAGTTCCGCCTGCTGCTCAACCGCATGGAGTCGCCGAAGCAGGCACAGGCCGTCGCCAATAACTTTTCACAGACGGCCGAGCGCTATTTGGGGGTGTCCGTCGACTATCTGGGATATATTCCGCTGGATGAGCGACTGACCCGGGCGGGTCACTTGCGCACCTCGGTGGTGGATGCGTTTCCCGTGGCCGTATCCACCTCGCAGTTTCGCAAACTGGCGGACGGCCTGCTGCGCTGGCCGCAACCGCCGAGCCTGGGCAGCGTAGGGGGGTTCATGCAACGCGTGATCCAGGGGACTCGTCTGATGGACGCCTGCAGAAGGGGATAACAACGTGTACACCGCAACCGGCAAAAGCGAAAAAAGCGAACTGCTGACGCAATACATGCCGATGGTCAAGCGCCTGGCGCATCACATGATGGGCCGCCTGCCGCCCAGCGTGGAGGAGGACGATTTGGTCCAGGCCGGCATGATCGGCCTGCTCGATGCAATCAGCCGCTACGACGAAGCGCAGAGCGCACAATTCGAAGCCTATGCGATCCAGCGCATCCGCGGTTCCATGATCGACGAACTCCGGCAATCCGACTGGATGCCGCGCAGCGCGCGGCAGTCGATGCGCAAGATCGAGAAGGCCATCGGCGCGCTGCAGCACCAATTGGGCCGGCAGCCGACCGAAACCGAGATTGCCGAATCCATGAAGATTCCGCTCGACGAGTACCAGGCCATGCTGGGCGATGCCCGGGGCCACCAGTTGCTGTATTTCGAAGACTTTGGCGATTCGGACGAAGACGATTCCTTCCTCGACAAGCAGATGTCGGGCGATGAGAGCATGCCCTTGCCGCAATTGCTCGACGCCAACCTGCGCGCCTGCATCATTGCAGGCATCGAGAATCTGCCCGAGCGCGAGCAGCTGCTGATGTCGCTGTACTACGAGCAGGAACTCAACCTGCGCGAGATCAGCGAGGTCTTCGGCGTCAGCGAATCGCGCATCTGCCAGCTTCACGGCCAGGCCATCGCGCGCCTGCGGACCAAACTGAAGGAAGATGCATGGATCGTGGCAGCCTGATCGGACTCGGGCTCGCCGGCGCAGCCATTTTCGGAGGCCAGGCACTCGAAGGCGGCCACGTCAGCCTGTTCCTGCAGCCGACCGCCTTCGTCATCGTGGTCCTCGGCACACTGGCGGCGGTGCTGGTGCATTACCCTCTGCCGATCTTCATCAAGGGCGTGCGCATGGCCAAGTGGGCCTTCCGCCCGCCCGAATCCGAAGCCGAGATGCTGATCCGTCGCATCGTCCAGTGGTCGCATACCTCTAGGCAGGAAAGCATCCTCGCGCTGGAGAAATATGTCCAGATGACGCGCGACCCCTACCAGAAAACGGGCCTGCAATTGCTGATCGACGGCGCCGACGCGGCCAAGCTGCGCGAAACGCTCGACGTCCAGATCATCGGTTTCGAGACCGCGGAACGCCAGGCCGCCCGGGTATGGGAGTCGGCCGGCGGGTATGCGCCCACCCTCGGCATCCTGGGGGCCGTGATCGGACTGATCCACGTCATGGAAAACCTGTCCGATCCGAGCAAGCTGGGAAGCGGCATTGCCGTCGCCTTCGTCGCCACCATCTACGGCGTCGGCCTGGCCAACCTGGTGCTGCTACCCATCGCCAACAAGATCAAGTTCACCATCGCGCGCCGGGTCACCGAGCGTGAAATTCTCTGTGACGGCCTGATCGGCATCGCCCAGGGCGACAATCCGCGCATCATCGAGGCCCGCTTGAAAGGCTATCTCTGATGCGCAGACGGCGCCGCGTCGCCTTCGACCACGAAAACCACGAGCGCTGGCTGATCTCGTTTGCCGACTTCGTCACCTTGCTGTTCGCATTCTTCGTGGTGATGTATGCGGTGTCAGCCGTCAACGAAACCAAGTACCGTTCCCTGGCCAATTCGCTGGGCGACGCCTTCGGCCGCGACACCGCAACCGACGTGCCGGTGCCCCGGCTGACGCCCTCGCCGCTACCGCCCGAGGTCCGGCAGCGCACGCTCAAGCAGCAGCAGGCCATCGAGGAGCAGGCGCATATGACAGAAGTGGCCAGCAATCTGCTGGACGTCATGGCGCCGCTGGTGAAGGAAGGCAAGGTCAAGGTGACGCAGAGCCGTCGTGGCGTTAGCATCGAGATCAATGCCAACGTGCTGTTTGCCCCGGGCCAGGCCGAACTGGAACCGACCTCGCTGGCCGTGCTGCGCGCCGTGGCGGAGCAACTGCGCCGTGAGCCCTTCAATCTGGAAATCACCGGTCACACCGACAATGTTCCGATCAGCACCTCGGCGTTTGCGTCGAACTGGGAATTGTCGGCCGTTCGCGCCACCAGCGTGGTGCGGCTGCTGGCCGAGAACGGCATCCCGCCTGCGCGGCTGTTTGCCATCGGCCGCGAGGCCAGCCAGCCCATCGCCTCCAACGACACCGCCGACGGGCGCGCGCGCAACCGCCGGGTCGAACTGATGATCCTGTCCGGCATGCCGGATGTCATCGAGGAAATTCCGGTCCAGGCCAGCCCCTCCCAGCCTTGAAATCGGCCGGACTGGCCCGATACTTCTTGTTCCTGTTTAGCGGATAAGATGTCGAGATCATGCCTACCGAACCCGTACTTGAAGGCGAAATCGTCCCGGAGGACCGCCAGCTGCCGGCTCCGCCGGCCTACCCGGACGTGCTGTACCTGCTGCCGCTGACCGAAAAGCCGTTCTTTCCGGCGCAGACCCTGCCGCTCCTGATGAACGAGGCGCCCTGGCTGACGACGGTCGAAGCCATCGGCGAGTCGGCGCATCACATGGTGGGGCTGGTGGTGGTCAAGCCCGACAATACCGACGACGTCAAGCGGTCCGATTTCAAGACGGTCGGAACCGCGGTCCGGATCCATCATCCGGTGCGCGCGGACGGCAAGATGCAGTTCATCGCCGAAGGGCTCAAGCGTTTTCGGATCGTCGAATGGCTGTCGGACACGCCGCCCTACAAGGTGCGGGTCGACTATCCGGGCGAAACCGGCAAGCCGGAATCCGAGGAAATCCGCGCCTACTCCATCGCCATCATCAACACCATCAAGGACCTGCTGCCGCTCAACCCGTTGTACTCGGAAGAGCTGAAGTTCTTCCTGAACCGCTTCGGTCCGAACGAGCCCTCGCAACTGACCGATTTTGCAGCCAGCCTCACGACGGCTTCCAAGCAGGACTTGCAGGACGTGCTCGAAGCCTTCGGCCTGAAAAAGCGCATGGAGAAGGTACTGGTACTGCTCAAAAAGGAATTGGACGTCGCGCGCCTGCAGTCGGACATCCGCGAGAAGGTCGACGAGAAAATGAGCGAGCAGCAGCGCGAGTTCTTCCTGCGCCAGCAGCTGAAGGCGATCCAGAAGGAGCTTGGACTCTCCAAGGACGACAAGACCGCCGAGCTCGACACCTTCAACGAGCGCATTGCAAAGCTGAAACTGCCCGAGCAGGCCCGGAAACGCATCGACGAGGAGATGCACAAGCTCTCGCTGCTTGAAACCGGATCGCCCGAATACACCGTCACCCGCAATTATCTCGATTGGCTGACCGTGCTGCCCTGGGGGACCTGCACTCAGGACAAGCTCGACCTCGAGCGCGCGCGGAAAATACTCGACCGCGATCACGATGGCCTGGAAGATGTGAAGGACCGCATCATCGAGTTCCTCGCCGTGGGCGCCATGAAAGGCGAAATGGCAGGGTCGATCCTGCTGTTGATCGGCCCGCCGGGCGTCGGCAAGACCTCGGTCGGAAAATCCATCGCCGAGGCACTGGGCCGTACGTTCTACCGCTTCTCGGTCGGCGGCATGCGCGACGAAGCCGAGATCAAGGGCCACCGCCGCACCTACATCGGCGCCATGCCGGGCAAGTTCGTGCAGGCGCTCAAGGAGGCCGGTTCGGCTAACCCCGTGATCATGCTCGACGAAATCGACAAGATCGGTGCGAGCTTCCAGGGCGACCCGGCTTCCGCGCTGCTCGAAGTGCTCGACCCCGAGCAGAATGCCGATTTTCTGGACCACTACCTCGACGTGCGGTTCGATCTGTCCAAGGCGCTGTTCATCTGCACCGCCAACGATTTCTCGATCCCGTCGCCCTTGCTCGACCGCATGGAAGTCATCCGGCTGTCGGGCTACATCACCGAGGAAAAGGTCGCCATCGCCAAGCACCACCTGTGGCCGCGCGTGCTTGCCAAGTCGGGCCTGAAGAAAGGCCAGCTCACGATCACCGAGGGCGCTCTACGGCACGTGATCGAGGGCTATGCCCGCGAGGCGGGCGTGCGCAACCTGGAAAAGCAGCTGGGCCGGGTCGCGCGCAAGGCCGTGGTCAAGATCCTGGGCGGCGCGGCCACGCCGATCAAGGTCGGCGTCAAGGAAATCGAGGCTTACCTCGACAAACCCGTGTTCACGCGCGAAAAGCCCATCAGCGGCGTCGGCGTGGTCACCGGCCTGGCCTGGACGTCGATGGGCGGCGCGACCCTGCCGGTGGAAGCCACGCGCGTCCACACGCTCAACCGCGGCTTCAAGCTCACCGGCAAGCTGGGCGAAGTGATGAAGGAGTCGGCCGAGATCGCCTACAGCTATGTGGCCTCGCACCTGAAAGCCTACGGCGCAGACGAAACTTTCTTCGACAAGAGCTTCGTCCACCTGCACGTGCCGGAAGGCGCCACGCCCAAGGACGGCCCCAGCGCCGGCATCACGATGGCCACGGCGCTGCTGTCGCTGGCCAGGAAAGCCCGCATCCGGCGTCCCCTGGCCATGACGGGGGAACTGACCCTGACCGGGCAGGTGCTAGCCGTAGGCGGCATACGCGAAAAAGTGATCGCCGCGCGTCGCATCGGCATCCCCGAACTGATCCTGCCCGACGCCAACCGGCGCGATTTCGAGAAGCTGCCCGAGCATATCCGGGCAGGGCTGACGGTGCATTTTGCCAGGCGTTACCAAGACGTGGCGGCGATTGTCTTTGACTGAAACCAATTCGAACCTTGCACGAATGTGCATCGGCGAATAGGGAAGGTGGCCGCGTTAACGGACCAGACGGCGAGGGGGTCGTCGGTCGCTCTGGCCTGCCTTGTCAGGTTCTGGCGCGACGGGCCAGTCCCAATCCTGCTATTCCGATGCCCAGCAGGGCCAGCGTGGCCGGCTCTGGTACGCCGTTGTTGCCGCCGTTGATGTTCTGCAGCACCGACACATTGTCGATCCGGGCGTCATAATCGGTGCCGTTGATTTCGCTGCGGAAAGCAATGGTCGTGTTCGCAGAGCTTGCAGTGAAGACGAGGCTCTCGGTCAGCCATGATCCGCTCAGGATGCTGTAGGTCGCCACTTCGGTGCCATCGATGTCCACTGCCAAGCCGACACCACCCGTGACGACCCTGCCGGAGTAGTCGAATTGCAGCGTATAGCTGCCCCCCACGAGTGTGGCGATGATCTGGGACAACATCGGATCCAGATCGCCTCCAACGTTGCTGCCGTTGTGGTTGACCCAGAAGGAACCGGCCGGATTGCCCTCGCTGTTCAGGTGGCCGCCGTCAATGCCCGCATTGTTGTAAGTCCATCCGCTTGAGTTTGCTGCGAAATCCCCGTTTGTAATGAGATTGGCATGGGCCATCGTGCTGGTGCCCAGAGCGGCGGCAAAAATGAGGAGGCTGGAAGTTGTTCGCATGGTTGTCCTTTCTTGATTCGTGGCAGGTATCAGAAATCATGCAAGATTGATTCCATGTTATTAAGCCTCTGTTATGCAAGAAATTAATTTCGATTCATGGACGCGTGGGCGAATGTCTGTAAAAAAACCTGACACTCTATAGGGGTATGCCATGAACGTCCCCTGCAACACTCAGGGCACGCGCTGATCCGTCCTGAAACCGGGCCTGCTCGGGTAAAATACCGTGATGAACTCCCCAGAGCTTCTCGAAGCTTCACCTCCCGATACGCCGCCGCAAGCACCTGTGATCAAGATCCACGGCGAACCGCTGACCGAGCTGCCGCAGGATCTCTACAGTCCGCCGGATGCGCTCGAGGTGTTTCTCGAGGCTTTCGAGGGCCCGCTCGACCTGCTGCTGTACCTGATCCGCAAGCAGAACCTCGACGTTCTCGACATCCCGATGGCCGAGCTCACCCGGCAATACATGACCTACGTCGATGCGGCGCGGGCCACGCGGCTCGAACTCGCTGCGGAATATCTGCTGATGGCCGCGATGCTGATCGACATCAAGTCCCGCATGCTGCTGCCGCGGCCGCAGCAAAGCGAGGAGGTGAGCGAGGGCGACGATCCGCGCGCCGAACTGGTTCGGCGCCTGCTGGAATACGAGCAGATGAAGCTCGCCGGCCAGCATCTGAACGAACTGCCCCAGGCCGGGCGCGATTTCGACACGGTCAGTGTGTTCCTTCCGGCAGCGGCCAAGCGCCTGCCGAGCCTGCATCCGGAGGAACTCGCCGCGGCCTGGCTGGCGATCCTGTCGCGCGCAAAAAACCGCACCCACCACCGTATCGGCCGCCAGGAACTGTCGATTCGCGAGCACATGAGCCGCATTCTGAAACGGCTGACGCCGGGCGAGTATCTGGAGTTCAAGGAATTGTTCCCTGAATCCTCGACGGTGCATGAACTCGTGGTCACTTTCCTGGCCGTGCTGGAGCTGACCAAGGAAACGCTTCTGGACGTTTCGCAGGCCGAGCCGTTTGCCCCCATCTACGTCAAACTCCATGAATCTTCAACCGACTGAAAACCCGGATGACCTGAAGACCGTGCTGGAAGGCGCGCTGCTGGCCGCCGTCGAGCCCTTGTCGCTGGCCGATCTCAAGCGCATGTTCGAGCAGGACGAGCCCGGCGAGCGGATGTCCAGCGACACCCTGCGCCGGGCGCTCGATGAACTGCGCGCCCAGTGGCACGGCAGGGGGGTGGAACTGGTTCAGGTGGCCGACGGCTGGCGCTTCCAGACCCGCCCCGAGATGCAGCCCTGGCTGTCGCGTCTCAAGAACGAGAAGCCGCCGCGCTATTCGCGCGCGGTACTGGAAACCCTCGCGATCATCGCCTATCGTCAACCTGTGACGCGCGGCGACATCGAGGACATCCGGGGGGTGTCGGTCAATCCGAACATCATCAAGACGCTGGAAGAGCGGGGCTGGATCGAGGCCATCGGCCATCGCGACGTTCCCGGTCGTCCAGCGCTGTTTGGCACCACCGGGCACTTCCTCAGCGACCTGGGGATGTTGAGCCTGACCGAACTGCCGCCGCTGGAAGAACTCGGCACCCTCGTCACGCCGGACGAAACGGCGCTGATTCCCGAATTGCGCGAGGACGGGCCGGACGACGAAGCCGGCCAGACCTTCGGCGCGGTGATTGAAGTCGTCAGCATCCGCGTGCCTCCTGCAGACGAAATTATCGAGACCAATTGACCATGGCCCGTCCCGCATCACCCATCCGCCGATCGCCCAACGCTCCCATGGGGCGAGCCGCGAGCCGGTTGCAGCAAGCCACCGCCCCCGAGGCGGCCAGCGAGCGCTTGCAGAAAGCACTCGCGGCGGCCGGCCTGGGATCGCGCCGCGAAATGGAGGACTGGATCGCCGAAGGCCGGGTTCAGGTCAATGGCGAAACCGCCACGATCGGCAGCAAGGTGGGCCCGCGCGACGTGGTCAAGGTCAGCGGCCGCCGCGTCTACCTGCGCTTCGACGAAAAGCGCACCCGCATCCTGATCTATCACAAGTCGGAAGGCGAGATCGTCAGCCGCGACGACCCCAAGGGCCGTGCCACCGTGTTCGACAGCCTGCCGCGCCTGCGCGGCGCCAAGTGGATTTCCATCGGCCGCCTCGACTACAACACCGACGGCCTGATGGTTTTCACGACCTCGGGCGAACTGGCCAACCACCTGATGCATCCCCGCTTCGAAGTCGAGCGCGAGTATGCAGTGCGGGTGCTGGGCGAGCTGACCGAGGACATGATCGCGCAGCTGCTGGCCGGGGTGGAACTCGACGACGGTCCCGCCCAGTTGCAAAGCTGTTTCGCCGCAGGCGGCGAGGGTGCCAACAAGTGGTACCGCGTGGTGATCAAGGAAGGCCGCAAGCGCGAAGTGCGCCGCCTGTTCGAGCATTTCGGCCTGACGGTATCGCGGCTCACGCGCATCCGCTTTGGCCCGATCGCGCTGCCGCCGCAACTGCGTCGCGGCCAGAAAATGGAACTCGACGATGACCTGGTCGCTCGTGTCATGGAATGGGCCGGCATGAAGCCGGGACCGCGCCGGCAGACCCGAGGCGTGCCCGACAAGCATGCCCGCAAGCCACGGATACGTTGAGGGCTGGCGACTGCTGGATCTTGAAGGTTAATCAGGTTTCAGCAGGCAGAACCCTTATCGAGCGATTCGCTGTCCAGCTTGCCTGAAGGATCGGCTCCCTCGGGATGAGGGAACCGATGGCTCGGAGAATTATTTCTCGGTCAGCTTCTTGATCACGCCAGCTGCCCATTCACGGCCGCCCAGGCCGAACGCCAGCGCCAGCGCCAGGCCCACCGCGCCGAAGCCGATCTGGAAGGCTGCTGTCAGCAGGGCCGTGCCGATCGCCAGCTGCTCCAGCGCCACGAACACGACGAAGATGATCACCGCATACTCGGCCAGCGTGCTGATCGTCAGCGCGCCCTGGACGCCGATGTTGTTGAGGTAGGCGAACACCATCCGGTTGATGAAGCGCGCCACCAGAATGCCGAACACCAGCACGAGGATCGCAACGATGATGTTGGGGATATAGAGCACGACCTTGTTGAACAGGTCGGCGACCATGTGCAGGCCGAGACTGTTGGCCACCGTGACGATCACGATGAAGATGATGATCCAGTAGGCCAGCTTGGCAAGCAGGCGCGACAGCGAGACATCCAGGTTGCCCTGCTTGAGAAAGGCCTCGATGCCGGTTTTTTCCGCCAGGCTGTCGAAACGCAGCACATCGAGCAGTTTCATGACGCCGGTGCGCGCCAGGTTGGCAAACAGCCAGCCCACGAACAGCAGCAGCAGGGCGGCCAGCAACTGGGGCACAAAGCTCGCCAGCTGCGTCCAGAAAGAAGTCAGGGAAGCGACGAACACATCCAGTTGTTGCTGCATGACACACTCCTCCATCACTGCGAAAACACGCATTATAACGAACACCTGCGGAGCATCGACGGGGACGGTGGCCCGAACAGGCGAACTCGATGCAGGCCTGTTCCAGGCAGCGCTTTGTGCATACACTATGAACATGGACATTGCGCGGCAAGCCTATGTTTTCCCATCCTGAGCCACCGGGTTTCCTTCCGCATGGCCAGTTCGGTTCGCTGATTTCGCTGCTGATGAAGCGAGGCTACACCTGCCATGGCCCTGCCGTGGAGAACGGCGCGATCGTCATGCACAGCCTGGATTCCCCCGATTCCATGCCCCGCGGCCTGCAGGCCGAGCAGTCGCCCGGACGTTACCGGGTCGTCCAGGAACCCGCAGAACATCGATACTTTGCCTGGGCCAGCGGGCCGCAGGCCATCAAGCCTTTCAGCTTCGCTCCCAGCGAAACCCTGTGGCGCGTGGCGCGCAATCGTGCGGGTACCCTGACATTCGAGGCCGTGCTTCCCCAGCCCCGCAAGCAGGCCCTCATTGGCGTGCGAGCCTGCGATCTGGCCGCGCTTGCACTGCAGGAGGCCCATTTCCTGCGCGATGGCCGCCAGGATCCCCATTTTGCAAGGCGCCGCGAGCATCTGTTCCTGGTGGCGGTCCAGTGCGCCGTACCGGCATCCACGTGCTTTTGCGTGTCTACCGGGGACGGTCCCACGCCGACCTCGGGATTCGATATCGCGCTGGCTGAACTGGATGACGGCTTTGTCGCGGTGGCAGGCACCCCTGAAGGAAACGCCGTGCTGAAGGACTTGAACCTGGATCCGGCCACCCCCCAACACATCGCCGCCGCCCAGTTGCAGGGGCAGAACGCGCGCGACGCACAGACCCGCACGCTGCCCGCCCATGACCTGAGGCCTCTCCTGATGAACCGGCTGGAGCACCCGCACTGGGACGACGTGGCGTCGCGCTGCCTGGCCTGCGGTAATTGCACGGCGGTATGTCCCACCTGCTTCTGCCATGCAGAACACGACGCGCCTTCGCTCGATGGACAGGCCAGCCAGCACGCGAGGATATGGGATTCGTGCTTTGGCGAGTCGCATGGCCATCTGCACGGTTTCAATGTGAGACCGGACATCCGCACGCGCTATCGCCAGTGGCTGACGCACAAGCTGGCCACCTGGCACGACCAGTTCGGCCGCAGTGGTTGTGTAGGCTGCGGCCGCTGCATCGCCTGGTGCCCGGCCGGGATCGACCTGACCGAAGAGGTGGCCGCCCTGGCCAGACAGGAGGGGCAGCCATGACTCTGGCACACGATATCGCGGTACCGCAGACGGCCACGGTGACCGAACGCATCCAGGAATCGCCCACCATTTTTACGCTGCGCCTGCGGCTGGACGACGATGCGGCGCAGGCCGCCTATCGCTTTGCGCCCGGCCAGTTCAACATGCTCTATCTGTTTGGCGTGGGCGAGGTGCCGATTTCGATCATGTCCGATCCGGCTGACCGCGATGGCATCGGCCATGCCATTCGCGTGGCCGGCCGCGTCACGCGCGGGCTTTCGGAATTGAAGGCCGGAGACAAGGTGGGCCTGCGTGGTCCATTCGGGCGCGGCTGGCCGCTGCAGGAAATGGGCGGCAACGATATCGTGCTGGTGACGGGCGGCCTGGGCTGCGCGCCGGTGGTGTCGGTGATCCACTACGTCATGAAGCGCCGCGAGCGCTTCGGCAAACTGGTCATCATCCAGGGCGTGAAGCATGCGGACGACCTGATCTGGCGGGAGCAATACGACCGCTGGGCCAGGATGCCCGATACCCAGGTGCTGGTCGCCGCCAGCGAGGGCGCAGCCCTGTGGCCCTGGCATGTCGGCCGGGTGACTGAGATGTTTGGACTCGCCCGCTTCAATCCAGCTCGTGCGGCGGCCCTGATGTGCGGCCCGGAGGGCATGATGCAGGCTGCTGCAGAATTGTTGCTCGAGCGCAAGCTGCCCGAGTCGCGGTTGTTCCTCAGCATGGAGCGCAACATGCAGTGTGCCGTGGGCCGCTGCGGCCATTGCCAGTTTGGCGGGTCGTTCGTGTGCCGCGACGGTCCGGTGTTCAGCTGGGGCCAGGTCAAGTCCCTGCTGGCGCACAGGGGGTTTTGATGCGCATGGATGAGCCGATTTCCACCCGGCCGCGCGTGGCGGTACACAAGTTCAGCTCCTGCGATGGCTGCCAGCTCGCGTTTCTCAACCTGGGCGAGGACCTGCTCACCCTGTCGGAGCGCATCGACCTGGTGCATTTTGCCGAGGCCGGGCCGCTCGATATGGATGCCGAAGTCGACATCGCCTTCGTCGAAGGCAGCGTCTATACGCCGGAAGACCGCGAACGCATCCGGCACATCCGCCAGCACAGCCGGATGCTGATCGCCATCGGCGCCTGCGCCACCTCCGGCGGCATCCAGGCCCTGCGCAACAGCGCTGACGGTGCGGACTGGCCCGGCCAGATCTATGCCCATCCCGAAGCAATCGCCAGCCTGGAACGGTCCAGCCCCCTGTCTGAGCACGTCAAGGTCGATTTTGAATTATGGGGCTGTCCGGTCAGCGGACAGCAGATCCTGCAGGTCGTGGGGGCCCTGCTGCTCGGCGTGATGCCGGCAGACCGCGCCGACAAGGTCTGCACCGAGTGCAAGCGCCGCAACCTGGGGTGCGTGATGGTCAGCCGGGGCATCGCCTGCATGGGGCCGGTGACCCGGGCCGGTTGCGGCGCCCTGTGCCCGGGCATCGGGCGGGACTGCTACGGATGTTATGGGCCGGCCGAGAATGCGAATACCGATGCACTGACCGCGCAGTTCAGGCGTCTTGGCCTGACGCCCGTGGCCATTGCTCGCCGATTCCAGTCCATCAACAGCCAGGCGCCGGTCTTCCTGAAAGCGGCCGGGAAGGTACGGGACAACGATGAGTGAATCCGCCCGAACCGTTTCGATCCACGTCCCGGTGCTGACGCGGGTCGAGGGCGAGGGTGCGCTCGACCTGCGCATCGAAGGGGGCGAGATCGCGGAACTGCACCTGCGCATCTTCGAGCCGCCGCGTTATTTCGAGAAGTTTCTGGAAGGGCGGCATTACACGGAAATCCCCGACATGGTCGCGCGCATCTGCGGCATTTGTCCGGTCGCCTATCAGGTGACGGCGGTGCAGGCGCTGGAACGGCTGTACGGCGTCGAGATCAGCCCCTGGGCGCAGGCCATGCGCCGGGTGCTGTACTGCGGCGAATGGATCCAGAGCCACAGCCTGCACATTCATCTGCTGGCGGCGCCCGATTTCTTCGGCTGCAACAGCGCCATCGAGCTCGCGCGCACGGCACCGGAAGCGGTTCGCCGCGGCCTGCGGATCCAGGCGCTTGGAAACGACCTCATGGAACTGTTCGGTGCCCGTTCGGTGCATCCGGTAGGCGTGCGGGTAGGGGGCTTTCATGGCGCGCCGTCTCTGGCCGTGGTGGAGTCCATGCGGGCCCGGCTGCGGGCCGCCTTGCCTGAGGCCGAAGCGCTGGTGCGCTGGGTGGCCGGCATCGCCGTGCCGCAGGACGAGCAGCGCTTCGTCTCGGTCGCGACCCGCCATCCGCACGACTATGCCGTCGAGCAGGGGAGCATCGTCGCAAGCGATGGGCTGGAAATTGCGGCAGACGCCTACGAGACGCATTTCGCCGAACACCATGAGCCGCATTCGACGGCCTTGTACAGCACCTACAAGCAGCAGCCCTACCTGGTGGGCCCGCTGGCGCGGCTCAACCTCAACCACGCCAGGCTGCCCGAACCTGTCAGGGCGCTGCTGGACGAAACCGGGCTGGTGCTGCCGAGCCGCAACGTTTTTCACAGCATGACGGCACGTGCGCTGGAAATCCTGCTGGCCCTGCACGAATCGCTGCGCTTGCTCGAAGGCTACCGGGTGCCGGATTCTCCCTGGGTTCCGGTCGAGCCGCGCGCCGGCGTGGGTTATGGCTGCACCGAGGCCCCGCGCGGGTTGCTGTGGCATCGCTACGAAATGGATGCCGACGGCTGCGTCGTCAATGCGCGCATCGTTCCGCCAACCAGCCAGAACCAGGGTCGCATCGAGGAAGACCTGCGGCTGTCGCTGCAGCATCTCGGCCTGGACCAACCGGACGATGTCCTGCGCCTGCATTGCGAACAGGTGATCCGCAACTACGACCCCTGCATTTCATGCGCCACGCATTTTCTGAACCTGAAAGTCGACAGGTTATGAGCCGGCTCCGGATCATCGGCGTCGGTTCGCCTTCGGGCGATGATCAGGTCGGATGGCTGACGATCGATGCCTTGATCGAGTCCGGCCTGGGAAGCGATGGGGACGTCAGCCTGGACAAGCTGGACCGGCCCGGTGCCCATCTGATCTCCCTGCTTGAAGGCAGCGAGTGGGTCATACTGGTCGACGCC
Organism: Thiobacillus sp.; assembly: GCA_041592455.1. Classification (GTDB taxonomy): domain Bacteria; phylum Pseudomonadota; class Gammaproteobacteria; order Burkholderiales; family Thiobacillaceae; genus Thiobacillus. The sequence continues at coordinate 7,448 of JBFHQA010000020.1, read as the reverse complement.
ATGTCGAGCAACACGCACCCCGGAAGCATTCGGCGCTTTGATCAGCTGGACTGGCCCGGGTACAGCCAGGGGCTGTCGGGCCATGGATTGGGCGTGCTGGATGCCTTGCAACTGGCGCGCGAACTCGGCAGCCTGCCTGCCAGGCTCGATTTGTACGGGGTCGAAATCGGCTCGGTGCGTCCGCATGATGCCCCGGGACCGGGCATGCTCGAAGCTGCACGAGCGCTTGCACGCATCATCCTGGACGAGCGGGTTGCCCGGCTTGAAACGTTGTAGTGTTGAAGTGATGCACGTCGACTGGTACGTTTGTCAGACGAGCATGCCGTGTCGCGTTCAGTTACCATTCGACAATCCGCCGAGCCGTCATGGCTCAAGCGCCACAAGGCATTTATCCTCGTGATGTTCCGTTTATTTTTCCAGGCATGGCTGTTGATCGTGTCGGCGTGCTCGCCGACATGGGCTGCGGAGGCGTCCATGCCGCTCAGGGTGGGCGTCTTCGACAACCCGCCCATCGTGTCAGCCACGCCCGGCACGTTTCCCGAAGGAATCGCCATCGATGTCATCCAGTGGGTGGCAGAACGTGAGCGCTGGCATATCACCTACGTGCCAGACGCCTGGGATGGCCTGATCGACAGGCTGGACAAGGGCGACATCGACGTGATCGTGGGCATGGCCTACAGCGAGGAACGCGCCAAGAAATACCTGTTCAGCCGGCAAAGCCTGCTCGGCAACTGGGGCATGGTGTTCAGGCATGCGGATGAGCGCATTCACTCGCTGCCGGACCTGAAGGGCAAGCGCGTCGCGCTGATGCGCAGCGGCACTCACAGCCAGGCCCTTCTCGAATTATCCGCGCAATTCGATGCGCCCTTCATTCCGGTGTATGTGGACTCGTATGCGCAGGTCATGGAGGCCATCGTGCGCAGGCAGGCCGATGCAGGCGTGGTGAACCGCGTGTTTGCTGCACTGCATTCCCAGGAGCCCGGTCTGGTCGTGACCGACATCGTGTTCAATCCGATATTCGTACACTATGCTTCCCCGGGACAGGGCAATCCTGTTTTCATGCAGGCGATCGACCGGCATCTGGCCGCGCTCAAGGCGGACCCCGAATCGGCTTACTACGACTCCCTGCGGACGTGGCTCGAGGCTGCGCCGGCCGGAAAAACGCCTCGCTGGTTGCCATGGGTGGCCGCGATTGGCGCCGGCCTGCTGGTCCTGGTGCTGGCCGTAGCCGGCCTGTTGCGATCGCAGGTGCGGCGCCAGACCAGCGAACTCCAGCGACGCGCCGAATTGCTGCAAGTCGAGATCGAGCAGCGCGAGCAGGCGCAGCAGCACCTCAATCAACTCGTCTATTTCGATTCCCTGACGCGCTTGCCCAACCGGGAGGGTTTCAGCATCGAGATCGAGCAGGCATTGGCCGGGGTCGAAGGCAGCGACAAGCGCCTGGCCCTGCTGTTCATCGATATCGACAGGCTGAAGAACGTCAACGACGGGTTGGGTCATGGAGCCGGCGACATCCTGTTGCAGCAGGTGGCCGCGCGCCTGCAATCCGTGTTGCGCTCGCATGATTATCTGAGCCGCTTCGGGGGCGACGAATTCGTGGTCATCGTGTCCGATATCGAGAAAACGCACGATGCGGAGCGGGTGGCTGTCCGCCTGCTGGAAAGCCTCTCCGTTCCCATCCAGGTCGCCACCACCCAGGTTTACAGCACGGCCAGCGTCGGCATCGCCGTGTATCCCGACGACGCCAGGACAGCCGAAGCCCTGCTCAAGCACGCCGATACCGCCATGTATCAGGCCAAGGAGCAGGGCGGTAATCGCTTCATGTTCTACCAGGCCCAGCAGACGGAGCGTGTGGTGGAGCGACTCACGCTCGAAACCCGCCTGCGTCAGGCCCTGGAGCGCGATGAACTGGTGCTGCACTACCAGCCGATCGTGTCGCTGGATAGCCGCCGGATCGTGGGGGTCGAGGCTCTCATCCGATGGATGGATCCGGAAAAGGGCCTGGTGATGCCAGGGGCATTCGTATCCACTGCCGAGGATACCGGCCTGATCGTGCCCATGGGGGAGTGGGTGCTCGAAGCCGGGTGCGCCCAGCTCAAGGCATGGCAACAGCAGGGCAAGGCCGGGGACATGATCCTCGCTGTCAACGTGTCGACCCGTCAGTTCGAGGGCCGGCGTCTGGTGAAGTCCGTCGAGCAGGCCCTGGCGCGCACCGGGCTGGCTGCGGCCAGTCTCGAACTTGAAATCACCGAGAACGTGATGCTGATCATGAACGACGATGTGCGCGCCAGCCTCGACAGCCTGCGGGAAATGGGCGTGCGACTGTCACTCGATGATTTCGGAACGGGTTATTCCAGCCTGAGCTATCTCAAGCAGTTGCCGTTTCATGCGCTCAAGGTCGACCGATCGTTTGTCAGCAGAATTCCCGGACAGGTCGGCGACATGCAGATTGTCACCACGATTCTCGCCCTGGCGAAAGGGCTGGACCTGCAGGTCATCGCAGAAGGCATCGAGACGCCGGATCAGTTCGATTTCCTGCGCGAGCTTGGCTGCGAATACGGGCAGGGATACATGATGAGCCGACCGGTCCCGGCGGACGATCTGGTCGCCTTGCTGGACAAGCCTTTGGGGGTGTCCCTTCAGTAGGTCGAATGCCTTTCAGCGCAGGCGCGATCCATCGGATCAGGGAAGGTCCTCGCGCTGCAGCATGAATACGTACTGGTCGCCGCTGGCAGTATCCAGCCAGGTAAAGGGCAGGGTGGGATAGGCGGCCTCGAGCACGTCACGGTTGTGGCCGATTTCCACCACGAGCACGCCACCCGGGTTCAGGTGGGCGCGGGCCTCGGCCAGGATGGTGCGGGTGGCGTCGAGCCCGTCCTCGCCCGATCCCAGCGCCAACGCCGGCTCGGCCTGGTATTCGGGCGGCAACGCAGCGACCGACTCGGCATTCACGTAGGGGGGATTGCTGATGATGACATCGTATGTCCGGCCATCGAGCGCGGCAAACAGGTCCGACTCGATGAGTTCGAGCCGTTCCTGCAGGCCGTAGTCGGCCACGTTGCGCGTCGCGACAGCCAGCGCATCCTTAGACAAGTCAACCGCGTCGACCCGGGCGTGCGGGTAGGCCAGTGCCGCCAGGATGGCCAGACAACCCGATCCGGTGCACAAGTCCAGCACCCGGGTGATCCGCTCCGGGTCGTCGACCCACGGCACGAGTTGATCGTGCAGCAGTTCCGCGATGAAGGATCGTGGCACGATCACCCGCTCGTCGACATAAAAACGGTGTCCGCCCAGCCAGGCTTCCTGGGTCAGATAGGCAGCCGGCAGGCGTTCGTTGACGCGGCGCTCGATCACGGCCTGGACTTCAGCGGATTCGGCGTGCGTCAGGCTGGCGTCGAGAAAAGGCTCAAGCCGGTCGAGCGGCAGATGCAGGGTATGGAGAATCAGGTAGGCGGCCTCGTCGAACGCATTGTCGGAGCCGTGGCCGAAGAACAGCCTGGTCTCGTTGAAGCGAGATACCGCAAAGCGAAGCCAGTCGCGAACGGTGATGAGGGATTCGGTGTCTTCAAAGGGATTCATGTCGCGCGCGGCCTTCACTCGTCAGGCCAGCAGTTTTTCCAGGGTTTTCTGATAGATGCGGGCCAGCGGCTCGATGTTGTCCAGCGCAACGTGCTCGTTGAGCTTGTGGATGCTCATGTTGAGCGGTCCGAACTCGACGACTTCGCGGCTGATCTCGGCAATGAAGCGGCCGTCCGACGTGCCGCCGGTGGTGGACAACTCGGGCTTGATACCGGTGACTTCCTCGACCGCTGCGCTGAGCTGGTCGCAAAGCGGGCCGCGCGGCGTGAGAAAAGGCTTGCCCGACAGGTTCCAGTCGATCTCGAAATCGAGGCCGTGGCTCTCGAGGATTTCCTGCACCGCATCCATCAGGCCCTCGGCCGTGCTGGCAGTGGAAAAGCGGAAGTTGAACTGGACCTCGACCACGCCGGGAATGACGTTGGTGGCGCCTGTTCCGGCGTGGATGTTCGAAATCTGCCAGGTGGTCGGCGGGAAGTAGGCATTGCCCTCGTCCCACATGGTGTCGGCCAGTTCGGCAATCGCCGGCGCGGCCAGGTGAATCGGATTCTTGGCGAGGTGCGGGTAGGCGATATGCCCCTGCACGCCCTTGATCCGCAGATTGCCGGACAGCGAACCGCGGCGCCCGTTCTTGATGGTGTCGCCGAACTCGGCCGCGCTGGTGGGCTCGCCAACAATGCAGTAATCCAGCGTCTCGCCGCGTGCCTTCAGGGCCTCGACGACCTTGACGGTGCCGTCGGTGGCCGGGCCTTCTTCATCGGACGTGATCAGGAAGGCGATCGAACCGGGATGGTCGGGGTGGTCGGCGACGAACCGCTCGGTGGCGACGACAAAGGCGGCGTCCGACGTCTTCATGTCGGCGGCACCGCGCGCATACAGCATGCCTTCGCGCAGCGTCGGCTCGAACGGGTTGGACAGCCATTGCTCCAGCGGACCGGTGGGCACGACATCGGTGTGGCCTGCGAAGCAGACGACCGGCGCGGTCGTGCCCCGGCGTGCCCACAGGTTGTCGACGCCGTTGCTGCAGATGCGCTCGACCTGGAAGCCGATCTTTTGCAGGCGTTCCGCGATGATGTCGTTGCAACCGGCATGGTCTGGCGTCAGCGAGGGGCGCTTCAGCAACTCGACGGCCAGCGCCAGGGTTTCGCTGTTGCGGATGGCGTCGTCGAGCGCGGAATCCTTGGGTGAATCATGGGACATACGGGGTCACGCTCCAAACAGGGCTTGATAGTGGTCTTCCGAGAAGCCGACGTGATATTGGCCGTCCTTTTCGAGGATGGGCCGCTTGATGACGCTGGGCTGCTTCTGCATCAGCCGGATGGCGCTGTCCTGATCGACGACCGCGGCCTTGTCGGCGTCTTCCAGCTTGCGCCAGGTGGTGCCGCGCGTATTGAGCAGGGGCTCCCAGCCGGTCTGTGCGGCGACTCCGGCCAGCCATGCCGCATCCACGCCCAGCTTCTTGTAATCGTGGAAGTCGACGTCCAGCGCGCGGTCGGTGAGCCAGGCGCGGGCCTTTTTGACGGTCGTGCAATTGGGAATGCCGAAAAGGCGCAATTTACTGAAATGTGCCATGCAGGTCGGGAGCAGGGCGCCTGAATCGGCGCGCAGCAACGTAAAATCCGGATAGTCAAAACGAGATTCTACCCGACCTGATGCATCCTGCCGTCCATTCCCATACGCCGCCGCCTCCGCTGGGCGAGCCCAGCCTGCGCTCGATCAGCCGCCTGTTCCCGTATTTGTGGGAATTCCGTGGCCGCGTGCTGCTGGCGCTGGCCCTGCTGGTGGGCGCCAAGCTGGCGTCGGTGGCCGTTCCGCTGGTGTTGAAGGAGATCATCGATGCGCTCGACAAGCCGCGGCCCGAACTGGTGCTGCCGCTTGCGTTCATCCTGGCCTACGGCCTGCTGCGCTTCGCCAGCACGACTTTTTCCGACCTGCGCGACGTCGTGTTCGCCAAGGTCACGCAGCGCGCGATGCGACGCATCAGCATGGCGATATTCCAGCACCTTCACGCCCTGTCGCTGCGCTTTCATCTGGAGCGCCAGACCGGCGGCATCACCCGCGACATCGAGCGCGGCGCCCGCGCGGTATCGAGCCTGGTCGGCTATCTGCTTTTCCGCATCACGCCGACCGTGCTGGAAATCCTGATGGTGGCGGGCATCCTGTTCGTCAAGCTCGACTGGGTGTTCGGATTGATCACGCTGGTCACGCTGGCAGCCTATATCGGGTTCACGGTCACCATCACCGAATGGCGCACCCAGTTCGTGCGGCGCGCCAACACCCTCGATTCAGAGGCCTACGGGCGCGCCATCGACAGCCTGCTGAATTACGAGACGGTCAAATATTTCGGCAACGAGAAATACGAGGCGAAGCGCTACGACGACAGCCTGGTCGAGTGGGAAGACATGGCGCTGAAGTCGCAGCGTTCGCTCGGCATGCTCAATGCCGCGCAGGCCGGCGTGATCGCGATCGGCGTCACGCTGATGGTGCTGCGGGCGGCCAATGGCGTGGTTGAAGGTACGCTGACGCTGGGCGACCTCGTCATGGTCAACGCCTTCCTGCTGCAGATGTTCCAGCCGCTGAGCTTCCTCGGCGTGATGTACCGCCAGATCAAGGAATCGATCACCGATGTCGAACGCATGTTCGGCCTGCTGCAGCGCCCGTGCGAAATCCAGGACGCGCCCGACGCGCGCGCGCTCGATGTGAGGGCAGGCGCGGTGAAATTCGACGGGGTGAGCTTTGCCTACAATCCGGACCGGCCCATCCTGCACGATGTGAGCTTTGAAATTCCGGCCGGCAAGACGGTCGCCGCGGTCGGACACAGCGGCGCCGGCAAGTCGACACTGGCCCGCCTGCTGTTCCGCTATTACGAAACCGGATCGGGCAGCATCAGCATCGACGGCCAGGATATCCGTCACGTCACCCAGGACAGCCTGCGCGCCGCCATCGGCGTGGTGCCGCAGGACACCGTGCTGTTCAACGACAGCATCTACTACAACATTGCCTACGGGCGCCCCGAAGCCAGCCGCAACGAAGTCATCGAGGCCGCGCGGGCCGCGCACATCCTGCATTTCATCGAGAGCCTGCCGAAAGGCTGGGACACGGTGGTGGGCGAACGCGGGCTCAAGCTGTCGGGCGGCGAGAAGCAGCGCGTGGCACTCGCACGTACCCTGCTGAAGAATCCGGCCATCCTGATCCTCGACGAGGCGACCTCCGCGCTCGACACCAAGACCGAGAAAGCCATCCAGTCCGAACTGCTTGAAATTGCCCGCAGCCGCACCAGCCTGATCATCGCGCATCGTCTCTCCACCGTGGTCGAGGCCGACGAGATCCTGGTGATGGACGGCGGCCGCATCGTCGAGCGCGGACGTCATCCGGAACTCCTGGCACTGGAAGGCGTGTATGCCCACATGTGGGCGCTGCAGCAGCAGGCCGAGGAACAGCCCGCGCCATGAAGGCGCTCCTGCACCCCGGCGTGACGCGGCGCGAGGTGTGGGCGTGGGCCATGTACGATTTCGCCAACTCGGGCTACACGACCGTGGTCATCACGGCGGTCTTCAGCGCCTATTTCGTCGGCGTGGTGGCAGGTGACGCACCGTGGGCGACGTTTGCCTGGACGCTGGCCCTGTCGGTCTCCTACGCGCTGGTGATGCTGACCGCGCCGCTGATCGGCGCCTACGCCGACGCGCATGCGCGCAAGAAAACCCTGCTCTGGATCACCACGCTGGGATGCGTGGGCGCGACCGCGTGTCTGGTCTTTGCTGCCCCCGGGGCGGTCCCCCTGGCGATCGCTGCGCTCGTGCTGTCCAACTACTTTTTCGGCACCGGCGAAAACCTGATCGCGGCCTTCCTGCCCGAACTGGCGCGACCGCGGG
>JBFHQA010000019.1:0-28686 GCA_041592455.1 Thiobacillus sp. | reverse complement strand
GTGGACGAAGCCGGCAAGACCATGGGCGAGATCGTCAGCTCGGTCAAGCGCGTGACCGACATCATGAGCGAGATTGCGGCGGCGAGCCAGGAGCAGAGCGCCGGTATCGAGCAGGTCAACCAGGCCGTGGGCCAGATGGACGAAATGACCCAGCAGAACGCGGCGCTGGTCGAGCAGGCTGCGGCTGCGGCCGAGAGCCTGCAGGATCAGGCCAGCCAGCTCGCCCAGGCGGTCAGCGTGTTCAAGCTGGATGGCGTGGCAGCGTCGGCAGGCATGGATCTGCCGGTGCTGAATAAAGTGGTCAAGGCCATGCCGAAGCCCGCTGCGAAAGCCAAAACGCCAGCGATCAAGCCAGCAGCCGGCCAAAGAAAGCTGGTCGCAGCGGGGGGTGGCAGTGACGAGTGGGAAGAGTTCTGATCCTGTAGTTTGTCAGTTGTACAAGTAAACCTAGAAAACTGTTTATTACGTGGCGTAGCCTGAGCGGAGACATAAAAACATGTTCGACAAATTGAGCGCATTCAACATCCGTACCATTTTGCTGGCGGCCATCGGCGCCATGATCACGCTGCTGATCATCGTGGGCGTGACTGGCATCATGGGGATCGATCGGGCTCTGGAGGCCGATAATGCCGACATGGCCAGGGAGATTGCCGGCAGCGTGAAATTCACCATGATGCTGACGATCACGATTGCCGGCCTGGCCGCCATGGGGATCGGCTGGATTCTGTCGAACCTGATCAACAAGCCGCTGGCCGAGGCGATCGAGATCGCCGACAAGGTGGCGGCGGGCGACCTGACCATCCATCGTCATCGCACTCATCCGCAAAACGAGTTCGGCAAGCTGTTTGCCGCCCAGCAGAACATGGAACGCAATCTGCGCGAGATCGTGAGCCAGGTTCGCAACGGTACCGAGACCATCGCAGTGGCCTCGCGTGAAATCGCCTCGGGTAACGCCGATCTGTCCACCCGCACCGAGTCCCAGGCCTCCAGCCTCGAGGAAACCGCCAGCTCGATGGAACAGCTGACCAGCACGGTCAAGCAGAATGCCGAGCAATCCCACCATGCCAGCAAGCTGGTGTTGTCGACCGCCGACATCGCCGTCAACGGCGGCGAGGTGGTGGGCAAGGTGATCTCGACCATGGGCTCGATCAAGGAAAGCTCGCGCAAGATTTCCGACATCATCGGCGTCATCGATGGCATCGCGTTCCAGACCAACATCCTTGCGCTGAATGCCGCGGTGGAAGCCGCGCGTGCCGGCGAGCAGGGCCGGGGCTTTGCCGTGGTGGCTGCTGAAGTGCGCAACCTGGCGCAACGCAGCGCCGGCGCCGCCAAGGAAATCAAGACGCTGATCAACGATTCGGTCGAGCAGGTCGAGGTCGGCAGGAAGCTGGTCGATGAAGCCGGCGAAGCAATGGACGATATCGTGACGTCGGTGCAACTGGTGGCCGACATCATCAGTGGCACGGCCGCAGCCAGCCAGGAGCAGAGCGCCGGCATCGAGCAGGTCAACCTGGCCGTGGGCCAGATGGACGACATGACCCAGCAGAATGCGGCGCTGGTGGAAGAGGCCGCTGCTGCGGCAGAGAGTCTGCAGGATCAGGCGAGCAAGCTGGCCGAGGTGGTGAGCGTGTTCAAGCTCGATCATGCAGGCCAGGCGGGGCAGATGGCCGCCGCCCGGATCAGCAGCATCGCCAGTCCGTCCCGGCAGGCATCCAGGAGCAAGCCTGCCAGGGTGCAGGCGTCTCCCGCACCTGCACGCACCAAGAAGCTGGCCGTGGCCGGTGGCGGCAATGAAGAATGGGAAGAATTCTGACGAGGCTTCCAGCCCGCGCCCATCCGGGCGCTGGAAGACGGATGGCAGTTGCAATGGACTTGCCTGGTTGCAGGCACGGCGCGTCAAGCGATCCGGGATGACGCCAGGAACGCTCGACGGCCAGGCAAGCCGGCGACGGGCGTGCCAAGCGTCCGATGAACGCACGAAACGCATAGAAGATGAAGACAGCAGCCAAGCCATCGCCGGACAACAGCAAGATCTTTGCGTTCACGCCCCGTGATTTTGCAAGGGTTCGCAGCCTGATCTACAAGCAGGCCGGTATTTCACTGAGTGAAGCCAAGCAGGAGATGGTGTACAGCCGTCTGGCTCGCCGCTTGCGCGCAAAAGGCCTGACGTCCTTCGGCGATTACCTCGATGCGCTGGAAAGCGGACGGGATAACGATGAGTGGGAGGCGTTTACCAACGCCCTGACCACCAATCTGACGTCTTTCTTCCGCGAAGCGCACCATTTTCCGATCCTGGCCGAGCACGCCCGGAAGCTCAAGCACCCACTGTCCATATGGTGTTCTGCCAGTTCCACGGGTGAAGAGCCCTATTCGATCGCCATGACCGTTTGCGAGGCTTTTGGTACGCTGGCGCCGCCGGTCAGCATCGTCGCCACGGACATCGATACCAATGTGCTGCAGACAGCGGCGAATGGCGTCTATCCGATGGAACGGATCGAGAAGCTGCCCAAGGATCAAGTCAGGCGATTCTTCCAGAAGGGGAGGGGAAGCCGTGCCGGGATGGTGCGCGTGCGGCCCGAGCTCAACAAGTTGATCACGTTCAAGCCGCTCAACCTGCTGGCCTCAAGCTGGCCGGTCAGCGGGCCCTTTGACGTGATTTTCTGCCGTAACGTCATGATCTATTTCGACAAACCGACGCAGGGCAAGATACTTTCCCGGTTTGCGCATATGCTGCGACCGGATGGCTTGCTGTTTGCGGGTCACTCCGAGAATTTCCTGCATGTGTCCGACGCCTTTAAACTACGGGGCAAGACAGTCTATGAACTCGATCCGCGCCATCGCGCTGCCAGTACTGGAACAGCCCATGCATCCTGCGATTGAAGAACAACTCGCCACCAATCTCTACTACGATCGGTCATTCGACATCGAGGCCGCCAAGATCCTGCCTGGCGAGTACTACTACACCAAGAAGCCGATGCTCATCGTCACCGTGCTGGGCTCATGCGTGGCGGCATGCATACGCGATCGGGTTTCCGGGATCGGCGGCATGAACCATTTCATGTTGCCGGACGGCAGTGGCGAAACCAACAACCCGAACTCCGCCTCGATGCGCTATGGCGCCTATGCCATGGAAGTCCTGATCAACCAGGTGCTCAAGGCAGGCGCCCGCCGCGAGAACCTCGAAGCCAAGGTGTTCGGCGGCGGCAATGTCCTGCGCGGCTTTACCGCCATCAACGTAGGCGAGCGCAACGCCCAGTTCGTGCGCGACTTCCTGCGTGCAGAAAAAATACGTGTCGTGGCGGAGGACCTCAACGATATCCATCCGCGCAAGGTGTATTTTTTCCCGGCAACCGGCAAGGTGCTGGTCAAGAAACTCAAGCAGTTGAACAACTACACGCTGGTCAGACGGGAGCAGGACTATGCCGGTCGGCTCCAGACCAATGCGGTGGGCGGTGAGATCGATCTGTTCTGACCGCACAGCCGGCGTGGGCATTACCCGGAGGCAGCCTTATGAAAATAAAAGTTTTGATTGTTGACGACTCGGCGCTGATTCGGGGTGTGATGAAGGAAATCATCAATAGTCAGCCTGACATGGAAGTGGTCGGCACCGCACCGGATCCGCTGGTGGCGCGCGAACTGATCAAGCAGACCAATCCCGACGTACTGACGCTGGATGTCGAGATGCCCAAGATGGATGGCCTGGACTTTCTCGAGCGCCTGATGCGCCTGCGACCCATGCCGGTCGTCATGGTGTCGTCCCTGACCGAGCGCGGTTCGGAAATCACCATGCGAGCGCTGGAACTGGGCGCGGTCGACTTCGTGACCAAGCCCAAGATGTCGATCCAGAGCGGCATGCTCGAGTATGCCGATCTGATCGCAGACAAGATCCGGGCAGCTGCGTGCGCCAAGATCAAGCCGCGTACGGCCCCAGCCGGGCAGGCTTCCGGAGGACTGCCCTCCGTGCGCAACACCTTCAATACCAGCGAGAAGCTCATCATCATCGGCGCCTCGACAGGGGGAACCGAGGCAATCAAGGAATTCCTGGTGCAACTGCCGCCCGACTGCCCGGGCATTCTCATTGCCCAGCACATGCCGGAGGGCTTCACGCGGTCGTTTGCCAACCGCCTGGACAAGCTCTGCAAGATTTCGGTCAAGGAAGCCGAGGGCAACGAGCGCATCCTGCCGGGGCACGCCTATCTGGCGCCCGGACATTCCCACCTGATGCTGGCACGCAGCGGGGCCAACTACATGACCCGGCTCGACCAGGGGCCTCCCGTCAACCGGCACCGCCCCTCAGTCGACGTGCTATTCAGTTCGGCAGCCGCCCATGCGGGCCGGAATGCGGTCGGGGTCATCCTGACCGGCATGGGCAAGGACGGCGCAGCCGGGATGCTGGAAATGAAACAGGCAGGTGCCTACAACCTTGCACAGGACGAGGCCACCTGCGTGGTGTTCGGCATGCCCAAGGAGGCGATTGCCATGGGCGGCACCGACGAGGTCGCCCCCCTGAGGGAGTTGCCCGGGCGCGTGCTGTCATTCTTCGCCACGCATGGCGACCGTGCGATGCGCGTCTGAGCGCTTGCCAGCCAGGCCCGTCGCCGCGATGTTTCCGTGTGCCGCACGCTCAAGTTTGGCGCCTGATTGCCGATTATTCCCCTAACAAAACAAACCGCTTCATTGGAGTGCTGCATGGCCGACCCGAATACCAAATTTCTAGTTGTTGACGACTTTTCGACGATGCGCCGCATCGTGCGCAACCTGCTCAAGGAATTGGGCTATTCCAATGTCGAAGAAGCGGAAGATGGTGCCGATGGCCTGGCAAAACTCCGGGCCGGGAACTTCGACTTTGTCGTATCCGACTGGAACATGCCGAATATGGACGGCCTGACCATGCTGCAGAATATCCGTGCAGATGCCAACCTGTCCAAACTACCTGTTTTGATGGTGACTGCCGAAGCCAAGAAGGAAAACATCATCGCGGCGGCGCAGGCCGGAGCGAACGGCTACGTCGTCAAACCCTTTACCGCTGCCACCCTGGACGAGAAACTCAGCAAGATATTCGAAAAGCTTGAAAAAGCAGGAGCTTGACGTGGATTCTTACAACGCCAATCCTGCGGCGACCGCAGAGGCCTCCCCGACTTCGTCTGTCGAAACAGGCGAACACGATGAAATGCTGGCACGCGTGGGACACATCACGCGCACCCTGCATGACAGCCTGCGCGAGCTGGGTTTCGACAAGGTTCTGGAAAAGGCGACGGCAGACATCCCCGACGTGCGCGAGCGCCTGAACTATGTGGCCAAGATGACCGAACAGGCGGCGCAGCGCGTGTTGAATGCCACCGATACGGCCATTCCGATGCAGGAACGGATCGATGCGGGCGCAGACGAAATCCTGAATGGATGGAAGGCTGCATTCGAAGCGCCGTTTTCTGAAGCCAATTACCGCGACATGGCCACGATGACGATGCAATGCCTGGCCGACATGCGCAACGATACCAGCGCGACCAAGGAACAACTGCTCGACATCATGATGGCGCAGGATTTCCAGGATCTGACCGGCCAGGTCATCCGCAAGATTACCGATCTTGCCCAGAACCTCGAACGGCAACTGGTGCAGCTCCTGATCGATTATGCGCCGTCCGAAATCAAGCGTGAGTCTCATTCGGGCCTGCTCAACGGCCCGCAAATCAACCCTGAAGGCAAGAGCGACGTCGTGGCTGACCAAAGCCAGGTCGACGACCTGCTCGACAGCCTGGGGTTCTGACCTGAACCTGCATCGGGCCGGACAAGCTGTCCGGCCCGATGTTTCCTTGCCTCATGATCCGCCTGGCCGCATCGCTTGAACGATCGCAGCGGCCGTCTTGAGCCCGTTGAGAAACAGATGCTCAAGCTGGGGTGCGATGTAGGGCAGGGCCATGTTCAGGAAAATCAGGCCAATGCCCAATGTGATCGGAAAACCGATCGCAAAGATGTTGAGCTGCGGGGCCGAGCGCGTCAGGATGCCCAGTGCCAGGTTGGTCATCAGCAGGATGGCGATCAGCGGCAGTGCCAGTTGCAGGCCGACGGCAAACACGGTCGAGCCAAACAGCGCGACGGAGCGAAACCCGCCGGCTGAAAGCGGCTGGGTGCTGATGGGCAAGGTCTGGAAACTTTCGACCAGTACGCCGATCAGCAGCAGGTGGGCATTGATCGCCAGAAACAGCAGCACGGCCAGCATGTTGAAGAAGCGCGCCAGCACCAGCGTCTGGCCTGCGCTCTGAGGGTCGAAGAAGGACGCGAAACCCAGGCCCATCTGCAGTCCGATGATCTCCCCGGCCGCTTCGACCGCGGCAAAGATCACGCGCATGATGAAGCCGATCGCCACGCCGATCAGCAGTTGTTGCACCAGGATATGCAACCCATGCCAGGAGCCCAGGCCAACGTCGGGCATGGGCGGCAGGGTGGGTGAGACGATCAGCGCGATGAAGACGCCCAGGCCGATCTTGATGCGGGCCGGCACGGCGCGGTGGCCGAATACCGGCGCCACCATGATCACGCCGAGAATCCGGGTCAGCGGCCAGATGAAGTTGATCAGCCAGGCGTTGAGCTGGGCATCGGTGAGACTGATCATGAATGGACGACGGTGGGGGGGTCAGCCGATGATGCCTGGCAAGCCCGTCAGCACACGCCTCATGTAGTCGGTCATGACCGTCAGCATCCAGGGGCCGGCCAGCGCGAAGGTGGCCAGCACGGCGAGCACTTTGGGTATGAAGGACAGGCTGGGATCGTTGATCTGGGTGGCCGCCTGGAACACGCTGATCGCCAGGCCGACGATCAGGGTGACGAGCAATACGGGAGCCGACACCAGGATGGTCATTTCCAGCGCGGTGCGCCCGATGGTCATTACGCTTTCGGGAGTCATGGTCGTCTGCTCCGGTCGTCAGTAAAAACTCTGGGCAAGCGAGCCCAGCAGCAGGTTCCAGCCGTCCACCAGCACGAACAGGATGATCTTGAAGGGCAGGGCGACGATGGCCGGCGAGACCATCATCATGCCCATGGCCATCAACACGCTTGCGACCACCATGTCGATGATCAGGAAGGGGATGAAGACGGCGAACCCGATCTGGAAGGCGGTCTTCAGCTCGCTGGTGATGTAGGCGGGGATCAGTACGCGCATCGGTACGTCGGCGGCCGAGTTCAGCGGACCGGTGCCCGACATCTTGACGAACAGTGCCAGGTCGGTTTCGCGGGTCTGCTTCAGCATGAACGCACGCAGCGGCACGGCGCCCTTGTCCAGGGCTTCCTGCATCTGGATGCGGTTCTCGGACAGGGGCTGGTAGGCCTCAACGTAGATCTTGTCGAAGGTCGGTCCCATCACGAAAAAGGTCAGGAACAGGGCCAGCCCGATCAACACCTGGTTGGGCGGCGAAGACTGGGTGCCCAGCGCATGCCGCAGCAGGGACAGCACGATGATGATGCGGGTGAAGCTGGTCATCATCAACAGTGCAGCCGGCAGGAACGACAGCGAGGTCAGGAACAGCAGGGTCTGCAGGCTGAGCGTATAGGTCTGGCCGCCTCCTGCTCCCGGGGTGCTGGTAAAGGCCGGCAGGCCGGCGCTCTGGGCCAGCGCCAGGGAAGGCAGCATCAGCGCCAGGATGAGAATGAGCCGCTTCATGATGCGAGGACCGAGATTAGCTCCCACGACGCTTCTCGATCATCTGCTGCAGCCGGGCGGCGAACTGGGTATTGAACGTGCTGCCTGCCGTGGCGGGCCGCTCGCCCTTGGGCAGGGTCATCAGGGCATTGACGCTGCCGGGGGCCACACCGACCACCAGCCACGAATCGCCCACCTCGACGACCACGACGCGCTCGCGCGTACCGACCGACGTGGTCCCGACCACGGTCAGCAGGCCGGACGGCCCCCCGGTCGCCATGCCCAGTCGCTTGGCCACCCAGGCGGTGCCTGCAATCAGCAGCAGGACTGCCACCAGGCCGATGAAGACCTGCAGCAGGCTGCCAGCGCCTGACACCGCGGGAGCCGGGTCGGGCGACTCGACTGCGTAGGACAGGGAGGTCAGGCAGAGCATGCCGCAGGCGGCGGTCAGGCGTTGCATCATTTGTTGAGCTTCCGGATCCGCTCGGCGGGCGTGATGATGTCGGTCAGGCGCACGCCGAACTTGTCGTTGACCACGACGACTTCGCCCTGGGCGATCAGGCAGCCGTTGACCAGCACATCCATGGGTTCGCCGGCCAGTCCGTCGAGTTCGACCACCGAGCCCTGCGCCAGTTGCAACAGGTTCTTGATCGTGATCTTGGTGCGGCCCAGTTCGACCGTCAGCAATACCGGAATGTCGAGGATGAAGTCGATATCGCTGGATAACCCGTTGCCAGCGGGGGCACCGGACAGTTCCTTGAAGATTTCCGGGCTCGCAGGGGTCGCGGGAGCGGCCTGCTCCGCCATGGCGGCGGCCCAATCGTCTTCGTCGATGGCTTGGGTGTCGGAATCAGACATTGTGTTCTCCTGTTTGCGCGTCGTTCGCGTTCTGCGACAGCAGTTTCTCGACGCGCAGGGTGTATTGACCGTTGAACTTTCCGTAGGCGCATTCCATGACCGGAACCCCGTCGACCTTGGCCTCGATGGTCTCGGGAATGGCCAGCGGGATGACATCGCCCACTTTCATGTTGACGATGTCCCGCAGGCTGACCGTGGCGGTGCCCAGGTCGGCGATGATCTCGACCTCGGCCAGCTGGATCTGCTGTCGCATCAGGCGAACCCAGCGCTTGTCCACTTCGAGGTTCTCTGCCTGCAGGCTGCTGGTCAGCAGATCCTTGATCGGCTCGATCATCGAGTAGGGCATGCAGAAATGCATCTCGCCGCTGACCTGCCCGAGTTCGATGGAGAACGTGATGTTCACCACGATTTCGTTGGGCGTGGCGATATTGGCGAACTGGGTGTTCATTTCCGAGCGGATGAACTCGAATTCGATCGGGTAGACCGGCTCCCAGGATTTCGCATACGACTCGAACACGATGTTCAGCACGCGCTGGATGATGCGATGCTCGGTTTGTGTGAAGTCCCGTCCCTCGACCCGGGTGTGGAAACGCCCGTCGCCGCCGAACAGGTTGTCGACCATGAGAAAAACCAGGTCGGGATTGAAGATGATCAGGGCCGTGCCGCGAAGCGGCTTGAAATGCACCAGGTTCAGGTTGGTGGGAACCACCAGGTTGCGGATAAACTCGCTGTACTTGGAAACCTTGACCGGGCCGACCGATATCTCGACGCCCCGGCGCATGAAGTTGTAAAGGCCGATCCGCAGCAGGCGCGCAAAACGCTCGTTGATGATTTCGAGCGTGGGCATCCGGCCACGCACGATGCGTTCCTGCGTGGCGAGGTTGTAGGGCCGGACGCCCGAAGGATCCAGATTCTCGTCAGGTGCGTCGTCGACTTCGCCCGTTACGCCTTTCAGCAGGGCATCGACTTCATCCTGGGAGAGAAAATTGTCGGCCATGAGCGCGTCTTACTGAATCACGAACGTCGTGAACAGAACATCCTCGACGGTCTGGGGCTTGCCCTTCGGATGGAAAGGCTGGTTGACCTGCTCCAGGATTTCCTTCCTGAGCTTTTGCTTGTCCTCCGGCGTGGCCAGGTTTTCGGCGTCCTTGCTCGACAGCAGGGACAACAGGCGGCTGCGCACGCGCGGCATGTGCATCTTGATGGCATCGACCTCGGCCTGCTCGGAGACCTGCAGCGTGATGTCCGTCTGCAGATAATGTTCCCCACCTGCGAGGTTGACGGTGAAGGTTTCGAGCGGCATGAACACCGGCGGCTTGGGCGGCTTGGCCTCGGCTTCCTCGGTACCGCCCTTGCCCTGGGTCATGAACCAGCCGGCCGCGCCTCCGCCTCCCAGAAGCAGGACGACCCCGAGAATGATGAACAGCATCTTCTTCGACTTCTTGGGAGGGGCCTCGGTACCTTCGGCGGGGGCGGCTGCTTTGGACATGGTTCAGTATCCTGTTAGGTGTCTATGTAGTTCAGATGGTGTTCATTATTGAAAAGATCGCGGTGGTTCGATGCCCGGAAAAGAGGGGAAAAAGGGCCGCATATCGATCGGTATGGGTCATGCGAAGGTATCGACCAGGCCGCGTCCGGATCTTTCGGCAGGCACTGCCATCGCCTGCGGGTCATTGGTTGGCGCGGCGCCCGCTCCCGCGAACGGCGTCACGTTGCGCCCGCCCTGGCGTTCGGCCGCCTGGTGTTGCGGCGGCGTGTCCGCGCTGACGGTCGCCTGGCCCAGCTGGATGCCGGCCTCGTCCATCATTTCCCGCAGCTTCGGAAAGGCGGCTTCCAGCGCCTGGCGCACTTCGGGCTGGGCCGAGAAGAAGCTGGCGGTGGCCTGCTCGTTGCTGACGTTCAGGACAACCTGCAGCGGGCCGAGGTTGGGCGGATTCAGCGTGAGCGTGGCGCTTTGCTGGGCGCCTGTCGCCATCCAGACGACCTTTTCACCCAATGCCTGGCTCCAGGCCGTCGTGCCGACAGATGGCGCGAGCTTGCTCGAGGCCAGGGAATCAACGACATGCGGCGCTTCGATGGACGGATGCGGCGTGGCCCGCAGGGCGGGCTGGGCCATGAAGTCCGTCTGCGCTTCCGCCGCTTTCAGGGCGTCTGACTGCCTGGCCGATGCCAGCTGGCCGGAAAAGGCGGCTGTGGCGGCCTTGTCGGCCTGGCTGGCGTCCTTCAGTTGCCCCTGGGCCAGCTCAACGCCCGTTTGGCTGGCGAATTGGGCCTGCTGGGAGCGTCCCTTGCGGCTGTCCGCCTGGAATGGGGTGGCCAGTGCCGGCGACTGCTCGTCGAGCGCTGCGTCATCGGGTAGGGGGGCGGCCGCCTGCATCCTGTCCGGGGGGATGGCCAGGGCCAGGATGGCCGTGTCGGCGATTGCTGCGAGATCCGCCTCCGCGGCAGGCAACAGCTGAGGCGTGTCGGCTCGATCAAGGGCGACGGCACCTGCATCCGGCACGATCCCGGGAATCAGGGTCACTGCGGCATCGGTGCCTGACTGATCGGCGGAACTTGCCTTGCCCGCTGCCTTGTCAGGCGTGGCTGACTTGCCCGTTGCCTTGTCTTGAGTAGATGCCTTGTCGGACGTTCCGTGCCGGTTTTGGGCGATTTCGCTGTTCAGCACCTGGCTGAACGGTACGTCGGCGGCGGCATCCTGCTGCTTGGCTGCAGCAGGCTGGACAGCCTGGACCGGATTGAGTTGGGGGGGCGCCGCATTCATGGATTCCGCCTCTTCAGGATTGATTGGGTTTGTGCAGGGCACGCCGGGCGGCGTGCTCGTCGTTCTGCTTCTGGTCGCGGATCAGTTCGCGCCGGGCGACTTCCTTGCTGGCGCGATTCGAGAGCGTCATGAACGACATTTTCTTTTGCTCGCAGACGACCCAGGCCGAGCGTGCCTTTTCGGCACGGGCCTTGGCCTCGACCACCACTTTCTGCTGGCCTGCGATCGCATGGTCCAGCTTCTGCATGAACACCTGGAAGTTGTTGAAATGCGTGGTGCTGATGCCGTGTTCCATGCTGGACTGGCAGCGCTGGGCGTAGTCGTTGCGATAGTTCAGCAAGAGATCGAGCTTCTGGACCGCCTCGTCGGATGAACGAATCGCCAGGCCCAGGTGCTTGGCAGCCTCGTCCGACGCCTTGTTGGCGAGTTCGATGAGGGTGTCGAGTGCGGAGGGATGCGCCATTCAAATTCGCCTTACTGGAACAGGGCTTCGAGTTCCGCCAGACTTTCCTGGACATTGGAACGTTCGTCGATGTTTTGCTGGAGAAAGGACTCGATGCCTGTCTGCAACCGGATGGCTTCGTCCAGCAACGGATCGGAGCCTGCGGCATAGGCGCCGACGTTGATCAGGTCGCGGCTGCGCTCGTAGCGCGAATACAGTTTCTTCAGGCGCCGCGAAAGCTGCTGCTGTTCGAGCGTCGTGATGCTGTGCATGGCACGGCTGATCGATTGCTCGATGTTGATGGCCGGATAGTGCCCGCTTTCCGCGAGCGAGCGGTCCAGCACGATGTGTCCGTCGAGAATCGCTCGGGCGGAGTCGGCGATGGGGTCCTGCTGGTCGTCGCCTTCGGTCAGAACCGTATAGAAGGCCGTGATCGATCCGCCGCCGGGCTTGCCATTGCCGGCGCGTTCGACCAATGCCGGCAGCTTGGCGAATACCGAAGGCGGGTAGCCCTTGGTCGCGGGCGGCTCGCCGATGGCCAGGGCGATTTCACGCTGTGCCATCGCATAGCGGGTCAGCGAATCCATGATCAGGAGCACATTCCTGCCCTGGTCGCGGAAATGCTCGGCGATCGAGGTGGCGTAGGCCGCGCCCTGCAAGCGCACCAATGGGGGCGTGTCGGCCGGTGCCGCGACCACGACGGCCCGCGCCAGGCC
Organism: Thiobacillus sp.; assembly: GCA_041592455.1. GTDB lineage: Bacteria > Pseudomonadota > Gammaproteobacteria > Burkholderiales > Thiobacillaceae > Thiobacillus. The sequence continues at coordinate 16,273 of JBFHQA010000019.1, read as the reverse complement.
TTCCTCGCCGAGGATCTGCTCGATGAATTCCTTGACCTCGCGGCCGCGTTCGCCGATCAGGCCGACCACGATGACGTCTGCGCTGGTATAGCGCGCCATCATGCCCAGGAGCACGCTCTTGCCGACACCGGAGCCGGCGAACAGGCCCATGCGCTGGCCGCGGCCGACGGTCAGCATGCTGTTGATCGCCCGCACGCCGACATCGAGGATGTCCGTAATCGGGGCGCGCGACAGCGGATTGGCCGCGCGTCCGTTGAGCGGTGCGGTGGATGAAGACTGAACCGGTCCCAGCCCGTCCAGCGGGCGCCCCACGCTATCCAGTACGCGGCCCAGCAGCCCATCACCGACAGGCAGGTGCCGGGTGCGGTCGCTCGGGCGCCGACGCGGATGCTTGACCTGGCCCAGGCCGGGCAGGGTGGGAATGACCTCGACCGGGAACACGCGCGCGCCGGGCACGATGCCCTCGACGTCGCTTTGCGGCATCAGGAACAGCCGGTCGCCGGCAAAGCCGACCACCTCGGCTTCGAGTTGCGAGCCGTTGGGCAACGGAACGGTGCAGGCGCTGCCCACCGGCAGCTTGAGGCCGACCGCTTCCATCACCAGTCCGGCCACGCGGGTCACCCTGCCCGAAACCTGCATGGGCTCGGCAATCGACAGCATCTCCCTGCAGTCCTGCAGGTAGGATGTCCAGCGGGAGCCATGAAGTTGGGCGGCGGTCATGCGGCGAGCCAGTCCATGTCCTTGCCGAGCGCGGCTGTGAGTCGTTGCCAGCGCGTGGGCACCGAGGCGTCGATCTGGTTGCTGGCCGTTTCCACACGGCATCCGCCGGGTTCGAGCTGGGCATCGTCCGTGAGGCTCCAGCCCAGCTTGGCGAGTTCGTCGCCGATTTTCTCGCGGACCAGCTCGGTGTCTGCCGGGTTCAGGTAGAGCAGGGCAGGCTGCTGGATGGACGGCAGGTAGCGAACTGCTTCCCGGACGATCGGGATGACCAGTTCAGGCCGTACGCTCAGGGCGGTTTTCAGCATCGCCCGCGCCAGGTCGACCGACAGGTCCAGCACCTGTTGCGAGATCGTTTCATCGGCCACGCCGATGGCGGCAGAGAAGGTCTCGGCAATCGCGCGCAGCCGGTCTGCCTCGCGAGCGGCTTCTTCGCGTCCTTCCTGGAGGCCCTGGGCGTGGCCTTCCGCCCGTCCGGCCTCGAAGCCTTCCTGGCGGGCCTGCTCTTCGATTGCGGAGATTTGCTCGATCGTGGGCAGCGAGATGCCCGCACAGTCCTGGTTGCTGACCGAATGCGGGCTGGAGTCGAAGCTGGCCAGCTGCCAGGGCTGGCAGGACGACTGGTCTTCCTTGCGGATTACGCTGCTGCTAGACATAGGCTTCCTCACCTTTCGCGCCGAGGGAGATCTGGCCTTCATCGGCCAGGCGGCGGATGATGGTCAGGATTTCGCGCTGCTGGCCTTCGACCTCGGAGAGCTTGACCGGCCCCTTGGATTCGAGGTCTTCCCTCATCATTTCAGCGGCACGCTGCGACATGTTCTTGAAGATTTTCTCGCGCAGGTCCTCGGAGGCGCCTTTCAGCGCGATGATCAGCGAATCGGACTGGACTTCGCGCAGCAGCAGCTGGATGCCGCGGTCCTCGATGTCCATGATGTTCTCGAACACGAACATCTGGTCCATGATCTTCTGGGCCATGTCGGGGTCGTAGCCCTTGAGGTGCTCCATGGCGGAGGACTCGTTCTCGCCGCTCATGTAGTTGAGGATGTCGGCCGCGGCACGGATGCCGCCCATGGGCTGTTTCTTCATGACGTCTCCGCCCGACAGCAACTTGGTCAGCACGTCGTTCAGCTCGCGCAGGGCAGTGGGCTGCACGCCGCTGAGGGTGGCGATCCGCAGCAGCACATCGTTGCGCAGTCGTTCCGTGAAATGGCCGAGGATTTCGCAGGCCTGGTCGCGTTCCAGGTGAACCAGGATCGTGGCGATGGTCTGCGGATGCTCGTTGTGGATCAGGTCGGCTACCGATTCGGCATCCATCCACTTCAGGCTCTCGATGCCGCTGGCATCGCCGCCGCCGCCCAGGATGCGGTTCAGCAGGGAGGAGGCCTTGTCGTCGCCCAGGGCCTTGGTGAGCACGCTGCGGATGTAGTCATCCGAATCCAGGCCCAGCTTGGAGCTCTGGCCCGCGATCTCGTTGAAGTCGTGCAGCACCGTTTCCACTTCTTCCTGGGCAATGGATTTCATGCTGGTCATGGCCTCGCCCAGCTTCTGAACCTCGCGCGGGCCGAGATATTTCATGACTTCTGCCGCGCCTTCTTCGCCGAGCGCCAGCATCAGGATTGCGCCTTTGGTGACGCCGTTGTTGTCACTCATTTCCGCTCACCCAGGTTTTGACGATATTGGCGACCACGCGCGGGTCCTCGCTGGCCATTTTCTGGGCTCGAGCGAGGTTTTCCTGGTAGTTGGTCTGGTTTTGCGGCAAGGCCATGAGCTGTCCGTCAGCGCTGATCTGGGGCATCGCGCCCGGCTCGTGCATCGCTGCTGCGCCTGCCTGCACCTCGGGCGCGGGAAGCGCAGCGGGCTCGTTGATCTTTTTCAGCAGCGGCTTCAGCATGCGCAGGTACAGGATCAGCAGGGCCAGCGCCATCAGCAGGTATTTTCCGGTGTCCTTGGCGAGCTGGATGTTGTCCGGCTGCTTCCACAACGGCAGTTCGGGGATTTCCTCGCGCTCGGTCGCGGCAAAGGGCGTGTTGACCACGTTGACCGTGTCGCCCCGTTCCTGGTTGAACCCCATGGCTTCCTTGACCAGGTTGGTGATCTGGGTCATTTCGGCCTCGCTCAGCGGTTTGAGCGAGACTTTGCCGGCCTTGTCGGTGACTTTCTTGTGGTTGACGACCACGGCGACCGACAGGCGCTTCAGACCGCCGCCGCCTTGCTGCACGTATTGAATGGTCTTGTCGACTTCGTAGTTGACCGTGGCATCCTTGCGGGTGTTGGTCGACGCTGCAGCGTTTCCGGCGGGCGCGCCGGCCTGGCCCTGTGCCGTAATGGGGGCCGTGGCGGGGGCGGGCGGCTGGTTGGTCAGCGCACCGGGAACGCCTCCCGCATTGGCGCCGCCGTTTTGCGATTCGCTGGTCTGCTGGCTGCGAATCGCCATGGCGTCAGGCGTCTGGTTCGGCTTGTAGGATTCCACCGCCTGCTCGGTGCGCGAGAAATCGACATCCGCGGTGGCTTCCGCACGGACATTGTTGGGGCCGACGATCGGCGTGATGATGGATTCGATCCGCTTGGTCACGCTCTGCTGCAGTTCCTGCACATATTTGATCTGGCTGGGGTCCATGCCGATGGTGCTGGGCGACTTGCCGCTCTCGGACAGCAGGTTGCCGTTCTGGTCGACGATGGTCACGTTCTTGGGCGTCAGTTCGGGCACGCTGCTGGCGACCAGGTGCACGATGGCGCTGACCTGCTGGGTATCCAGTGCACGGCCGGGATGCAGGTTCAGCAGCACCGAGGCTGTTGGGGACTTTTGCTCGGATACGAAGATCGAGTCCTTGGGCATGGCCAGGTGCACGCGCGCAGCCTGCACCGACGCGACCGACTCGATGGAGCGGGCCAGTTCGCCTTCCATGGCGCGCTGGAAGTTGACCCGCTCGACGAACTGCGAGGAACCCAGCTTCTGGTTCTCCATCAACTCGAAGCCGACGTTGCCGCCCTTGGGCAGTCCCTGCGAGGCCAGCTTGAGGCGGGCATCGTGCACGCGATCGGCCGGCACCAGCACCGCGCCGCCGCCCTCGGCATACTTGTAGGGGATGTTCATCTTCTCGAGTTCGGCGACGATGGCTCCGCCATCACGGTCGCTGAAATTCGAGAACAGCACGCGATAGTCGGGCCGCTGGCCCCACATCCAGACCGCGGCCATGACCGCGACCACTGCGGCCGCGCCCAGCATCATCATGATCTTGCGCCCGCCTGTCGTCTGGGTGAATGCCATGACGTTGGCCGGAACCGCCATCTCGCCTGCTACTGCCATATTCTTGCTCCCATCGTTTCAACACCATGGGGCGTCATTTGTCGGATCGACTGGTACACGTTCTTGTCCCCCATGAGGATGTCGCCATGAGATCGAATTATCGACACGGATGCCAATTTCAATCGGGGGAATAGAAGCCGGTTTGCGGCGTTAATCGTGCTTATGGCTTGTGTGTGAACCGCTTAAGGTGAGCACGTGGAAATCCGTTGCCACGACGGAAAAACAGGTCAAGGAGAATCACGATGAGCGTAGGCATGATCGATACCAGCAGGATCGAGGCCATGGTGGCCCAGCTCAAGGTCGCTGCGGCCCGCACCAATCCTGCTGCCGAAAACCCCCTGCAGGCCAAGCAGGCAGCGGGAGCCGTCGATTTTTCGTCCGCCCTGAAATCATCGCTGGACCAGGTCAATGCGATGCAGCTCCAGGCCCAGAACACGGCCCAGCGCTTCGAAATGGGGGACCCCTCGGTTAGCCTGTCCGACGCCATGCTGTCGCTGCAGAAATCGGGCATCGCCCTGCAGCAGACCGTCCAGGTCCGCAACAAGCTGGTTCAGGCTTATCAGGAAATCATGAATATGGGCGTTTGATTCCGGCCGATCTGTATCAGCCGGAACCCCTCACTTCGAGGCAGCCCCGGAGGCTGCCGCCATCAGGACGACTGGGTTCCCAGGGCCTTGCGCAGGGCCCTGGCCAGGTCTTCCGCAACAAATTTCGCCACATAGGCATCCGCCCCCACTTTCTTGACGTGCGCCTCGTTCGCGGAGCCGGTCAGGGAGGAGTGGATCACCACGGGAATCGTATTGAAGCGCGGGTCCTGCTTGATATTCCGCGTCAGCGTGAAGCCGTCCATTTCGGGCATTTCCAGGTCGGTCAGCACCAGGGCAATCTTGTCGTTGACCGTCTTGCCGTCAGTGGTGGCCTTGATCGAGATCGCCTGCAGCTGCTCCCAGGCTTCCTTGCCGGTCTTGCACATGATGTAGGGCAGGCCCATGGCGGTGAGGCCTTCCTCGATCATGGTGCGGGCGACCAGGGAGTCGTCGGCAGCCAGGATGACGGTTCCGGGCTTCAGTTCGACCTTGGGACCGATGCGCTCGGGGTCGACTTCCAGCTGGTTGGACGGCATGACCTGCTGGAGAATGGTCTCGACGTCCAGCACCTGGGCCAGGAGTTCGTTGTTGTCGGCGTTGAGCCGGGCGATGCTGGTGACCATGCCGCTGGCGGCACTGCCTTCGGCCGACATGACCTGTCCCCAGTCCAGGCGGACGATATCTTCGACCGACTCGACGGCAAACGCCTGGGTGGTCCGGGCATATTCCGTGATTAGCAGGATGTTCAGGCCGGTCTTGGGCGTTACGCCGGCCACTGCGGGCAGGTCGATGACGGGCAGGACCTGGCCGCGCAGGTCGACCACGCCCATCATGTTGGGGGGCGACCCTGCGACGGCCGTGATCACCGGCATCGGGATGATCTCCCTCACCTTGAACACGTTGATGCCGAAAATCTCGGTGCGGTCGAGCAGGGGGTCGTGGCCCAGTCGGAACAACAGCAGTTCCAGTTTGTTGGAACTGGTCAGGTTGGTCCGTTCGTCAATCTCCTGCTGGATGGTTTGCATGGTGGTATCTCCTGGAATCTGAAAAATGGGGGGCAGGGTTGAGCTACAGACTGTCGCGCCGGGCGCGCTCGATTTTCATCACGAAGCGCTGCAGGGCCGAGGCCATGTCGTTTGGCAGGCTGATGAACTTGCAGCCAAGCCGGGTCTGGAATGCGCCGTTCAACAGGCGGATCTGGGCTGAGTTGCGGACTTCCAGCGTCGTGACGATGACGTCCATGTCCGGAAGCAGCAAGCGGCAGTTCTCGAGGTGGCGTCCGGTTTCGGTGCCGAGGCGGCCGCCCGATTCGGCGATGGCCACGCCGCCGCAGCCGATATCGACCATATGGGCGTGGATCGGGTCGGGGTCGTCGACCGAGTTGGAGGGCACGATGCATTTGATCGGGCGCGCAATCGGCAACTGCACGCGGAAATGTTCGCGACGCTGCAGCCGGATCAGCGATTTCGGCAGGCCGATTTTCAGCGCCGGCATTTTGTCGTGCTGGCACAGGCTGACCGTGCCGGTCGGGAATGAAATCGACACGCCGTCTAGCTGGGTGATGAACTCCGCACCCTTGCCGCTCATCAGCTCGTGATTGAGGGCATCGCCGCGTGCGCTGTCGAGTATCAGGGCATTGTTCGCCGCATCGACGGAGATCACCGAGGTGACCACGATCTGGCGGCTTCCGGGCAGGTCGAGGTTGACCAGCAGATTGCGTTTTTCGATAGCGCGCAGCAGGAACAGGATTTCCGTGCGCGAATGGACCGCATAGGGCGAATTCTGGACTTCGCGTTCACGCGCGCCAGGTTCGTGCTGCGTCGATGTTGTAGGCATATTGTTGTTCAAGCGCTCTGAGGCGGGATGGCCTGGTGGCCACCTTCCTCCAGGCGGTAAAGCCAGGCCAGCAGTTCGGCCACGGCGATGTACAGCTGGGGAGGAATGTGGCTGTCCAGGTCGATTTGCATCAGCAGCGCCAGCAGTTCCCGAGATTCATGGACATACACGCCCGACGCACGGGCGCGCTCTATGATGGTATCGGCCATAAGGCCGCGTCCTTTAGCGACGACGCGCGGGGCCGCGTCTCCCTCGCGGTAGGCCAGTGCCGCGGCTGCGCGCTGCTTGTCAGGTGTTGGCATCGTGTTCTACCGAAAAGGCCTGGAGCGCACATCCGGCCGCGTCGAGCTGGCTGGCCAGGTTTGCCTGGTTTTGCTTCAACAGGGACGCGACTTCCGGCTGCCGCGGCGCGATCCTGATGTTGAAGGCTTGCTGTGCGTCGAGCCGGATATGCACATCCAGTTCGCCCAGTTGCGGCAGCGTCAGCTTCAGATGGGATTCCCAGCCGGCTTCCTGCCCGGCAGGCTCGGCTTGCGCCTGGGCGTCAGGCGGGTGTTCCGCTTCTTGCCTGATCTCCCACTCCAGGGGCATTCCAGGCCAGACTTCGCCGCGCCAGGCAAAATGGGGCGATTCCAGAACCTGCAATTGCTGGGCCAGCAGACCGTGCAGCGGGTTGGCGACTTTCTGCTCGGCAAGCCCAGATGAATCGGGGGAGAGCAGGGCGGTTGCAGTCCGGGCATTGTCAGTGGCCAGGCGGTTCTGCGGCTCCTTCATCAGCCCTTCCAGGCTGTCCTTGCCGGCGACCCAGTTGGCCAGGTGCGATTCGTAGAACAGGCCGCTCCGGACCAGGGCGGAGCGCAGCGCGATGGCGAGATCGGTCGGCGCCGGTGTCGGCTGGTCCAGCAGGGGCGCGGTGGGGGTCAGGGTGGGCAGGGTGCGCTCGGGCACACGCTGCATGATGTCGCTGAGCATGCGGGCCGTGCTGCTCAATTGCGGCTTGTCGCTGATGCTTGCTTCGGGATTCTCGAGCACGAAGACCGGCTGCGGCATATGGCCCGCAAAGCGCAGCTTCAGGGTGTCTCCGGTCGCGACCTGGCTGGGCAGGCGCATGGCGACGGCCTGGCCTTCGATTTCGACGAGCGAGATGCCTTTGGTCTGGCTCTTGACCAGGCCTTCCAGCATCTGGCCGACCTTTAGATGATCGAACGCCGAGCGTGGGGTGGCCTTGTCGCGGTCGATGGCGTCCAGTATGGGCTGGACGGCCAGGACTTGGGATAAGGCGGCCGGCACCATGACGGCATGGGCTTATGCCCGTTGTGCTCCATAGGCCTCGACGCTGCGTTGGGCGGCGCGGCTCATGCTGAGGCGTTGCTGGAGCTCGTGCAGGCGAGGCTGGGTCAGTTCGCGGATCTTGGCGTCATTCTGCAGGATGGTGCGAATGATCGCGACCTTGGTGCGCTGCTCGGCCTGGTTCAGCGCAATCGGTGCGGCCGACATGAGGCTGCCGACATAGCCCTTGCACTGCTGCTCGAGCTCGGCCAGGTGGTCCCATTCACCCTGACGGGCGGCGCTCAGCATGGTGCCGGTCAACGCGGAGAGCGATTCATACGTGGTGAGCATTTCGTTGCTGGTCATGGGGGGCTCCGGGTCAGGCTGCAATGGGGTGTTGGAAAGAGGAGGACTGGGCTTGGCCCTGGTTGCCGATCTGCTGCCAGGCATCGTGCAGTTCGCGCAACAGTCCGAGGACTTCTTCCAGCGGCTCGGTCTGGTTGTTGATGTGGGCCAGCATCAGGCGTTTGGTCATGTAGTCGTACAGCGAGGCGAGCTGCACGGCAATGTCGCCCCCCTGCTTGGTATCAAGGGCAGACATCAGGCCTTCGACGATGATGCCGTTGGCCTTGTTGATGGCGGCCGTCTTCTTCGGAATGTCGCCCTCCCTGATGTAGCGAATGGCCATGCGCACGGCGAGCTCGGCGCCCTCGTACAGCATGATGATCAGCTTGTGCGGGCTGGCGGACAGGACGCCGGACTCCAGGCCGACATTGGCGTAGGCGTTGGCGGCTGCTCTGGATGGTGTATACATGTCGTCCTCCTGGGAATTACTTCTGGCTCGACTGGCTGCTGGCCAGTTGCTGGGTCAGAAACGTGCTGGTGCTGTTCATGCGGCTCAGCATCAGGTTCAAATTGGTATATTCGGTCCGGTAGCGCTTCTCGCGCGCGGTCATCAGGATTTCGAGCCGGCTGATTTCCTGGTTGCGGTCCTTGACGTACTGGTTGAGGCTTTGGGTACGCGTCTCGATCAGCCCGCCGGCGGAAAGCGTCGTCGTTCCCCAGGCTTCGAGGCGGGTGGCAAAACCCGTCGCTGACGTGAACAGCTGCGTCACATCGCTGAAGCTGGTCGTGATCGCATTGCTGAACGTGCTCTTGTCCAGGGCAAGTTGTCCGTCGCGCTGGAAGGCAATGCCGACCTGGGCCAGCGAGGTCAGGTTGCCGCCGCTTGCCGGGGTAAGGAAAATGTTGCGCAACTGGTCCTGGATCGCGCGCAGCGTGGCGTCGCCTGCCAGGGCGCCTGCTGCCTGGCCGTTGGTGCCGTAGGCGGAGCGGGACTTCATCTGGCTGGCCAGGGCGTTGTAGGCATCGACGAAGCCGGCCGCCGCCGCCGTGATGGCCGTCGTGTCGCGCGTCACCGCAAGCGAGGAGGGCGAGGCCGTCGTATTCTTCAGCGTCAGCGTGACGCCCTGGATCGCACCACTCACGGTATTGGTCGCGCTGGTGATGGCGATGCCGTTGACGGTCAGGCTGGCGTTCTGGGCTACCTGGGTCTGGCTCAGGTTCTGGGTGCCGGCCGGATCGTAGCCCAGCAGGTTGCCAATCGAGCCGTCGCCGCCGCTCGTGGTGATCTTGATGCTGTTGCTCACGCCCGATTGCGCAGAGCTCAGTGCAAGGCGATAGGGCGTGCCGCTGCCATCGTTGACGAGGGTGGCCGTGACCCCGGCATTGGCGGCATTGATCGCGTCCCGAATGCCCTCCAGCGTGTTGTTGGAGGAATCGATCGTGATGCTGGTGGTGCCGTTGCCGTTCGATGTGAACGTCGCTCCGCTGTAGGTCCCGTTCGTCAGCGTGCCGCCGCTGATCGTGCCAAAGTCGAACGTCACCGTGGTGGCGGTGCCGTCGCCAATCGCGGCAGTGCTGCTGGCCTGGCCGGCAGCCACCAGGTTGTGCGATTGCGCCAGCGCAGTGACGTTGACCGAATATGTGCCCGGAACGGCCGTCAGGCCAGCCGTGGCCGTCAGCACGTTGGCGTCGGCGGGTGTGGCGGCCAGCTTTTCGAGGCTGGCCGTGAGTGTGCTGGTCGACGACTGGAACGTCGAGAGCAGGTTGCTGATGGTGCCAAAAGACGAGATCTTGGTCTCATGGCTGGCAATCTTGGCATTGAGCTGGTCGATGGGCCTGCGTTCGACCGCCATCAACTGCGAGACGAGCGTCGGTACATCAAAAGCGGTCGTGCTGGATGCCGTAATTGCCATGGTCAGTCTCCTTCTTCAAGCCTGTTGCTTGAACAAAAGGCCTTGCTGAAGCTGCTCGATTTCGCGGGAAATAGCGAGCGTGGTTTCCGAGGGGAACTGGCGAATCAATTCGCCGGTGCTGGTGTCCACCATCTTGACCACGGTTTGCTGGGTGTCGGTGTCCACGCTGAATTGGAGCGACTTGTTCGACGACTGCAGCGCCTGGTTGATGGCGGCGACAGCCTGGTTCAGTTCTGCGCTGGACGGCTTTGACGTACCTGGAAGCGGGGGCAGCTCGACAGGCTTGAGGGTGGAAACGGCATGCGCGCGCGTGTCCGGCTGGATAGCCTGCTGGGGGGGTAAATTAGTTGTCTGGATGATCATGGCGATATCCTTCACGCTAATTCCCCAATCGGGGTGTCCGATTGGGGGGGCTTGTTTTAACTACTGTCTTAACGCAGCAGAGACAGCACCGTGTTGGGGGTCTGGTTGGCTTGTGCCAGCACCGCGGTACCAGCCTGCTGCAGGATGTTGTTGCGCGCCTGCGAGGCGGTTTCGGCAGCGTAGTCGGTATCCATGATGCGGCTGAAGGAGGCCGACAGGTTCACCGATTCGGTCTGCATCGTGGCCACTGCGGAAGCGAAGCGCACCATGTCGGCACCAAAGTTCGCGCGGGCGGTGGTCACGTTGTCGATGTCTGTCGTGATACCAGATACGGACGTGGCGGACGGGGCGGTAAGCGTGGTGCTGACGCCCGTCACCGTGTTGCCGAGACCGTCCACGGTCGTGGCGGTGGCTGCGGTAATCTTGCCTGCGATACGCGCATTTTCAGCGACCAGCGCAGTGGCTTCGGCACCGGAGGCGGTACCGCCGAGCTGGACGGCGATCTCGTACAGGCGCTTCAGGTTTTCGTGAATCTGGGCGGCATAGCCGTCGTTGGTCTGGGCCTTCGAAATCGCATCGCTGGCGTTGTTGATAGCAATGTTCGTGCCGCGGATCCGCTTGTCGTAGTTGGTGGCAATGCCGAGGCCGGTGGCGTCGTCTTTTGCGCTGTTGATGCGCAGGCCGGAGGACAGGCGCTCCTGGGCGACTTGCAGGCCGGCTGCCGATTTGTTCAGGGCTGCGCCTGCAAACAGAGCGCCGACGTTGGTGTTGATAACTTGTGCCATGGTAATTCTCCTTTACTGGGTCGATGGTTCCGGCTCTCTGGTGCCGTCAACTTCGGTCTGTGTGAACCTCCGTTGTGAGAGGAATCGTCGGGGGTTGGAGAAAGTTAAGGCCATTTTTCAAAAAATCGCTTGCTTTTTATTTCGCGCCTTGTTCAGGGGCTTGCGGGGCCACGCATACGCGGTTCTTGCCGGTTTGCTTGGCCTCGTACATCGCGGCGTCGGCGCGAGCGATGCTGTCTTCCTGCGATTCGCCGTGGATGCGCTCGCATACGCCGGCGCTGAAGGTGATCAACACCTTCTCATTGTTGTCGAGGAAGTATTTCTTGGTCAGGCTGCGCTGCAGGCGGGTGAGGATCTTCACGGCTTCGTCGACCGGAGTGTTGGGCAGGATGATGAGGAATTCCTCGCCGCCGAGCCGGGCGATGTGGTCGGTGATGCGCAGTTCTTCCTTGGCGATCTTGACGAGATGGATCAGGGCTTCGTCGCCGGTCTGGTGGCCGCGCTTGTCGTTCAGGGCCTTGAAGTTGTCGATGTCGAGCACGGCAATGCAGAACGGCGTCTTGTAGCGGTCCGCACGTGCGGCCTCGCGGGAGAATTCGTCGTCCAGGCCGCGCCGGTTAAGGCTGTGAGTGAGCGGATCTTCGCGTACCAGCGCGCTCATCTGGGCGAGTTCGGCCTCCAGCTGCTTGATGCGGCCTTCGGCCTGCATCGCGATGTCGCGCTCGAGCGAGAGCTGGTCGTGGGCACGGCGTGAATGGGTCTGGGCCTCGCGCGTTTCTTCGAGCAGGTTCTCGAGAATGCGGTTCAGTTCCAGCACATCCTCGGTATTGCTGATGCGCTCGATATGGGTCGCGATCTTGTCCTGATATTCGTCGTTGGCCGCGACGGCTTCGCTCATGCGGCTGACGAAGGTGGTCATCGTGGCTTTCAGCGTGGCAGTGGCTTCGCGCAGTCCGTGCTTGACCAGGCTTTGCTTGTAGATCACTTCCTTGAGCCGCGCTTCCGCTTCCTGCAGCGTGCGAATCTGCAGCGGGCTGGCGAGCACCTCCTGGACCATGTTCAGCTGTCCGCGCAGCCAGGTGTCGTCGTCGAGCAGTTCGCCGATGTTCTCCACCAGCAGCAGCAGGATGCGCTTCAGCGTTTCCTGCTGGGCATGGCCGTCGCCTGCATGCAGCTCGATGCCGACCCACAGGGATTTCAGGCCTGAAGCCACCTTGTTCAGGCTGGAGGCGCTGTTGGCCTCCCTGACGGCAACGGCGAGTTGCTGGGCCTGTTCGGACAGCCGTGGAATATGGGACAACTGGCTGAGCACGCCATATTCGAGGGTCTTGGCCAGCAGGTCGCGCAGCAGGGCCAGGTCTTCCGACTGGGGGCGCTTGCTGTCGCTGCTGCTGCCGCTTTCCGCCTGCTTCTTGAGTTGGCGGGTGATTTGCCCCAATTGCTTGCGGCACAGCACCCAGTCGCCCTTGAGGATCGACTGGTTCAGGCTTTCCACCGGGTCGGCCAGTTCGGGATGGTGCAGGTTCAGGTCCATGACCAGCCCGGCCAGCGCGGTTGCGGCCGAGGGCGTGTCGGGGTTGGCGATGACCGGTTCGCTGGGCTTGCCCACGATCTCGTCGTACAGGGTCTGGTAATTGTCCGGCGTCGGCGGGATGCGGCGCATGGCGAGGCGGCGCAGGGTCTCGCGCGCCACTTCGGTCGGATTGTCCAGATTGATGTTGACGGTCGGTTCAGCCAATTTCACACCCCGGCCCAGGCTGGGCTCTTGTATTGCCTAGCATGGTAGGGCGGGAGGGGGCGCGATGAAGGGAAGATTAAGGCGGTAAAACCCGTTTATTTCCCAACTCAAATCCGGGCCTGGCCGCCTGCGGGTCAGTCCAGCAATCCGTGCTTGATCGCGTAATGCGTCAATTCGGCGTTGTTTTTCAATTGCATCTTGCTCAGCAGGCGCGCGCGGTACATGCTGATCGTCTTGACGGACAGGGCCAGCTTGTCGGCGATGGCCGAAACCGTGAGCCCCGAGGCGATCATGCACAAGGTCTGGTATTCCCGGTTGGACAGGGCTTCATGAGGCAGCCCGGCGCGCTCGCCGCTGACTTCGCTGGCAAGCTCCTGGGCCACTTCTGCGCTGATGTACTTCTTGCCCGAGGCGACCAGGCGAATGGCATCCACCAGCTGGTCCGGCGCGCTCTGCTTGTTGAGATAGCCGGCGGCGCCGGATTTCAGGGCGCGCACTGCATACTGGGTCTCCCGGTGCATCGACAGCATCAGCACCTGGATGCCCGGATGTTCCTTTCTCAGCAGCTCCAGGGTTTCCAGGCCGCTGCGATCCGGCATGGATATGTCCATCAGCACCAGGTCCCAGGGCTCGCGTCGCGCCATCTGCATCGCGCGGCTGGAGCAATCGGCTTCGCCCGCCACTTCGATGTCCGGGACGTCGGCCAGGATCTGCTTGAGGCCTTCGCGAACGATGGCGTGGTCGTCGACGATGAGGATGCGGTAAGGTTTTGCTGCTGCCACGGCTTGGTCGAGGGTTTGGGTTCGTTTTTCCGATTATGCCGTCATTTGGCCGAATCGGGCTCGGCGTCGAGCAGGGGAATGCGCAGGCTGAGTTCGGTTCCCCCGCCTCTGGCCGGCTGCACCGTGAGTTGACCCCCCAGCACGCCGGCGCGCTCCGTCATGCCGAGCAGGCCGAAGCCATGCCCCTTCCTGGCGGGACGGTTGGGCTGGATGCCCCGGCCATTGTCAGCCACGCGAACATGCAAATGGCGCCCGTCGATATCCAGGTCGACCCGAACCCGGGTAGCCCGTGCATGCTTGGCGACATTGGTGAGCGCTTCCTGAACGATGCGAAATACGGCGATCGTGGCGTCCGGACTCAACGGGATCGCCACGTCGGGGGCATTGAATTCGTACTGGATGTCGGCATTCTGGGCCAGGCGCTGCAGTTGCCAGTCGATGGCAGACACTATGCCGAGTTCGAGCATGGCCGGCCGCAGATTCGAGGCGATCCGATGGGCGGCCTCGATCGTCTGGTCCACGACCTTGTCCAGATACGCCGTGCGCTGGGCCAGCAAATCCTCGCCTTCGGGCAGGCGCTGCTTGAGCCAGGACAGGCCGATCTTGATCGCGGCCAGGTTGCCGCCCAGGTCATCGTGCACTTCACGGGCAAGATGCTGGCGTTCGCGTTCCTTGACGGTTTCGATGTGCGCAGTCATGGCGCTCAGCTGGAAGCGGGAGCGCCGGATCTCTGCTTCGGCCACCTTGCTGTGGGTGACGTTCAGCATGATGCCGTCCCAGATGAGTCCTTCTTCGGTTTCGCGACGGCTGACGCGGATGTTGACCCATTTGACGTCTTTCCAGGCTTCCATCCAGATGCGGCCTTCCCAGTTGAAGCTCATGGGCACCCCGCCAGCCGCATCCAGGCGTTTCTGGTAGTCCGGCTTGTCCTCCTTGAGAATCAGCTTGACGAAGCGGTCGGGGTTGGCGCGCAGCAGGTTGGCCTTGATCCCGAGCAGTTGGGCCGACTGCTCGCTGACGTAACGCAGCGAGGTCGTGCCGTCCCGTTTTTGCAGGACCTGATAGGCCATGCCGGGAATATTGGCGACGATCGCGCGCAAGTCCGATTCCGAATGGGCCAGCGCCTGCCTGCTGGCCTCGCGCTGGCTGACGTCGTTGGCCATGCAGATAAAGACCGACTTGCCGGCCTCGTTCGTGAACAGTACCCGGGCTTCGATCGGATACCGCGTGCCGTCACGTCGACGGCAGTGCGCATTCAGGGCGGTCCGGTGCTTTTTCCCGCTTCGGAGCAGGGTCAGCAGGGTGTTGAATGCGCGGCCGTCTTCGGGCGCCAGAAAATCCAGCGGCGTCAGTTTGTGCATCTCTTTCAGCTTGTACTGGAGATTCTTGACCGCAGAAGGATTGGCGTGGACAACTTTGAGCGTTTCGGCGTCGAACACCAGCACCTCGGACGCCGATTCCTGCACGATGGCCTTGAGCAGGGCGCCTTCGTCGGTCGATTTGGATGAAATCATTCTCTCCCCCGGTATCGCAAGCGGTTGCGTTTCTTGTTGTCGTGATCGCGTCATTATCTTCGGAAATACGCTGCTTTGCAGGCCTTGCTTGAAACCGGGGCGTTTCTCCTTAATTTACTAGACTAAAAGATGAGAGGTGAATCATGTCCACGATCCGTCCCCCGGCTGTTGCCGGCTTGTTCTATCCCGACAATCCTGTCGTGCTCAAGCGCACGCTGGCGGAACTGCTGTCGAACGCCGGGCCGGCAGAGAAGACGAGGGTGCCCAAGGCGTTGGTCGTGCCGCATGCCGGTTATATCTATTCCGGTCCCATTGCAGCAAGCGCGTATGCCAGGCTGGAGGGCCTGCGCGAACGGATACGCCGCGTGGTGCTGCTGGGTCCCACGCATCGCGTCTATGTCCGTGGGCTGGCGCTGCCCCAGGCCGGCAGCTTCGCCACGCCGCTCGGCGAGGTTCCGTTGGACCTGGAAGCCATGCAAACCGTGGCCCGGCTGCCTCAGGTGATCCAGAGCGCCGAGGCCCACCAGCTGGAACACTCCCTGGAGGTGCAGTTGCCCTTCCTGCAGCAGGTTCTCGACGATTTCAGGCTGTTGCCCTTGGCGGTGGGCGAGGCGACGGCGGAAGAAGTCGCCGAAGTGCTGGAACAGGTGTGGGGCGGCGACGAGACCCTGATCGTGATCAGTTCGGACTTGTCGCATTTCCTGCCGGACTCCGCCGCACGCCGGATGGATGGAGAAACCGTGAAGACCATCCTGGCGCGCAATCCCCATCTCAGCCACGAGCAGGCCTGCGGAGCCACGCCGATCAACGGCATGCTGCTGGCCGCGCGCCGGCATGCGCTGGCGCCCGTTGCCCTGGACGTGCGCAATTCCAGCGAAACGGCAGGCGAACCCGAGCGGGTCGTGGGATACGCGGCCTTTGCCTTCCTGTCCGAGGAGGATGAATAATTGCAGCCGAATGCCGAACAAGGCCGCGTCCTGCTGAAACTGGCGCGTAATGAAATTGCCGTGAAGCTAGGACGCGAGGCGACGCGTCACGAACAGGCCGACTGGCTGCTCGAGCCGGGTGCGAGTTTCGTGACCTTGACCCGGCAGGGCGCGTTGCGCGGCTGCATCGG
>JBFHQA010000018.1:0-29272 GCA_041592455.1 Thiobacillus sp. | reverse complement strand
ACGCCGAATTCGGTCGAGCTGTTCGCGTTTGCCCCCGGCGTCGATCCGGCCAGCCTCGACGTACAGGTCGAGAAGGGCGTGCTCACCATCGCCGGCGAGCGCAAGGCGGACGCCCCGGAGGGCGACGGCCAGCCGACGATGCACATCGACGAGCGCTTTGCCGGATCGTTCCGCCGGGTGCTCAACCTGCCCGACGACATCGACGCGAACGCCATTTCGGCGCGCTACCGCGACGGCGTGCTGCACGTCAGCATTCCCCGCCAGCAAGCCGCGCAGCCGCGCCGCATCCAGGTTCATTAAGGAGGACGACACATGAACACCCATGTTGCAGAACAGGCCGGCAAGCCGGCGACCCGGGCATCCGACACCGCGCTGATTCCGCCGGTGGACGTGTTCGAGGATGCATCCGGCATCACCCTGTATGCCGATCTTCCGGGCGTGCCCAAGGACAAGCTGTCGCTCGAACTGGAGGCCGACACGCTGACCATCGAGGGCGAAGTGGCGCTCGACATGCCCGAGGGCATGAATGCCTCCCACGCCGAAGTCAGCCTGCCGCGCTACCGGCGCATGTTCAGCCTGTCGAGGGAACTGGACACCGGCAAGGTCAGCGCCGAGTTCAATCACGGCGTGCTCAAGCTGCGCATTCCCAAGGCCGAGCACGCCCAGCCGCGCAAGATCGAGATCAAGGTGAACTGAACCGATCCGCCGTGCCCGGGAGGCTGACGCGCCGTCCGCCTCGTCTTTCATCCACAAGGAGGACATGATGAAACTCGATTCACTGAAGGAAGGCTTCACATCCATGTGGGACAACGTCGCCGACGGCTGGCGGCACCTCACGCAGTCTGCCGCCGGCGCGCTCACCCGCTTTCGGCCGGGCGAGCACGCCAACCTGCCGGTCCAGGACGAAGTCGACGACGAGGGCTACCAGCCCGGGCGAGGGTGGGCGATGCTCGGCGGCGACGTCTTCGAGAACGACGACCGCCTGGTCGTGCGGCTCGAAATCCCCGGCATGGAAAAGGACGACATCAATATCAGCGTGCGCGACGACGCCCTGGTGGTGAGCGGCGAGAAGCACTTCGAGCGCGAAGAGACCGAGGGGCGCTGGCGCGTCATGCAGTGCGCCTACGGCAGCTTCCGGCGAGTGGTGCCGTTGCCGGTTCCGGTGCTGGCCGACCAGGCGCAGGCGAGCTACAAGCGCGGCGTGCTGCGTGTGGCCCTGCCCAAGGCTGCGCCCGGCAAGCCGCAGACGTTCACGATCAAGGTCGATTAGGCCTGCCCGACAGGGGGCGAACGCTCGCCCCTTCTCCCGTTCTCCCGAAGAGGCTCCCATGACCGACCTGTTTTCACCCGCGCGATTCGGCGCCATCGAACTGCCCAACCGCGTGATCATGTCATCGCTGACGCGCGATCGCGCCGGGGCCGGCAATGTGCCGACGCCGCTGATGGCCGAGTACTACCGTCAGCGCGCCAGCGCCGGATTGATCCTCACCGAGGCTACGCCGGTCTGCCCCGAAGGCCATGGCTACCCGCGCACGCCGGGCATCCACACCCGCGAGCAGGTCGCGGGCTGGAAGCAGGTGACCGCAGCGGTATACGATGCCGGCGGAAGAATTGCGCTGCAGCTGTGGCATGTGGGCCGCATCTCGCATCCCGATTTCCAGCCGGGCGGCGCCCTTCCCGTCGCGCCGTCGGCGATCCGGCCGGCCGGGCAGGTGTTCACGGGCGAGGCGATGAAGGATTACGTCACGCCGCGTGCGCTGGAATCCGCCGAGATTCCCGGCCTGGTCAAGCGTTTTGCCGAGGCGGCGCTCAATGCCATGGACGCGGGGTTCGACGGCGTCGAAATTCATGCCGGCAACGGCTACCTGATCGACCAGTTCCTGCGTTCATCCACCAACCAGCGTACCGACGGCTATGGCGGCAGCGCCGAGAAGCGGGCGCGACTGCTGCTGGAAGTGCTCGACGCCGTATGCCGCGAAGTCGGCAGCGAACACGTCGGGGTGCGCCTGTCTCCCGTGACGGTCTTCAACGACATCCGCGACGACGATCCCCAGGCCACGTTCGAGTATGTGGTGGGCCAGCTCAACCCGTTGCGGCTGGCGTTCCTCGACATCCTGCAGGGAACCGGCGGCATGCCTCGCGAAGGGTGGATTCCGTTCGATTACGGTCGCCTGAGAAAGCGGTATTCGGGCAACATGGTTCTGAACAATGGCTATGATCTGGAATCGGGCCAGCAGGCCGTGGCCTCGGGCGAGGCCGATGCGATCGCCTATGGCCGGCTCATGCTGGCCAATCCCGACCTGGTCGAGCGCTTCCGGCGCGGTGCCGCCCTGAACACGCCCGATGTCGATACCTTCTACTCGGGCGAGGCGGCGGGTTACACCGACTACCCTTTCCTGGCGGATTGAATCAGGGCTTCAGGGCGATGCACGGCATAGCCCTGGGCGTAATCGATACCGATCGCTTTCAGCTTGTGCAAGGTCATGTCTGTTTCGACGAATTCGGCGACGGTCTTGAGGCCGAGTGCGTTTCCGATGCGGTTGATGGCCTCGACCATGGCGAAGTCGGTGGCATCCTGGCCGATGTTGCGGACCAGCGAGCCGTCGATCTTGAGGTAGTCCACCGGCAGGTTCTTGAGATAGCTGAACGACGACATGCCGCTGCCGAAATCGTCCAGTGCAAAGCGACAGCCAAACTGCTTGATGGCCTGCATGACCTCGCGCACACGTTCGAAATTGTTGACTGCGATGGTTTCGGTGATTTCGAAGCACAGGCTTGTCCCGTCCAGCCTGGTGCGCCGCAGCGCGTCTTCCAGAAACTCCAGGAAACGATCGTCGTTGAGGCTGGCCCCCGACAGGTTGATGGCGCAATGCGTCGATGACGAATGGCTCAATGCGTTGAGCAGGCGGTTGCCGCCTCCGTCCAGCAGCAGATGCTGGACGACCCAGCGGTCGATGGACGGCATCAGGCCGTAACGCTCGGCAGCCGGGAAGAACTGGGCAGGGGGGATGATGTTCCCTTGTTCGTCGATCAACCGCAGCAGTGCCTCGAAATGCCCCTTGCGAACATTGGGCGCCTGTTTGAGGTCGTGGATGTGCTGGTGCCATACCTGGAAGCGATTCTCATCGAGCGCCTGCTGCAGCCGGGATACCCATTGCATTTCCTGGCGTTTTCCCAAACAGGCCGTGCCTCCGAAATATAACTGAACCCGATTGCGTCCCTGGTCCTTGGCGACATAGCAGGCCGCATCGGCCTCGTTCAATGCGTCTTCAGCCGTCAGGGTCGTGTGGTCGATGGCACATACGCCGATGCTGGCGGTGATCTCAAAGCTGCGGTTGCCCCACACAAACCGATGGCCGGCAATGCTGTCGCAAATTGCCGTCGCGGCTTCCCGGGCGGCATCGATCGAGCGCGCGTTCAGCAGGATACCGAATTCGTCTCCGCCGAGGCGGGCGGTCGTGTCGCCCGTCTCGGCCAGTTGCTTCAGGCGTGTGCCCAATTGCCGCAGGAGTTCATCGCCCGCCTGGTGGCCGCAGGTATCGTTGATGACCTTGAACTGGTCCAGGTCGATATAGACCAGGGCATGCGGTCCCTGGCCCGCTTGTGCGGACTCGACCAGTTCTTTCAGGCGCGTCTGGAATTGTCTCCGATTGATCAGGCCGGTCAGGTCATCGTGGCTGGCGAGATGCTGCAAGGCGGTTTCGAGCATCTTGCGTTCTGTGATGTCCCGCATGATGCCGATGATCAGTTCGCCGGCTTCCAGTTGCACGCGGCTCATGCTGACTTCGACCCAGCGCGCCTGGCCGCGTGGCGGGGCAATCTGGATTTCGATCCGGGTTGTCTGGCCATCGAGCACGCTTCGGAAATGCCGGCGAAATTGCGATTCGGCTTCGACGAGGCCAAGGCATTCCGTCATCGGAAGCCGCTTTCCATGAGCGGTCAGGTCGGCTTCGCTGACGCCTATCCATTCGGCAAGCACCGGATTGGCGACATGAAATTTCATCTCGTCGCAGACGACGAAGATGCCGTCGTTGGCGCTGTCGATGTAGGCGCGCAGCAGTTCCCGCTCGATCTCGGGTTCGAGCGTGGGAGGAGAGGGCTGCACGGTGGCGTCCTGGGCTGAACTGCTCATGAGATTGGTTCTTGTCCTGTATCAGTAGCGGAAATCGCTGGCGATACTTGAGGCAGGGGGCCAGGACGAATCGGCGTTGGAGCAGGCGCCAGGCGGGGGCGCCTGAAGGCGCGGTCAGCGCGACAGGTGTTGCGTGATCGCCTCGTAGGCCGAGACCGGAAGCGCTTCGGCCCGCATGCCGGAATCGATGCCGAGCGCGGCGAAATCGTCGGGCTTGAGCAGGTTGCCGAGCGTGTTCTTCAGGGTCTTGCGTCGCTGCGAGAATGCCGCGGCGACGACCTTCGAAAACAGCGCCTCGTCGAGCGGCACGATTTCAGCGGAAGTTTTCGGGATCAGGCGCACCACCGCCGAGTCGACCTTGGGCGGCGGATTGAAGGCGGTGGGCGGCACGTCGAGCAGCCATTCGAGGTGAAAGCGGCGCTGCAGCATGATCGTCAGCCGCCCGTAGTCCGGCGTCGACGGTTCGGCCACCATGCGCTCCACGACCTCTTTCTGCAGCATGAAGATCATGTCGCGGATATGCGCGGCGTATGTCATCAGATGGAACAGCAGCGGCGTGGAAATGTTGTAGGGCAGGTTGCCGATGATGCGCAGGTCCTGGCCCAGCGTGCCGAAATCGAACTTGAGCGCATCGCAGCTATGCACGGTGAGACGGTCGGCCGGCCAGGTCTTTTCAAGCCGCGCGACGATGTCGCGGTCGAGCTCCACGGCATGCATGTGCGGCAGGCGTTCCAGCAGGGGGCGGGTCAGCGCAGCCAGGCCCGGACCGATTTCGACGACGACGTCCCCAGCCTGCGGATGGATGGCGTTGACGATGGCATGAATGATGCCGTCGTCGATGAGGAAGTTCTGTCCGAAGCGTTTGCGGGGGGTGTGCATGTGGTGAATGGTAAGCGGTAAGGGGTGAGTGGTAAGTGGTCAGGGTGAAGGTGAGCGCTTTCCGCTCACCGCTTACCGCTGACTCTTTACCATCTCCAAAGCCATCTCGATGGCGGCGAGCAGGCTGCCGGCTTCGGCCTTGCCGGTTCCGGCCAGGTCGAGCGCGGTGCCGTGGTCGACCGAGGTGCGGATGAAGGGCAGGCCGAGGGTGACGTTGACGCCGGCGCCGAAGCTGGCGTACTTGAGCACGGGCAGGCCCTGGTCGTGATACATGGCCAGCACGGCGTCGCAGGGATCGTGGCGGATGCGCGAGAACAGCGTGTCGGCTGGCAGCGGTCCGATCAGGTCCATGCCCTCGGCGCGCAGGCGCTCGAGCGCGGGCTCGATGATGTCGATTTCCTCGCGCCCCAGATGTCCGGATTCGCCTGCATGGGGGTTCAATCCCGCGATGGCGATGCGCGGCCGTGGCAGGCCGAATTTGTTCTTGAGGTCGGCGTGCAGGATGCGGATGACCTCGTCGAGCAGCCCGGGGGTGATGGCGTCGGCGACCTCGCGCAAGGGCAGGTGAGTGGTGGCCAGTGCCACGCGTAGGCCACCCCCGGCCAGCATCATCACGACTCTGGGCGTGCCGCTGTGGTCGGCCAGGTACTCGGTGTGGCCGGTGAAGGCGAAGCCGGCGTCGTTGATGATGCCCTTGTGGACCGGCGCGGTGACGACCGCCTGGTACGCGCCGTTCATGCAGCCTTCGAGCGCCGCATCGAGCAGGGCCAGCACATGGGCGCTGTTGTGCGCGTCGAGCACGCCCGGGGTGACCGGGACGGCAACGGGCAGGTGGCGCACATGCAGCGCGCCGGTTCGGTGGGCCGGAATGGCGTCGCCCTGGATGAATTCGACCGCCAGCCCGAGCTGGGCGGCGCGCGCACGCAGCACGTCGAGATCACCCAGCACCGTGAGGCGGCAAGGCAGCAGCTGCTGCGACAGGGCGATGCAGAGGTCGGGGCCGACGCCGGCCGGCTCTCCTGCGGTGAGGGCGAGGGCAGGCAGCGTCAAGGCCGTCTCACTTGCCTCGCGTGCGCGCTCAATCGATGGAGCGCAGTTCGACGTAGGCCGAATCGCGGATCTGCCGGACCCAGTCCTGGAAGGCGTCTTCCGACTTGCGCTCGCGGATGGCCTGGCGCGCCAGCAGCTTCTGGCGTTCCTGCGTCACGTCCTGATTGCGGCGCTCCAGCACCTGGATCAGGTGCCAGCCGAAGGGAGACTGGGTCGGCGCGCTGACCTCGCCCGGCTTCAGCGCGTCCATCGCCTTCTCGAAGTCGGGCACCGTGTCGCCGGGGTTGATCCATCCCAGGTCGCCGCCCCTGGACGCGCTGGCGTCCTCGGAATGCAGGCGGGCCAGCTCGTCGAACTTGACGCCGTTGTCGATGCGCTCCTTGAGTTGGGTCAACCGGTTGCGCGCGTCTGCCTCGGAGGTCAACTCGTTGGTCTTGATGAGGATGTGACGCGCATGCGTCTGGGTGACGTTGAGCGTGGCGTCGAGGCCGCGTTTGTCGTTGAGCTTGAGGATGTGGAACCCGTTGCTGCTTTTCAGCAGCGGCGCCACCTGGCCGGGCTGCAGGGATTTCAGCGTGTCGACGAACAGGGTCGGGATCTTGCCGCTGGGGCGCCATCCGAAGGCGCCGCCCTGCAGGGCGTTGGGCGCGTCGGAATAGCTGGCGGACAACTGGCCGAAATCAGCCCCCTTGTCGAGCTGGGCGAGCAGGTCCTCGGCCCGGGCCTGGCGCGCCTGGATCTGCTCGGGCGAGGCGTTCTCTGGCACGGTCACCAGAATGTGCGCGAAGTTGTATTCCGTCTCCGTGCCCTGCTGTGCCTGGGTTTGCAGGTAGCCTTCGATTTCGGAGTCGGTGACGGCCAGCCGGTTGTCGACGTCGCGTTCGCGTGCGCGTGCGATGAGGATCTCGTTGCGGATGGTGGTGCGCATGCCGTCGAGGCTCATGCCGTCCTTTTCGAGCGCGGCCTGCAGGCCGGCCAGGTCGAGGTTGTTCTGGGCGGCGATGCGCTGCAGCGCGCGTTCGACCTGGCTGGGGTCGACGCGTATACCCGTGTTGCGGGCATGCTGCTGCAGGGCCAGCTCGGTGATCATGCGTTCGAGCAGCTGTTTTTCGAGCAGGTTGCGCGGGGGCAGCGGGGTGTTTTGCTGGGCCAGGCTGCGCGTGACTTCGGCGTAGCGGCGGGACAGTTCCTGGCGCGTGATGACCTCGTCGTTGACGACCGCCACGATATGATCGAGCGGGATCACGGCCGCGCTGGCGGGCTGCAGGGTCGAGGCGGCAATCAGCAGTGCCAGCAGCCAGTGCGGGCAGCGCCAGTCAGGGATTTTGAAGAATGTCATGGCTAGGCCTGTATCCGGGAACACTTTGTTTCAAAACGTCGAGCGGGTTGGAGCCGATGCGGCCCATTCCGTTCAATTCGAGCTGGAAGAACAATGCATCGGTCGACTGGTTTTCCTTGGTGGCGAGGCGCTGGAACACGGCGCGAATCGCCCAGCAGCCGCCATTGTATTCAACGCCGGCCAGGCCCTCGACCAGTTTGTCATCCTTGAACGAATGGTTGTAGCGGAACATGCCGTACCAGCGCTTGCCGAGCGGCCACTGTCCGGACACGTCGACCTGTTCGGTGGTCTGGTCGATGAAGCGGTAGCCAAAGTTCAGCGCGCGGCCGGGGCCGGGGCGATACGAGGCACCGAGATTCTGCCGTATGGTGGTGCCGTTCTGGGTGTCGAACTGCCAGCCGGTGTCGATGCGCCAGTTGCGCGTGATCTGGCCGCTGACTGCGGCGAGCAGGTCGGTCGAGTTGCTGGTGCGGGCTGAAACGCCCGGCAACGTGACCTGCTGGCCGCTGAAATAATAACGCTGCCCCAGCGTGACCTGCAGGCGCTCCAGTCCGCTCGCTTCTTCGGTAAAGCGGCTGGTGACCGCGATCGTCAGCTGGTTGGCGTCGTTGATGCGGTCGCCGCCGACAAACTGGTTCTCGGTGAACATCTGCGCATAGTTGAAATCCAGCTGGCTGGTGTCGAACACCGGGATCGACGACTGGTTGCGATAGGGCGCATACACGTAGTAGACGCGCGGCTCCAGCGTCTGCTCGTAGTCCTGGCCCGCGAACTGGAAGGGCCGGTCGAAGGTGATGCCGCTGTCGAGGCTGAAGATCGGCAGGTTGCGCTTGATGTTTTGCGTGGTGGCCTGGTTGTCCAGTGAGTAATAGCTGCTGTGC
Source organism: Thiobacillus sp. (assembly GCA_041592455.1). Taxonomy (GTDB): domain Bacteria; phylum Pseudomonadota; class Gammaproteobacteria; order Burkholderiales; family Thiobacillaceae; genus Thiobacillus. The sequence continues at coordinate 20,991 of JBFHQA010000018.1, read as the reverse complement.
CAGCCGAGTTGCGGCGTCAGGAAGCCGAACGAGTTGGTCAGCGGCAGGCGCATCCTGGGATAGGCCAGCACACGGGTGCCTTCGGTTTTGGTGGGATGGGCGAAGCGGGTCGCTTCAGAATCCAGCAGGAATTCGAGCCCGTAGGGCAGCGAGTGGTTCATCCCCAGCCGTGCGTGCGGCAGGCGCGCGTAAGGCTCGACAATCAGGGTGGGTGACGAGGAGTCCTGCAGGGTCTGGAAGCTTTGCGCGCGCAGCTCGGCGTTCCAGCTGGCGTGCTGGGTCGTTACCCAGACTTCGCGATTGAGGTGGGTGATCGAGGTTGCTGCGATCAGGTTGGACAGGTCGCGGAAATAGTCGTTATCGGACACCCGGTTGAAGTGCATGCCGGCCTGGGTGTTCTCGCCCAGCCGGTACTCGTTGCGCAGCGACACGCTCCAGCGCGAACGGTCGAGATCGCCGTCGTTGAGGTATTCGAGCCGGTTTTCGCCGCGCGCCTCGCCCAGCATGTAGCGGAATTCGCCACCCAACTGCAGGCCCCGCTTGGACAGCAGTCGCGGATACAGGGTGGCGTCGTAGTTGGGCGCGAGGTTGAAGTAATAGGGCACCAGCAGGTCGAAACCGCTGCGCTCGGTGGTCCCGAAGGTCGGGGCGAGCAGGCCGGTCTTGCGCTGGTTGTTGAGCGGAAAGTCCATCCACGGGGTGTAGAGGATGGGTACGCCCATGAACCTCAGCGTGGCGTTGCGTGCCACGCCGACGTTGCGCGATTTGTCGAGGTCGAGGTTGTTGACTTTCAGGTACCAGTCTTCGTTGTCGGCCGTGCAGGTCGTATAGGTCGCATCCTTGAGGGTGTAGCGATTCTGGTCGATGAAGTCGATATGCTCGGCTTCGCCGCGTCCTTGCTGGGCAATCAGGTGGTAAACCGGCTGCGTGAGCTCGCCGCTGTAATCGTCGAGATTGAGCCTGAGCGAATCGCCCTCCACCAGCAGATTGGATTGTTCCAGCCGAACCTGGCCGCGTGCATGGACCATGCTCTGGGTGGTGTCGTAGCGCAGCCAGTCGGCGTAGAAGTTCTGGCCGGCCTGGCGGGCTTCGACGTTGCCGCTGGCTTCGATGACATTGGGCGCGGTCGATTCGATGCGGTCGGCCGTCAGGAAAAGCGGGCCCTCCTTGCCGGCCACCGCCGAGCCCTTCAGCTCCAGGTCCTTTTTGAGCACGAGCTCGTTCGCAACCGCGCCACGGGCGGTCAGCAACAGCACAACAAGGGCAACACCGGGCAAGGAGGTCAAGCGATGTAAAATCCGGTCAAGGTTAATTGGAACAGCTTATTTCGGAGCATCATGGCAGTGGAACGTTTGCAATTATTACAGGAGTGGGCCGCCCGGCAACTGGGGGGCGATTCACTCGATATTGCCCCGGCATCGGCGGACGCCAGCTTTCGTCGTTATTTTCGTGTCACTGCCAAAGGCCAGGATTATATCGTGATGGACGCGCCGCCGGCGCATGAGGATTGCCGACCCTTCGTCGCGGTCGCCAGGCTGTTCGCCGATGCGGGCGTCCACGTGCCCCGGGTCATGGCGCAGGACCTCGAGCAGGGCTTTCTGCTGCTGACCGACCTGGGCGACACCACCTATCTGTCGGCCCTGTCCGAATCCGCCTTCAGCCTGGGCACGGCGCGCGAGCTGTACCTGGCCTCGAACGACGCGCTGGTCCGCATCCAGCAGGCCAGCCGTCCCGGCGTGCTGCCGGAATACGACCGCGCGCTGCTGACGCGTGAGCTGATGCTGTTCCCCGAGTGGTACGTGGCGAAGCATCTCGGCGTGACCATGAACGACGAGCAGACGGCCATCCTCAACGGCGTGTTCGAGAGCCTGCTGGCCAACAACCTGGCCCAGCCCCAGGTGTACGTGCACCGCGACTGGCATTCGCGCAACCTGATGGTGTCCGACCCGAACCCGGGCATCCTCGATTTCCAGGATGCGGTGTACGGGCCCATCACCTACGACCTGGCCTCGATCTATCGCGACGCCTACGTCCAGTGGGACGAGGAGCAGCAGCTCGACTGGGTGATCCGCTACTGGGAGAAGGCGCGCGCCGCCCGCCTGCCGGTGCACGAGGATTTCGGCGAATTCTGGCGTGATTTCGAATGGATGGGCGCACAGCGCCACATCAAGGTGCTCGGCATCTTTGCCCGGCTGTACCACCGCGACGGCAAGGACGGCTACCTCAAGGACATGCCGCTGGTGATGCACTACCTGCGCAAGGTGTGCGAGCGCTACGACGAGCTGAAGCCGCTGTTGTTCCTGCTGGATGCCTTGCAGGACCGGCAGCCGCAGGCGGGGTACACGTTTTGAGCCAGGTCGCCATGATTCTCGCCGCCGGACGCGGCGAGCGCATGCGCCCGCTCACCGACCACACGCCCAAGCCGCTGCTGGCGGTGGGCGGCAAGCCGCTTCTGGTCTGGCACATCGAGCGCCTGCGCGCGGCCGGTTTCGACCGTATCGTCATCAACCATGCGCACCTCGGCGAGAAGATCGAGGCGGCGCTGGGGAACGGACGCGAGTTGGGCGTGTCGATCGTGTATTCGCGCGAAGGCAGCGCGCTGGAAACCGCGGGCGGGATCGCCACGGCGCTCCCCCTGATCGAAAGCGAGGTCTTTCCGGTGGTTAACGGCGACATCTATTGCGAGTTCGACTTCAGCCGGCTGGCCGAGCCGCTGGCGCGGATCGCAGCGGGCCACGACCAGGCGCATCTGGTGCTGGTCAATAATCCGCCGCATCATCCGCAGGGCGACTTTGTGCTGGATGGCGGCCGCGTGAACGGTGCGCCGTCCGCTGCTCGCCATTCGCCGCTGACCTTTTCCGGCATCGGCGTCTACCACCGGGCGCTGTTCGCCCACACGCCGGCGGGCGTGAAGGCCCCGCTGGCGCCGCTGCTGCGGCAGGCGATCGATGCCGGGCGCGCCAGCGGCGAACATTTTGCCGGTCGCTGGGAAGACGTCGGCACGCCGGCCCGCCTCAACGCACTGGACGAGGAACTGAAACAGAAACATGCAGCCTGATTCCGCCATTTACCGGGCCCGACGCGAGCGGGTGATCGAACAGATGGGCGAGGGGGTGATGGTCATCGCCACCGCGCCCGAGGTGCCGCGCAACCGCGACACGCACTACCCCTACCGCCACGACAGCTATTTCTACTGGCTGACCGGCTTCAACGAGCCCGAGGCGGTGGTGGTGCTGGTCGCGGGCAAGTCGCCGCGCCAGATCCTGTTCTGCCGCGAACGCAACGAGGAACGGGAAATCTGGGACGGCTTCCGCTATGGCCCCGACGCCGCCCGCGAGGTGTTCGCCTTCGACGAGGCCCTGGCCTACGATGTCCTGGATGCGCAGCTCCCCAAGCTGCTGGAAGACCAGCCGCTGCTGGCCTACATCATCGGCACCGACATGAGCTGGGACGCCCGGATGATGGGCTGGCTCAACACGGTTCGCGCCAAGGCGCGCACCGGCGTGCAGGCGCCGCACCGCATGGTCGATGCGCGCATCTGGCTGGACGAGATGCGGCTCGTCAAGGACGGCCACGAACTGGCCCTGATGCGCCGCGCCGCCGACATCTCCACCGGCGCGCACCGCGCCGCCATGCGCGCGACCCGTCCGGGCGGCCACGAATACGAGATCGAGGCGGAGCTGCTGTCCGCGTTTCGCCGCGGCGGCGCCGAGGCGCCGGCCTATACGTCCATCGTCGCCAGCGGCGCCAATGCCTGCGTGCTGCACTACGTGTTCAACAACAAGCCGCTGCGCGACGGCGACCTGCTGCTGATCGACGCCGCGGCCGAGTTCGGCAGCTATGCGGCCGACATCACCCGCACGTTTCCGGTCAACGGCCGTTTCTCGGCCGCGCAGAAGGACGCCTACGAACTGGTGCTGGCCGCGCAGACGGCAGCGATCGAGGCGGTACGCCCGGGCAATCACTGGAACAGCCCGCACGAGGCGGCGGTGCGCGTGCTAACGCAGGGCATGGTCGACCTCGGGCTGCTCAAGGGCGAGGTCGACGGCCTGATCGAGTCGAACGGCTACAACCGCTTTTACATGCACAAGACCGGCCACTGGCTGGGACTGGACGTGCACGACGCAGGCGATTACAAGCTCGGCGGCGCCTGGCGCTCGCTGGTGCCGGGCATGACGCTGACGGTCGAGCCCGGCCTCTACATCCGCCCGGCGGACGACGTGCCCGAGGCCTTCTGGAACATCGGCATCCGCATCGAGGACGACGTGGCGGTGACCGAGTCGGGGTGCGAGGTGCTGACCAACCCGCCAAAAACGGTCGACGAGATCGAAGCGTGGATGAACGGATGAACAGCGTGCTGATCGTCGGCGCCGGCCCGGTCGGCGCGGTATGCGCCCTGGCGCTGCAGCAGCAGGGTATCGCGGCGCGCGTGCTGGAGGCGCAGCCGGCCGATGCGCGCGTCGACACGCGCACGCTCGCCTTGTCCTACGGCTCGCGCCTGATCCTCGAGCGGCTGGGCGTGTGGTCGCAACTCGAAGGCGTCACGCCGATCACCCGCATCCACATCTCGCAGCGCGGCGCGCTCGGCGTGGCGCGCCTGTCGGCTGAAGAGGTCAAGGTGCCGGCGCTGGGCTACGTGCTGCCCTACGCGACCCTGACCCAGGCCCTCAAGCAGGCCCTGGCCGATGCAGGCATCGCCGTCGAATACGGCGTGGCGGTCGACCGGGTCGAATCCGCTGCGGCGCACGCGACGCTGCACACCTCGACCGGTGATGCGCTGAGCGCGGCGATGGTCGTCGTCGCCGATGGCGGCCGAGGCGAGTCGGCACCCGAACCAAAATATGCGCGCGACTACGACCAGACGGCTGTGGTGTGCGAAGTGCAGACCGAGTTGCCGCACGCCAACCAGGCCTTCGAGCGCTTCACGCCAGAGGGGCCGGCAGCCTTGCTGCCCAAGGCGGATCGATACGCTCTGGTGTGGACGGCCAGCCACGACGACGCACAGCGCATCGCGGCGCTGTCCGAAGCCGAGTTCCTGGCCGCTCTGTACCGTCACTTCGGCGGCAGGCAGGGGCGGTTCCTGTCGGCCAGCCCGCGCAAGACCTTCCCGTTGAAGCTCGCCTACACCGGCAGCGAAGCCGACGCGCGCGTGGTGCGCATCGGCAACGCCGCGCAAACGCTCCACCCCGTGGCGGGGCAGGGATTCAACATCGGCCTGCGCGACGCCTGGGAACTGGCCGGCCTGAGCGGCGACACGGCTGCAGACGAACTCGGTGGCCCCGCCATGCTGGCGGCCTACGCGCGCGGCCGCCGCGTCGACGTGATCGGCGGCGTCGGCTTCACCGATTTTCTGGTGCGCGTGTTCTCCAACGACCTCGGCCCGCTGCGCCACGCGCGCGGACTGGGCCTCTTGGCGCTGGAAGCGTTTCCGCCGCTGAAGGCGTTTGTGGCGCGGCGCATGATATTCGGAGCACGCGGATGAGCAATGAACGCTATCAGGTCGTCGTCGTCGGAGCCGGTCTGGTCGGCGCCGCCGCCGCGCTGGCGCTGGGGCGCCAGGGGCTGCGGGTCGCGCTGGTCGAGCGCCAGCCGCCCGCCGTGCCCAGCGAGATATGGGATACCCGCATCTATGCGATCAGCCCCGCCGCCCAGCGTTTCCTCGAGCGCATCGGGGCCTGGCAGAGCATGGAGGCCGCCCGCATCCAGCCGGTGTTTCGCATGGACGTGGCCGGCGACGCCGCCGGCAGGCTCCGCCTTGACGCCTACGAGGCGGGCGTGTCGCACCTGGCCACGATCCTGGAAAGCGGCCGCCTGCAGCATGCGCTGTGGCAGGCGCTCGAGGCCGACGGCAACGTTGCGCTGCATTGCCCTGCCGCCATCGAGTCGATCGCTTGGGGCGAGCCGGTTTCCAGCCTGACGATGGCAGACGGCACGGTGCTGGAGGCCGAGCTGGTCGTCGGGGCCGACGGGGCAGCCTCGCGCGTCCGCGAATGGGCGGGGCTTGCCTCGACCCTGTCGCCCTACGGGCAGAGCGGCGTCGTCGCCAATTTCGAATGCGAGCGTCCGCATCGCGGTACCGCGTTCCAGTGGTTCTTCGACAGCGATATCCTCGCCTGGCTTCCGCTTGCCGGGCATGATCCGGTACGCGATGCCGCGTCCGTCGGGAACCGCATGTCGATGGTGTGGTCTACCCGAACGTCCCACGCCGACGAACTGGTCGCGCTCGACCCGGCCGCGCTGGCCGACACGGTGCGCACGGCCGGCCACGACAGGCTCGGTGAACTGCGCTTGCTGACACCTGCCGCCGCGTTCCCCCTGCGCCTGATCCGGGTGGCGTCGGTGGTGGCGCCAGGCGTTGCGCTGGTCGGCGATGCCGCGCACGGCGTGCATCCCCTGGCGGGCCAGGGCGTGAACCTGGGATTCGGTGATGCCGAAACGCTGGTCGATGTTCTGTCGCAGCATCGCCACGCCCGTTGCGGCGACGTGCGCGTGCTGCAAGCCTACGCCCGCGAGCGGGCCGAGCCGGTGCAGCGCATGCAGACTGTCACGCACGGCCTGCATCATGTGTTTGCGAACGAGCATGCCGCCTGGCTGCGCAACGCCGGCATGCAGCTCGTCAACCAGTTGCCGCCGCTCAAATCGGCGCTGGTTCGCGAAGCGATGTCCTGAACTTTTTATTTCAATCTGGAGTGTGCAATGAAATTCGTTCCCCTTGCGCTGGCCGCAAGCCTGATGTTTGCCACGGCTGCCCAGGCCAGTGAGACGGTGATCCGCAAGACGCTCGCCAAGCAGTTCCCCGGCGCGCAGATCAGCTCGATCCAGAAGACGCCCTACAGCGGCTTGTACGAAATCTATCTGGACGGGCAACTGGTCTACACCGATGCCAAGGCGAACTACATCTTTGCAGGTGAAGTCATCGACCTGAAAAACCGCCGCAACCTGACCCAGGCGCGGCTGAACCAGTTGCAGGCCGTGAAATGGGATACGCTGCCGCTGAATTACGCACTGAAGACCGTCAAGGGCAACGGTTCCCGCAAGCTGGCCGTGTTCTCCGACGTCGACTGCCCCTACTGCCGCAAGTTCGAGGCCGAACTGGCCAAGGTCGACAACATCACCGTCTACACGTTCCTGTATCCGATCGAAGGCCTGCATCCCAAGGCCGTGCAGACGTCGAAGCAGATCTGGTGCGCGCCCGACCGCAACAAGGCGTGGGATGACTACATCACCACCGGAAGCATCCCCAGGAACGATGGCCAGTGCGCCAATCCGGTCGACGAAACCATTGCGCTGGGCGCCAGGCTGAAAGTGTCGGGCACGCCGACGATCATCTTCGCCAACGGCCAGCGGGTGCCGGGCATGGTGCCGGCCGCGCAGCTCGAACGCCTGCTGGCCGCCAACGCCCGGTAAGCATGAGTTCGACCTTCTGGGACGAACGCTACGCGGCCGATCACTATATCTTCGGCACCGATCCCAATGCGTTTCTGGCGAGCCAGGCCGCGCTGATCCGGCCGGGCATGCGGGCGCTGTCGATTGCCGACGGCGAAGGCCGCAACGGCGTGTGGCTGGCCGAGCAGGGGGCGAACGTGCATGCCATCGACGTGTCGCCGGTGGCGCTGGACAAGGCGCGCAAGCTGGCCGCCGAGCGTGGCGTGGAACTGGAATTCGAACTGGCCGACGCGCTCGACTGGAACTGGCCCGAGGCGGCCTACGACCTGGTGGCCGCGATCTTCATCCAGTTCGCCCCGCCGCCCGAGCGCGACCGCATCATGGCCGGCATCCGTCGCTGCCTCAAGCCGGGTGGCGTGCTGGTCCTGCAAGGCTATACGCCGAAGCAGCTCGAGTACGGCACCGGCGGCCCGCCCCTCGCAGAAAACATGTACACGGTGGATCTATTGCGAGACTGGTTCGGCGACTGGGACATCCTGCATCTCAGCGAGCACGAATCGATGATCAGCGAAGGCAGCCACCATCACGGCATGTCGGCGCTGATCGATCTGGTGGCCAGAAAACCCTGAGAGGGGCGCCTGCGGGCGCCCCGTTTTCAATGCTGCTGCAGGCGGGTGCTCGGACCGAACACTTCGTAGTGCAACTGGCTGTCGCTATATCCCATGTCCTGCAACTGGCTGTTGAGCGCAGCCATGAAAGGCTTGGGCCCGCAAAAATACACGTCTGCGTCCGGCTGTCCGAGCCATTGCGACAGGATCTCCGGGTTCAGATAGCCCTGGTGATCGGCGCCGCTGCCGCTTTCATAACTGACGTAGTAGCTGAAGCCGTGCTGTTCGCTGAGGCAGCGCAGTTCCCCTGCCATCACGTGATGCGCCGCGTCCCGGCAGCAATGGATCACTACCAGGTCTGACACGCCCTCCCGGCTGGCGATCCGGTGCAGCAGCATGCTCAGCAAGGGCGTAATGCCTACGCCGCCCGCAATCAGAGCCAGTTTCCTGTCCGGGTGCTTGATGGTGAAGTCGCCGGTCGGGGGTTGCAGCCATACCTGGTCGCCTGGTCGGGCGCCATGCAGATGGTTGGAGACTTTTCCTGCCTGGCTTGGTGAGGTCGCCTCTGCCTTGATCGTGATCCGGTAGTGGTCTTCTCCGGGTGCGTTCGATATCGAGTACTGGCGGATCTCGTCGTATTCGTGCTCCGCAATCCTCACCTTGATGCCGAGGTATTGGCCGGGTTCGAATCCGGCGATGGGCTGGCCATCCTCGGGTTGCAGATAAACCGACTTGATGCCGCTTGCCTCCTCGCGGATGTCGCGAATGATGAATGGGCGAAAGCCGCGCCAGCCACCGGGTTTGTTTTCGTTGTGGCGATAGATGGCTTCTTCGGTCTTGATGAAAATGCTGGCCAGTTGTCCATATGCTTCGCTCCAGGCCCCCAGAACAGGATGGTCGGCTTCCAGTCCCAGATGGTCCTGGATGGCCTCTAGCAAATACTTTCCGACGACCGGGTAATGTTCCGGTGCAACCTGCAGGCTGGCGTGCTTGTGGGCGATTCGGCTGACCATGGGGCCGAGATTCTGCAGCGCGTCGATATGCGTCGCGTACATGAATACCGACTCGGCCAGTGCGCGGGATTGCTCGCCTTGTGCCTGATTGGCCATGTTGAAGATGTGCTGCAATTCCGGATGCTGCCTGAACAGCTTGGAGTAAAACAGGTCGGTAATGGCTTTGCCCTGCTCGGCGAGCAATGGGGCGGTTGACTTGATCGTGGCCAGTGTTTCTGCGGACAGCATGATTTCTCCTGAAGGTGGGGTGGGTGTTTCAAAAATGCAAGTAATATGAATCAATAAACAGGAATGTTAGATGAATCAAATATTGAGAGTCAAGTAAAATACCCGCAGGCAAACGGAGGACGGCGCGCATGCGGCTCACCAAACACACGGACTACGCTTTTCGGGTACTGATTTATCTGGCTTCGATGCCGGAGGATCGGCTGTCAACCGTTCAGGAAATCGCTGAAAATTTCGATGTGTCGCGCAGCCACATCATGAAGATCGTTCAAAAGCTGGCGAGCGCGGGGCTGATTCACTCGAGCCGAGGGCAACATGGAGGCATCAGGCTGCAGCAGCCCAAGAATGCCATCAACCTGCGCAGCGTGATCGAGTTGATGGAGGCGACGCTGACGCCGGTCAATTGCGACGATCCGGTGTGCCTGATCAATAAAAACTGCACGTTGAAAAAAATACTTCACGAGGCGCAACGGCAGTTTCTGGAGTATGTGGGGCGCTATACATTGGCCGACCTGGCGGAGCCTGAGGTATCGATCATCAGTTTGTTGAGCCAGCGCAAGCGTAGCTGAGTAAACTGGCACCTCGTTCAGCTGCGCATTTGTTCTTCGCGCGCCAGCGTGCGCAGCCCGTCGAGCGCGCTCTTGAGTGTGCTGCTGCCGCTGTCACGCGGAAAAACCATGTAGGCTGTCAGCCTGAATTGGGGGCTATCCGGAACACGCCACAACTGCCCGGACTCGAGGTAGCGCCGCACCAGACGTTGCGGGAAATAGCCGCTTCCGCCATAGGTCAGCAATTGCTGCACGCCCAGCCAGCCGATGTTGGCGACCAGCGCGGGCGGAGGGACCTCGGGATAGTGGTCGCTGAACTGGGCGTGGAACTCGGGCCCCCAGTCGATGTGGATGTAGCCGGCGTCGGGCCAGCCGCGCCCGAGATCGCTGGTCACCAGCAGCAGGGTTTCGTCGAACAGCGCTTCCACCACCAGCCCTGAGCGGGTCGTCGGCGGGTACATCACGCCGATGTCGACGGTGCCTTCGATCAGGCCTTGCATGATGTCGGCTTCGAAGCCGATTTCCAGGCGCAGCGAGACATCCGGCGCAGCCTGCTGCATCCAGGCGACCCAGTGCGGCAGAAAACCTTCCCATACCGCAATCCGTCCGGACAGCGTCAGCACATCGCGAAAGCCTTGCGGCAGGCCGACATCGTGGTGCGCCTGCTCGACCGTGCGCACCAGGTGCTTGGCATGGCGCAGGAAACGCTTGCCGGACGGGGTCAGTTCCGCGCCGTTGCGGCCGCGCTGGAACAGGCGCGCGCCCAGCGTGGTTTCCAGCGTGTGGATGCGCGCGCTCACGGTCGATTGCGTGACGTGCAGGCGGCTGGCCGCGGCGACGAAATTGCCGGTGGCCGCCACGGTCAGGAAGGTGCGGGCGAGTTCGGTGTCCATGATGTATCTAATATCGAATATTTCGATATTAGATACCAGAATTTATCGTTGGATAAATATATTCGAGATCCCTACACTGGGCACGTCGAATTTTCTGAGGAGCCTGCCATGGAACACGCAACCGACTGTGACACCCGCATGCCCGAGCGCGATGCCGAGGGCTATCTGGTCGAACCCGGCGACTGGAGCGAAGACGTGGCCCTGGCCCTGGCGCAGGGCGAGAACATCGCGATGACCGACGAGCACTGGGATGTGGTTCGGTTCATGCGCGATTATTACGACGAGCACCAGGTTGCCGCCGACGCCCGCTTCGCGATCCGTCACCTGGCCGAACGGGTGGGGCGGGACGCGCAAAAAAGGCTGTTCGTGCTGTTTCCCTACGGCTATGTGAAGCAGGCCTGCAAGATCGCTGGCATGCGCCGGCCGCGCAACTGGAGCACCGGCTGAGCCGATGCGCAGGCTGGCGTACACAGTCTCGGAGCGCGAGCACTGGATTTCCGCAGTCGGCGGCTTGCTGGGCATCCTCGCGGTGCTGTGGGTGGGTCACTTCTGGCTGGACGGGCACGGCGGCGTGCTGGCCATTGCGTCGATGGGGGCGTCGGCCGTGCTGCTGTTCGCCGCGCCGCATGGTGCGCTGTCGCAGCCGTGGCCGGTATTCGGCGGCCATCTGGTATCGGCCTTGATCGGCGTGGCGTGTGCGCGCTGGCTGGATGCCGAACCCATGCTGGCCGCCTCGCTTGCGGTGGCGCTGTCGATCGCGGTCATGTACGGCCTGCGCTGCCTGCACCCGCCGGGCGGGGCCACGGCGCTGTACGCCGTGTTGGGCGGCGAGACCGTGCACGCGCTGGGATTCGGCTATGTGTTGAGTCCGGTGCTGCTGAACGTCGTCGTGCTGCTGGCGGTGGCCGTGCTGTTCAACTATCCCTTCGCTTGGCGGCGCTACCCGCAGTGCTGGGATCGCCAGGCGAAAGCGAACGACCAGCCGACCCCGGAACGCATGATTTCGCACAGCAGGCTGGTCTATGCCCTGAGCCAGATCGACACCTTCGTCGATGTCAGCGAGGAAGACCTGCAGCGCATCTATGCACTGGCCTTGGCGCCGTCGCCGGAGCCCCGGACCGAGGCGGAATGGATGCAGGCGCCTGAATCGCCGCGCTAGCGTGCGTTGTCGATTCGGCGGGCGGTCGCCTAGAGATACTTGATGCGGCTGCGCAGGTCTTCGACGGGCGTGACCGCGTCGCGCAACGCGCTGCCGTCTTCATCCGATCCGACGATCACGGCCTTGCCGGACACCGGGATGATCGAGTCGATCTGGAAGCGGCCGGTTGTGCCGCGCAGGAAGCATTCCTCGTCGAAAAACAGGCGGTCGCCTGCGGTGCCGACCGCATCGGATTCGAGTGTGTCGAAACCGATCAGCCTGACGAGGTCTTCGCGGCCAGTGATGTCGATGGCATCGATGGAACGGTTCTCGGGGTTGATCAATATCGCCTTCATGGTTTGAATCTCATGGTTCGTGATGGACGCACGCCTCCCCGCCTCGGTCGAGGCGGGGAGGGATCTCTCAGGCGAGATCGAAGCGATCCAGGTTCATCACCTTGGTCCAGGCCGCGACGAAATCGCGGACGAATTTTCCACCGGCGTCGGCGCAGGCATATTCCTCGGCCAGGGCGCGCAGTTGCGAATTCGAGCCGAAGACCAGGTCGACGCGCGTGCCGGTCCATTTTGTCTCGCCGGACTTGCGGTCGCTACCTTCGAACACGTCTTCGTCCTTCGAGACCGGCTTCCAAGTCGTACCCATGTCGAGCAGGTTGACGAAGAAGTCGTTGGTCAGCACGCCTGGACGCTGCGTGAACACCCCATGCCGGGACTGCCCCGCATTCGCATTCAGCGCGCGCATGCCGCCGACCAGCACCGTCATCTCGGGCGCGGTGAGCGTGAGCAGTTGCGCCTTGTCGAGCAGCAGTTCCTCGGCCGAGACCGTGTACTTGCCCTTCTCGTAGTTGCGGAAGCCGTCGGCGATCGGCTCCAGCACGGCGAAGGACTCGACGTCGGTCTGCTCCTGCGAGGCATCCATGCGGCCCGGCGTGAACGGCACCGTGACAGACTGGCCCGCTTCGCCGGCGGCTGCTTCGACCGCGGCGCATCCGGCCAGCACGATCAGGTCGGCAAGCGAGATTTTCTTGCCACCGCCGGCCGACTGGTTGAACCCGGCCTGGATGCCTTCGAGCGTCTTCAGAACCTTGGCCAGCTGTTCGGGCTGGTTGGCTTCCCAGTCCTTTTGCGGCGCCAGACGAATGCGCGCGCCGTTGGCGCCGCCGCGCTTGTCTGAGCCGCGGAAGGTCGATGCCGAGGCCCAGGCGGTCGAGACCAGTTCGGGGATGCCGAGGCCGGACGCCAGCACCTGTTTCTTCAGCGCGACAACGTCCTTGTCGTCGACCAGCTTGTGGTCGACGGCCGGGATCGGGTCCTGCCAGATCAGGTCTTCCGCCGGCACTTCGGGGCCGAGATAGCGCGACTTCGGTCCCATGTCGCGGTGGGTCAGCTTGAACCAGGCGCGTGCGAAGGCGTCGGCGAATTCGTCGGGATTCTGGTGGAAGCGGCGCGCGATCTTTTCATAGGCCGGGTCCATGCGCATCGCCATGTCCGCAGCGGTCATGATGATCGGCACCTTCTTCGAGGCATCGTGCGCGGCCGGCGCCTGGTTGCTGTCGGTCGCCTGCTTCGGCGTCCACTGGTTGGCCCCCGCCGGGCTCTTGCTCAGTTCCCATTCGTTGCCGAACAGCATGTCGAGATAGCTCATGTCCCACTGGATCGGCGTCGGCGTCCACGAACCTTCCAGGCCGCTGCCGATCTGGTCGCCGCCCTTGCCGCTCTTGTAGCTGCTCTTCCAGCCGAGGCCCTGCTCGGCGAGTCCGGCCGCCTCGGGCTCCGGCCCCACATGCGTGGCCGGGCCGGCGCCGTGGGCCTTGCCGAAGGTGTGGCCACCGCAGGTGAGCGCCACCGTCTCTTCGTCGTTCATCGCCATGCGGGCGAACGTCTCGCGCACGTCGCGGCCCGACGCGACCGGGTCCGGATTGCCGCCGGGGCCTTCCGGATTGACATAGATCAGGCCCATCTGCACGGCAGCCAGCGGGTTTTCGAGATCACGTTCGCCGGAGTAGCGCGCCTTGTCGTCCAGCCACGTCTGTTCGTTGCCCCAGTAGACGTCGATTTCCGGCGCCCAGATGTCCTCGCGCCCGCCGCCGAAACCGAAGGTCTTGAAGCCCATCGATTCCATCGCGACGTTGCCGGCGAGAATCATCAGGTCGGCCCAGGAGATCTTGCGGCCGTATTTCTGCTTGATCGGCCACAGCAGCCGGCGCGCCTTGTCGAGGTTGACGTTGTCGGGCCAGCTGTTGAGGGGGGCAAACCGCTGGTTGCCGTGCCCGGCGCCGCCGCGTCCGTCACCGGTGCGGTAGGTGCCGGCACTGTGCCAGGCCATGCGGATGAAAAAGGGGCCGTAGTGGCCGTAGTCCGCCGGCCACCAGTCCTGCGAATCGGTCATGACGGCGGTGAGGTCCTTCTTGACCGCCGCGAGGTCTAGTGTCTTGAATGCTTCGGCGTAATTGAAGTCCGCGTCCATCGGGCTGGACTCGGGGGTATGTTGATGCAGGATTTCGAGGTGCAGCTGTTTCGGCCACCACTGGTAATTCGACGTACCGCTTCCGGCCTTGTGCACAAACGGGCATTTGCTTTCGCTCATGGCTGTCTCCTTTCGTTGTTCGATTCGAATTGAAGTGCTTACATTTAAGACCATGTTCGAAGGCTCGGCCAATGAATAGTCTAGAATGAAACGATTGATAAAATCGAACGAGTTGCCATGACGCTTCAAGAGCTTAAATACCTGGTGGCGCTGGCCGATCACGGCCATTTCGGGCGGGCCGCCGAGGCGTGCCACATCACCCAGTCGACGCTATCGACCCAGTTGAAGAAGCTGGAGGAATTCCTCGGCGTGACGCTGTTCGACCGCAGCCTCAAGCGCGTGACGCCGACGCCGATCGGCCGTGAAATCCTGCAGGCCGCCCGCAACATCGTCGAGGAGTCCGAGCGCATCAAGGAACTGGCGAAGCACGCGCAGGATCCGATGGATCGCACCCTGCGTCTCGGCGTCATTCCGACCCTGGGCCCATACTACCTGCCGCATGCCCTGCAATTGATCCACAAGAAGCATCCCGGCCTGCGCCTGCTGCTGCGCGAGGAAATGACGCCGCAGATCCTCGAGCATCTCGCCGACGGCAAGCTCGATGCCGGCTTGCTGGCCCTGCCCGTCGACGACGAGAACCTGCGCGTCGAGCCGCTATTCTACGAACCCTTCCTGGCCGCCTTCCCTGCCGGGCATGCGCTGGCCAAACAGGATGTGCTCAAGGTGCCCGACATCATGGACCAGAAGCTGTTGCTGCTCGACGAAGGCCACTGCCTCAGAGACCAGGCGCTCGATGTCTGCGGGGCGAATTCGAAAGGCCGTGAAGAGGTCCGAGCCACCAGCCTCGAAACCCTGCGCCAGATGGTCGGCATGGGGTTGGGCATGACCTTGCTGCCCGCGTTGGCGGTCGACGCCGGGCCGCGCATCAACAAGAAGTCGGTCGAGATCCGGCCCTTCAAGGCCCCGGTGCCGGGCCGAACCATCGGCCTCGCGTGGCGCAAGCGCGCGCCGTTTCCCGAAACCTTCGAGCGGTTGGCCGAGACCCTGAAAGCCAGCTTGCCGGAAGAGGTGGAGGCCGTCTGATGCCTGATCCCGGCGACCCGCGCGTCTTCTTTGCTGCCGAGCGCACCCTGCTGGCATGGAACCGGACCGGCCTCACGCTGATGGCATTCGGATTCGTGGTCGAGCGATTCGGCTTGTTCGTACACATGATGCGCCAGTTGCCAGGACATGCCGGTCGCGACCTGTCGTTCTGGATCGGCATCGCTTTCATCGGGCTGGCTGTGGGCGTGGTCGGGTTTTCCATTGTGCAATACCGGCGCGTGCTGGCCGCGCTGAAACCGGCCGACATTCCCGAGCATGTCTGCACCGGGTCGGGCATCGTGGCTAATGGGGTGGTCATGCTGCTGGGACTCGTGTTGATGGTCTACCTGTTTTTCGAGCTGTGACCGGCGCCACCCGGAATGCACACGGGCTTCGATTAGAATCGACACCGTGAAATCCTGTCTGCGTATCTTCCTGATGGGCGCGACACTATGGCCGTTGACGGGTCATGCGGCTTCGCTCGACCTGCCGGACCGCCCGGGCGCATTCTGGCTGCGCATGGAGACCTTGCCTGATCTGGTCCCCGCGGCGCCGGTGCCATCGGATGCGCTTCGCTTCGACAGCCTGGCCTCGCTCACCGAGCATGCCCTGCGCGAGCGTCCCGAGTCGCGCGCGGCCTGGCTCGGCATCCAGGCCGAGGCGGCGCGCCTGGACGCGGAACAGGCCGCCCGCTGGCCGACGCTGACCGGGCAGTTCAACTTCACCCGCAATCGCGCGCTCACGAGTTCGGGCGCATCGGTGCCCACGCTGCACCGCTATGGCCCCAGCCTCGGTCTTTCGTACGTGATCTACGATTTCGGCGCGCGCGCCGCCGGTGTCGAAGCCCAGCGCTACCAGTTGATCGCCGCTTTGCTGTCGGGCAACCGCGTGTTGCAGGACATCATCGCCGAAGTCGAGGCCGCGACCTTGTCGGTGCGGTCCGCGCGCGCGCAGGAGCAGGCGCACGGCGAGCAGGAGCGGGCCCTGCAGGCCAGCCTCGACGCCGTCAACGTCCGCTTCCAGGGCGGGCTCGCGGCGCGCGCCGACCAGTTGCGCGCGCGCGCGGCGCTGGCCGAAGCGTCCATCGCCCGGCAGGCCGCCGGGCGCGACCTGGCCAAGGCCGAGGCGGCGCTGAAGCAGGCTGCGGGCATTCCGCAAATCCAGGCCATCGCGCTCGACTGGGCGCCCGCCTTGCCGACCCCGCTTGAAGCCAGCACCGTGCTGGCCGATCTGCTGGACGAGGCCCGGCGCCAGCGTCCCGACCTGCAGGCGCTCCAGGCTGCTGCCGCGAGCGCGCGCGCCGAGGCCGAGCGGGCGCAGGCGGCGCGCTGGCCGAGCCTGTCGCTGGCCGCCAATACCGGGCGCACCTTTTTCCTGGAAGACGAGCGCACGCCTTCGAGCACCTACAGCATCGGCGTCAACGTGTCGGTCCCGCTGTTCGATGGCGGGCGGCTGGCCGCGCAGTCGCGCGCCGCCAGCCGCGATGCCGAGCGCCTGCAGGCCGACGTAGCCGGCCAGCAGGGACGGGTGGCCCTCGGCGTGACCGAGGCGTATCACGACGTGCGACATGCGCAGGCGCAGCGCGAAAGCATCGGCATTCAGTTCGACAGCGCCAGCGAGTCGGCGCGTGCCGCCGAGGCGCGCTATGCCGCCGGCGTCGGCAGCCTGCTCGAACTGTTGACCGCGCAGGCCGACCTGGCGCGTGCGCGTCAGGCCGCAGCCCAGGCCGACATCGACTGGCTGGCGGCCTTTTCCCGTTTGAACCACGCGCTGGGCCGTCTGCCCGCCGCACCCACCAGGGCGAGTCCGCCATGAAACTGCGCATTCTTGTCATCCTCATCGTGCTGGCGACCGTCGCCGGCGTGGCCTATCGCATCCAGCACCAGGAGGCAGGCGACGACAGGAAGCGCGGCGGTGATCGCGCGCTGAGCGTCAGGACCGTGCCGGTGACGGTACGGGACTTTCCGCGGGTAATCGACCTGCCCGGCACGCTGGAAGCCGCACAGCAGGTAGCGATCGTTTCGCAGGTCGGCGGCACCGTGACCCGGCAGCATGTGCAGGAAGGCGATGCCGTGCGTGCCGGTCAACTGCTGTTCAGCCTGGACGCCCGGCCCGCCCAGGCGCGCATGGCGCAGAGCCAGGCCGCGCTCGCCGGCGCCCGGGCCGAGACCGTCGAGGCGGAACGAAAAATCGAGCGCCTGAGCCCGCTGATGCAGTCGGGTTATATCAGCCGCCAGGAGTTCGACGACGCCAGGCTGGCGCTGGAGGCGGCGCGGGCGCGCGCCGGCACCGCGAGGGCGGAGCTCGAGGCGGCGCAGCTCGATGCGCACTACGCACAGATCCGCGCGCCGATCGACGGCCGGGTCGGCCGCATCAGCGTGCGCGTGGGCAGCCTGGTGCAGGCGGGCGGCGAGCCGCTGACGACCTTGCTGGGGGGCGGTACGCTCGACGTGCGCGCCAGCATCGCGCAGCAGGACTGGCCGCACGTGGCCGAGGCCCGCGCCGCAGGCAAGGTGACGGCCGAGATTGCCGATGCGGCGGACACCAGCGTGCGTGCACAGGGCGAACTGGTATTCGTCGACGCGCAGGTCGATCCGACGACAGGCGCCGTGCCGATCAAGCTGAGGCTGGCAGGTGCGCCGCCTGCGATGCTGTCGGGCCAGGGCGTGCGCGTGCGTCTGCTGCTGGGGGTCGAGCCGAATGCCAAGGTGGTGCCGGAGTCGGCGCTGCAGCATGCGCAGGACGGCGCTTACGTCTATGTGGTGCGCGACGGTCGTGCCGTGACGGAGACGGTGAAGCTGGTCCGCAGCCTCGACGGCGAGCAGGTGGTGGAAGGCAACCTGCGCGCGGGCGAGCCGGTGGTGACCGAGATTCCGCAGCGTCTCAAGGCGGGCGGCGCGGTCAAGCTCGCCGGCGAGAAGGCGCCCGGAGCCGCGCCGCGCCCATGAACCTGTCGCGGCTGTTCATCCGGCGCCCCGTCGCCACGCTGATGCTGGTGCTGGCGATGGCATTGTTCGGCGCGATCGCCTACCTGCAGCTGCCGGTCAACGACCTGCCACAGGTGGATTTCCCCACGCTGCGCGTGTCGGCCTCCCTGCCCGGTGCCAATCCCGAAACCATGGGCAATACCGTGGCGACCCCGCTCGAGCGGCAACTCGCCACCGTGGCCGGGATCGAGTCGATGAGCTCGCAGTCGGGCCAGGGCTCGACCAACATTACGCTGCAGTTCGAGCTCGGGCGCGACATCGATGCCGCCGCGCAGGACGTGCAGACCGCCATCGCGCAGGCCGCGCGCAACCTGCCCCAGGGCATGGATCCGCCGCAGCTGAGGAAGATCAACCCGGCCGATTCCCCCATCCTTTATCTGGCGTTGTCGGCCGAGCGGCTGCCGCTGACCGAGCTCGACGCGGTGGCCGATTCGCGCGTGGCGCAGCGGCTGTCGAGCCTGTCCGGCGTGGCGCAGGTGCTGGTCTACGGCTCGCAGAAATATGCCTTGCGCCTCTACCTCGACCCCGCCAAATTGCAGCAGCGCGGGCTGACCTTTGCCGACGTGATCACGGCGGTGCAGTCGGCCAACGCCAACCTGCCGTCCGGCACCCTCGACGGCGCCACGCGCGCCTACACGGTCAAGGCGCCGGTGGCGCTCGCCAACGCCGCCGATTTCGGCGACATCATCGTGGCCTACCACGACGGCGCGGCGCTGCGGCTGAAGGACCTGGGCCGCGCCGAGGACAGCGTCGAGGACGACAAGCGCAAGACCTGGTACAACGGCACCCGCGCCATCGTGCTCGCGGTGCAGCGCCAGCCGGGTGCGAACACGGTCGAGGTGGCCGACCGCATCCGCGCCATGCTGCCGCAGATCGAGTCGGAGCTGCCGGACGGCGTGCGACTGCAGGTGCATTTCGACCGCTCGCAGTTCGTCAAGGCGTCGCTGCACGAGGTCAACTTCACGCTGATCCTCGCGCTCGTGCTGGTCATCCTCGTCATCTTCGCCTTTCTGCACAACCTGCGCGCCACGCTGATCGCCGCGCTGGTGCTGCCCAGCTCGCTGCTCGGCACCTTCGGCTTCATGTACCTGGCCGGCTACAGCCTCAACAACCTGTCGCTGATGGCGATCACGCTGGCGATCGGCTTCGTGGTCGACGATGCCGTGGTGGTGATCGAGAACATCGCGCGCCATCTGGAAATGGGCAAGGACCGCATGCAGGCCGCGCTCGACGGTGCGCAGGAAATCGGCTTCACCGTGCTGTCGATGACGGTCTCGCTGGCCGCGGTGTTCCTGCCGATCCTGTTCCTCGGCGGCATGATCGGCCGCCTGTTCCAGGAGTTCGCCGTCAGCATCGGCGTGGCGGTCTTGCTGTCCGGCGTGGTGGCGCTGACGCTGACGCCGATGCTGTGTGCGCGCGGGCTGGTGAGCGAGCCGCTCAACAATCCGCTGTCGCGCTGGTTCGATGCCGGCTTCAACCGTTTCCGTGATTTTTATGGTGCGACCCTGCGTGCCAGCATGCGCCACCGCGGCGCCATGCTGTCGCTGTCGCTGGCGGTGCTGGTCGCCATGCTGTGGCTGGCCGGCCAGGTCAAGCAGGGTTTCATCCCGCGCGTCGATTCCGGCATGATCTTCGCGAGCATCCAGTACCCGGAGGGCATTCCGTTCGAGGAACTGAGCAGGCGGCAGCAGCGCATCGCCGGCATCGTGCAGGCGCATCCCGCCGTGGCCGGACTGATGTCGAGCGCCGGCCAGCGCGGCGGCGGCATCTCCGGTTCGAATTCGGGGCGACTCGTCATCCGTCTGGCGCCACGCGATTCGCGCCCCGGCGCCGATGCGGTGATCGACGAACTGAAGGCGGCCACCCGTAAGGTCGTCGGGGTCAGTATTTCGTTCCAGAACCCGGCTTCGATCAACGTGGGTTCGCTGATCTCCAGCAGCGATTACCAGCTGACGCTGACCTCGGGCAACTTCGAGGCGCTGAAGGCGGCTGCGGCCGTCGTCGAGAAGCGGCTCGAGTCCGTGCCGCTGATCGACGACATCAGCAGCGACCTCGAATTGCGCAACCCCGAGCTGCGCGTCAGCCTCGACCCGATTGCCGCCGCGCGCCTCGGCGTGACCTCGCAGCAGGTGCAGCAGACCCTGTACAACGCGCTGGGTGGACGGCGCATCAGCGAGATCTACGGCGCAAGCGACCAGTACGTGGTCAGCATCAAGGTGCTGCCCGAGGCGCAGCTGAGTCCTGCCGTGATCGGGCAATTGCCCTTGCGCACCGCGTCGGGCGCGCTGACGCGCCTCGATGCGGTGGCCCGGGTGGACGCGGGCGTGGGGCCGATATCGATCCAGCACTACGGCCAGCAGCCCGCCGTCACGCTGTCGTTCAACCTGGCGCCCGGCGCCTCGCTCGACGCCGCGCTGGCCGCCGCCTACGATGCGGCGCGCGAGGTGGTGCCGGCCGACGTCGCACTCGAGTTCACCGGGTCGGCGCAGAAATTCCAGGAGTCGACGGTGCAGCTGCCGCTGTTGCTGCTGTTCACGATCGTCGTCATCTACATGGTGCTGGCGGT